>JAPOVQ010000035.1 GCA_026708035.1 Chloroflexota bacterium | reverse complement strand
ACGCCCCGGACACCCTAGGCGAGACGACCTACGACATCCATCTGAACGACAACGCGTACTGGCGGAATGTGCCGGCGAATGTGTGGAACTATCGACTGGGTGGGTACCAGGTGTTGAAAAAGTGGTTGTCGTATCGGGAGCGGAAGGTGTTGGGGCGGGCGCTGAAGGCGGAAGAAGTGGGGTATTTCAGTGAGGTGGCGAGGCGGATTGGGGCGATTTTGCTGCTCAGACTACAGTCCGACTCCACCTTGAAGGGATTGGGAGAGGCCGTTTAGGGAAGACGTGCGCGGGACGGTAGGTCTTGCTGCACCCGGCGAGAGCCAGCTTTCCCGATGCCAGGACGCGACCGAACTCAACAGTCACTGGATCTGTGCGCTTTTTTGACGTTGGGCGATCCGGCCATGAGTGCGACACTATCGGTGAAGGGCCCGAGGCACTCAAGAGGCCTAGCCGGAGAGTCTTTGAGGAGCCGCTGACCATGCCCTACGAAGTGTTCAGCCTATTCTCCCAGTGTTCGGAAATACATGGAGCCCATTCCAGCTTGGAGGATGCCGCTGGTTGTTTCGCGCAAGTGACCCAACGTTACGGTGCTGACATACCGGTACATCCCGTTACGCAGAAGTATATTCACTGGATTGTCGCTATCGATAAGAACGGCAACCAGAGAGATTTCTCGAATTCCGAATTGATGAAAGTCGGCGAGCTTTGCTTGGACTGCAAGTCATTCGCGGCCAAGGTCCCTGGAATCACAACGTTTTCACAGCTCGCGGGAATGTACTACGAAGCGTCAAGGCTGATACCGGTGACGCACATCAATCTGAAGGGCATGTTTGACTACCAAGCCAAGGACCGGCACTTCTGGACTTCGGACGCAGGCAAAGGCCAGGCGTTGGCCTTCGCGCAGCAGGCAGCGTTTACCCTAGAGCTAGCATTCAAGGCATATCTGGAAGTTCTCGGGAAACTGGCGTCACCAGATGCTGCGGACGCCAAGAAATGGCAGACGCACAAGCTCGTTGACCTATTCAAGTTGCTCGCAGACGACGAGAAACGGCAACTGGAAGAGTGGTGGAGTCACTCGGACACAAAGAGAACTCACTTCCACGGGAGCTTCCGAGACTTTCTTTCAGAGAGCAACAGGCTCTATGAGAAATGGCGGTACATCACGGATCTTACATCCCCGGACCTTTCCATTGATATACCGAAGCTGTTGAGCGCCGCCGAGTTCCTGTTGTCCGCCAGCAGCCGGGCATTCGAGAAGAACTCACCCATCAAGCTCAACATCACGACGACAGTGTATCCGAATTCCGACGTTGACGACGGAAGCCCGGCTCCTCGCTACGAACCGACACTAGTTGAGGGTCGGGTTCGAGCTGTGAACATACCTGACGGATATGACCCTTTTAGCATAGTCGAGGTTGTGATCGACTCTGATCGCCATGAGGACGAAGTGATTGCCCAGTTCTACAAGTGCCATGTCGAGAATTACTTTGGCCTTGAAGGGAAACAGGTCGCTCTTTTCGGCAACATTAGAAAAGACCGGCCACGTCTGCTAGCCCGCCCGCGTCACCTGGACGAACTCAAAAGAGAAAGTGTGTACGCCGTTGAGCATTGCACGCTGAAGGGATCGATCCATGACATTAGAACTGTCCATTCCGCACATGGTAAGTCTGGGAAACTAGACCTTTCTCTCTGGGACGAAACCTATTTCACCCAGGTCGAATGCATCTTTGTGACGGATAAGGAGCGTGATCAGCTCAGGGGAATCAATCCGGGTGATACAATTCTGATAAGTGGTTGGGTCACTTTGCTGAATGGGCGACCAGTGGTTTTGGTTCATCCTAACCATATCGAAAAGGTTGTTGAATAGGACGATGCTCGGGAGCGTTGCCTCGTGAGATGCTCGGTTTCTTGATGGCCGAATTGGCAGTCACGTAGAGAAAGTAGGATGATCAGTGGCGCGTGAGTTGACGCTATTCGACTGCATTGTGCTAACGGATCACCGGCACTCGAAGCGAGCACGATGCACATTCGGTCTTCTGAACACGTCCACGTGGCCTGCCTGCCAGAACCTGCGAGGCACGCTTGAGCCGAGGTTCGAGCGTTACCCGGCTAGTTCGAAAACTGAAGCTGCAATTCGCGGCATTGCGTGCGACATCCCATGACCGCCAACGCAGTGCTGTTCAGCCTGATTTCCGCCAGCAGCTCTCGATGCCCTATCCCAGTTTGTCGGTCGAGATCCTGACTCGACGTTATGTGCACCGTACAATCGATAAGTCCCATCCCATAAAGATCGCAAGTTAGGTGTGTCGTCTAGGAGACTCCTGCCTTTCTGTCTAGCAATTGTCACGCAGGACAAGAGCGACATGAACCACAGCACAAAAGCTAGGACAAGCACTTGCTGAACACTCTCAACTCATGACATTCGGAAGACTTGAACGACTCGGCATTCCAGCAGACGACCAACTTGGCCTTCGTCATATTGGGTAGAGTGAGATTCTCCAGAGAACCGTCAGGTCACGGCAACCATGGCTCCGCGGTTCCATCACCGCATCCTTCGGCAGACGCGAGATTTGCGACAATCCACACACAACTGCTCAACGCGGGCGCAGGCGGCGCCTAGGAGTGCCGGTAGCCACACTGCGGCTGCCCAGAATGACCGACATCGTTCCCGCTGGGTGGCTGGACTTCGGGATCATTGCTCACGTGCGAACCAGTCAGAAAGACGCCCGAACACGGACTAGCGGAATTGCTTCCCTACCTGGATTCTGCAGACATGCCGCTTCAGCGTGCAACTGCTGGACTGACCGCTGATGCGTTTGGCGGCGCCGACGGACGGGCATGTGCTGTCCGACGATGGAGAGGGGGAACTAAGGGACATAACGACGCTGCTTGACGAAGTGCTGAAGGCATTTCGGCGAAAGGCGCAGCTGATCTTCCGGGATTTGTACGAGTCGCCGAGCCCTCAGCGCCCAGATTTCGAATCATGGCCGAGCCGCTGAAGGTGCAGGACGCCGCCCGCCGACATCTGGTTTCGGTATTCACACGAGCTAATCGGGCGGCGAGCAAGAATGGGTGGCGATCGCGCGGGCGGTGGTCATCGAACTTACCTTCGTGGTGGCGGACGAGCCGATGTCGATGCTGGACGTCTCGCTTCGCCCGGGCGTGATGAACCTGATGAAGAGACTGGCCGAGCGGCTGCAGATCAGCTACTTGTACATCACGCACGACCTGGCGGTGGCGCGCCATATGTGCTCGCGGATCGCGGTGATGTACTTGGGCAAGATCGTGGAAAAGCGGGGCAGCCGGGACGTGCTTCAGGAGCCCAAGCAACCGTACACGCAGGCGCTTCTGTCGGTCATACCGGTCCCCGATCCGACGGCGAAACGGGCACAGGTCCAAGTTTCAGGGGTGCCGCCAGGCCGGTGGATCCGCCGCCTCGGTGCGGGCTGTATAGGCCCGTGTCTGATTGCCGATGAATTCTGTCCGGACAGTCCGCATCCGGGGTTGGAGGGGAAGGGGAATGGGCAGCGAGCGGATTTCTTCTGATGCCTCGGTCACTGCCCGGCGGAAGTGGACCATGCGCCTAGGTGGTAAGTGCTCGCGCTAGACTGAAGCAAGCAGCCAGAGTTTTCTGGCTCGTCTCTACAGACAGAGGCTGCGAGACAGGGGCTGACGGTGCGCTTTGACGATGCGACGCTGGAAGAGATCCTTCGCGAGGGCGAAAGCTACCGGGTCGAATTCAAAGAAACTCTTGCCGGAGGTGTTTCGGACGCCATCTCGGAATCCATCTGCGCATTTGCCAACGACTTGCCCGCCTCGGGCAAGCCGGGAATCGTCTTCGTGGGCGTGCGAGACAACCGCGAGCCGGTCGGAATCAACATCACCGACCGTATGCTGCAGCAACTCACCAGCATCAAGACCAACGGTCACATCATCCCACCCCCATCGCTATTCGTGGAAAAACGGACTGTGGCCAACTCGGATGTTGCTGTCGTTACTGTGCTGCCATCGGACTCGCCGCCCGTCCGGTACAAGGGTGCCATCCATGTACGTAACGGACCCCGACGGGGTGTTGCAACCGCGCAGGAAGAACGCATCCTCAACGAGAAGCGGCGGGCGCGTGACACTCCGTTCGATATCCATCCTGTACCTGGTACTGGGATCTCAGACCTCAATCTCATCCAGTTTGAGCACGAATATCTGCCACGTTCCTTCAGTATTGAATCGCTCGAGGCGAACGAACGCAGCCTGGAAGAGCAATTGGCTGCTACCAAAATGATCGCGTCTGCTGACGACCCGACAGCTACCGTCCTTGGGCTGCTGGTTTTGGGCAAGCAGCCGCGTGATTTCATCCCGAGCTCGTACATCCAATTCCTCCGCATTCGCGGTTACGGGCTGGCGGACTCAATTGCTGACGAACAGGTCATTGACGGAACAGTTTCGGACATCCTGAGGCGGAGTGACGAAAAACTGCGGGGACACATCCATACGCACGTCGACATCACTGGTTCGGACCTTGAGCAGCGCGCATGGACGTATCCGCTCGGAGCGCTTCAGCAACTCGTTCGCAACGCAGTCATGCACCGGACCTACGAGAAAACAAATACGCCGATTAGAGTCACTTGGTTCGACGACCGTATCGAACTTATTAGTCCGGGCGGTGCATACGGAACAGTGACCCGAGAGAACTTTGGACGGCCTGACATAGTTGACTATCGGAACCCGACCTTGGCAGAGGCTATGAAGACCCTTGGCTATGTACAAAAGTTCGGTATCGGAATTTCCATTGCAACAAGACTGCTACAAGAGAACGGGAATCCCGATCCGGCGTTCAATATCGAAGAGAGCTTTGTGCAAGTAACCATCCGGGAGTTCCAAGCATGAGCGTTCCAGTTCTAACGTTCTTTAACAACAAGGGCGGTGTTGGGAAGACCTCGCTGGTCTACCACTTGGCGTGGACTCTGTCTCAAACCGGTCGCCGGGTTCTCGCCTGTGACCTCGATCCACAGGCAAACCTCACCGCCGCGTTTCTCGATGAAGAGAGCGTAGAACCCTTGTGGGATGGGGCGAGTGGGGATCACGGCACGACTATCTTCAAGTGCGTGGCCCCCCTGTTGGCAGTGGGAGATTTGCTGCCACCTGCGCTACAGGAAATCACGCCCGACCTAAGGCTGATACCAGGAGATCTTGCCCTCTCCGGCTTTGAGGACACGCTTTCGGCTGAGTGGCCCAACGCGCTCGGGTCCAGCAATCTGTATCGGCCATTCAGAATCCTGACATCATTCTGGACCGTGATGCAGCGTGGGGCAAATGACATGGACGCAGACATCATTCTGGCGGACGTTGGCCCCAATCTCGGCGCAATCAACCGCTCCGCTCTAATTGCCACAGACCATGTCGTCGTCCCACTCGCCGCCGACCTGTTTTCGCTCCAAGGTCTACGCAACCTCGGCCCAACGCTCAAACGCTGGCGCATGGACTGGCTAATCCGAAAACGCAACTGGCAAAATAGTGAGAACGAACCAAGATTCTCGTTGCCTGAAGGAAGAATGGAAGCCATCGGATACATAGTCCAGCAGCACAGCGTCCGGCTAAGCCGTCCGGTCAAGGCGTACGTCAAATGGGTCAACCGGATGCCCAGGGCGTACGCAGAGAATCTATTGGGTAAGAGCAATGGCCCGTTTCCTGACACACCACAGAACGATGAGCGGTGCCTAGCGACGGTGAAGCACTACCGAAGTCTAGTACCTATGGCGCAGGAGAACCGCAAGCCAATCTTTGATCTCACGTCGGCCGACGGTGCCATCGGCGGGCACGCGGCTGCGGTCAATGATGCGCGTAAAGACTTCAGAGAACTTGCCAAACTGATCATCAATAGGGCGGGCTTAGTATGAGATCATCTAAACATCCTCACCCGCTCTTGATCCGGATGAGGCCACTCATCGCCCAATGCCTCACACCAAACCGCCACAGATGGCCGTGTGCCAAGCGAAACGGTGTGACCCATATCGCTGCACACACCAACTCCAACGCAGCCAGACATCGCGCCGAAGAAGGAGACTTGCTCGTTCGCTTTATCACCGCATCAAACGACTAAGGACGAAGCCTCCAGAACCGCAGCCTCATGCCACGCTGCCAAGCAGCAGGAGGTCACATGACCACTCTCTGGATGCTGAGTCTGCTACCGCCGTCCGGACGCCGGGGCCGACTTGGCCAACGCGACCCGTACGAACTGCCCGAGGTCGAGCTCATCGACGCCCAGATCGTGAGCCACAGCAGCGACTGCAAGGCTCTAGAGTCCAACGGCAAGAACGTGTGGCGTTGCTTCGGCTTCCCCCTAGTTGGCGACTCCTGGACGACACTGGCATCGACTTGGCGGAGCCCTGATTGGCACTCGGCTCAAATCGCCCGGGCGTTGACGTTCGCCGGAGCGCGGCTGGCCCGCTCCCATGTTCGGGTCTCTCCATCCTCGCGGCAATTAGCCAGCCGCGCCGCGGATGACTCCACATTCGAGCAGACCCAACAGGTCTAAAGTGGACAGTACCCGTTATCGTGACTGGCGTATCGTGCCTGATTCGCCGCACGGGGCGGGTTGGCTGGCCTCCCGCCGCGACGAGACGTGATGTCCACGCGCGCGGGGGTCAGCCCTCTCGCTACAGGTTGAGGACGAAGCTCAGCGTGAAGGTTTTTGATTTTGTCCAGCTTGGTAGGAATGATGAGACTTGTGCTACGCGATGCGTACCCACTTGATCTCATAGTCGTCTGCGCTGACCCATTTTTCGTCGGCAACCCAGACTTGATCAATATTTCTTGGCAGTTGGCTAGACGCAACTATTGTCTTGATTTCTTCGTCGGTCGGGCCAAACTCAGGGTCGCCAAAGAACTGGACCAAAAGAAACCTCAGGCAGTTGGAGTAGTCGGAAAACTTCCTGGATGCAGCACGAGCCTGCCTATCAAACTCCTCGCAGAACCCATCGATCGCTACTGCTTGTTTTCTGCAAATCTCAGCATGATCCCGATCCTCAGTACTTCCGACAATGACGACCTCAATGCCGCGGGTGGGAGTAGCTTCATCTCTCTCCCATTTGCGCAGAGGACGAAAGTTCCAGGGAATTGGCGAAGATCTAGCAAGGCCACCGTATGATCTCGCTTCGTCGGCATGTGATGCAATGTCTCCGGCGATGGAGCTCGCAATGGCTGCAACATCCCGGTCCATTCGGCCATGCAAGGACGATTCTCGGACTGACAGCTGATACAGCGACTTCGAAAAAGCATCTCCGTACGACCGTAGCGCCTCCGAAAAATACTCCGACAGGTTGTGCTCGTTCCTATGATTGGCGAGATGCTCTTCTGGCGGCCAAACAATCGACTTGCGCTCGATCACCATAGGGGGTTCACCTTGAGCCTTCAGAAGCACTTCCGGTGCAGGTCTGTCCCGTATCTCCACATCCAGGCACTGTGATCGAAAATACGATGTGCCGTACCGCTCGTTGTAGGCAACTACGAAGGGTGCGAGTTCTCGCCACTCGCAAGGCCCAGCGGGTGGTAGGCACGTGAAGAGCATCGCTTACTCCACGAATCCGAGCTTCTTGAACCAAACGATGCTATCACCCGTCGATAGGTCTCGGGACTAGGACAGTCTAGGCGGGCGGCTGAGTGTCGTTCCAGGGCCGGCAGTTCCAGCCTGGTGGCAGGCCCGTCGCCTTTCGGCCCACGCCCACCGATGGCCGCTGGGCGATCTGCATTCTGACCGACGATCTGAGCATGGTGGACCTGCGAGAGCCAGCCGAAGTATTCACCATGTCCCCCAACGCCAGTCCACGAGGCGTCAGGTCTGGACAGGATCCGGGACCGTGGGAGCGCGAGGGAGCTTCGCCGCCCATAGGAAGCCAGCGAGAGTCGGCAAGCCTCCGCGGTCGTCCTGCCGGCCCAGGCCGCGGATGACACATTCAAGGCCCATGGTACCGCACCACGGGACACTCGGCCGTTTGGGGTTCGCCTGCCAGCCGAGTCCTCGAGACGCCGCAGCGTTCGTGGCACGGGCGTTCGCCCGCGTAACCACGCCGCAGGTCTCGGTCTGCGTGGCAACGATTTGCTGCCGCGCCACCTTCGGCGCCTTCGGCGGCACCCGGTGCATCTACGTCCGGGTCGGCGTGTACTCCACGAATAGCCGCACCCGCGACCACTCCAGTTGCAATCTCGCCGGGGGCCAGTTGACCTGGAAGGCCACGGTCGAGAATCCCGCCACCAACCGGCGCGTGAATGGCGTCGCCGTCAGCGCCAACGCCGTCCAGTCGAGGGCCGGCACGGCGTGCCGGCCCTCGATCGTGGCTACGGCCGTGCCGTCCACATAGACGGTGAAGCTGTGTACCACCGGAGGCGCCGTGACGGATTGCGCGCGCACCGCCACCTCGAACCGCACGTACGTCGCCGCCCCTGGCTCGTCGGTGCTGGCCACCTGAAAGCCCACCCACAGGGCACCGCTGGCGATCAGGTCGACCCGCGGCGCGGCACCCTCGGGGGCAGCCTCGTCCAGGCACGCGGACTGCCCGACGGAAACGTGATGTGATCCCCACACGCACGGGGGCAAGCCCTCTCGCTACAGGTTCAGGACGAACCTCAGCGTGAAGGTTCTTGATTTTGTCCAGCTTGGTGGGCTAAGGCGTACCGATTTGCGAACTATTGGCTGGGAGGTCCTGATCTAAAGAAGGGCCTGTCAGCCCCGGATAGCCCTGTACGAGCCTCCGCCCATCGGGTTGGAGGGCCGCTCGTTTCTCCAGGATGGTCCATTGCAGCGCCAGCGGGCAGGACCACCCTTGTCCCCATTGTCGGCGCTCCGTCAGCGTGTAGGCAAGACTCAATTTTGCGGGCTCACGTTGAAATGCAGGCGGGCGATCTCATAGCGTGGACCTAGGTGGACGGGTTTACAGTGCGAAGATACTGCTCTAGGTCGTTTACGAGACTTTCTACATAATCAATGCAAATTGGTAGAACCACCAGTGCATCGTACTTCTCGTCGATGACTAGCTGGCTCTTGAGAACACGGGTGACAAACATATGCCCCCTGTCTACAGGGAATATCCACCAGCCTCTGTCTTCATAAACCTCCCTGTCTTTGTCCTTGCGAAGCTCTATGTGAGACTGTGGGGCGTGCTTTACTACAGGCAGGTTCTGGTGTTTTGAAACCCCACTCATGCGTCCTATAAATTCTATGGCTTCATTCCCTTGATAGGGTTGCCGCAATTCCATCCAGCTTTTGATGTCCTGCCCCAGGAATGCTAGGCGGCTCCTCATTTGTGCGTTGAAACTAGATTGGTCTTTAGCAATTATGAACTGAACGCGTCGCCGCTCTGACTTTGTCATATTGGGATTTACGAATTCGGCCACTCGCATAATTCCGTAGTCGAGGGCAGCGTGCATGTCCTCGATGATACTGCTGCATTTTGCCTGTACGGAGGAGGGAACTCTGCCTTCAAAGGCTAATTCTGCGGGGGGCAAGTTTATTTCAAAACTATTCCTCTCTTCAGACCACCCACCGATCATTTTCTCTATAGTCTGCTTTCCCAAATTACTGATCTCGGCACTCAGGATTTCCATATTGAGCTTGGCTTGGTCAATCCGTGCATACGCGTCTTTCAACATTCTTGGGTCACTCTGACCACCTGGCCAATCCGCCATGTTAGACATGGTCATGCTGCATCTCCTTTCCGGGGCGAACAAGTCTGTCGTCTCTGGTGCGCCAGTTGGGACGCCGGGGGGAATTGATTGATCTTACCTTCTCCCCTACCTCGCGCCAGCTCCTAAACAGCGGCGTCTTGCCTCTATCCCCTCATGGGGACAGTATAGATTGTAGTCCGTCGTCAATTCGCCGATAAAACTCTGTCATGTCTCGCGTGTCTGCATCCCGTGAAGCACAGTCAGGTGGGCTGGCTCTTTCAACATCTAGACATTCTAGGAATTCCGACACTGTGGATACCTTCATCCGGACGTTTCCCTTCAACTACGTTTCTTTCGAATTAATTTATGTCTCCGTTTTCCCTCCCCCTCCATGTTCGGCATCCGGTAGTCGACGCGGGGTTCGGCGAAGATGTAGGTGGGGTTGGCAGCGTCATCGCCCAGCTTCTGGCGCAGGTGCATCAGGTCGGGGTACAGCACCCGCAGGTTCCCCGGCTTGCCCGGACTCCACACCCGCCTCAGCAGCCGCTCGTGGGTCACCACCCGGCCGGCCTCCATCGACAGCGCTGCCAACAGATCGAACTCGGTTGGCGTCAGCTCTGCCGTGTTGCCTGAGACCGTCACCCTGCGCGCGCCGTAGTCGATGATCAGGTCGCCCAGCACGAAGGGCTCCTCCGGCGCAGGGATGGCGGGTTCCCCGAACCGGCGCAGGGCGGCCCGCACCCTGGCCACCAGCTCCGCAGGAGAGAAGGGCTTGGCGATGTGGTCCGACGCCCCTTTCTCCAGGAGCCTGGCCACCGTCTCGTTCCAGCCGTAGGCCGACAGGAAGATTACCGGGATGCGAGAGACTGCCAGAATACCCCCCATCAGCTCTTCGCCGTCCTGCTCCGGCAGCACCAGGTCCAGCAGGGCGAGGCGGGGGCTGTGCTCCGCCATCAGCGACAGCGCCTCCTCAGGGTCCGCCGTCTCCACCGCATGGAAGCCCGCCGTCGCGAGGGCGTCGCTGACAGAGCGGAGCACCAGGGGGGCGTCGTCCACCACCAGCACCGTTCCCGCCGACTGCGGGCCGTCCTGGGAGCGGGCGGGCCGACGGGCCGGTTCCCTCTCCTGCACCACCGGCAGGGTGAAGACGAACCGGGCACCCAGGCCCGGCCCGTCGCTCTCGGCATGAATGCGGCCCCCGTGGGCCTCGACTATCCCCTTGCAGATGGCCAGGCCCAGGCCGGTGTCCCCCGCCGTGTCGCGGTCCTCTCTACGGGAGAACCTCCTGAACAGCCCCGGCAGGTCCTCGGCGGGTATCCCCCGCCCCTGGTCGGCCACCGAGACCTCGACGTGAACGTCATCCCGCACGGCGGCCACCCTGATGAGCGATGACTCGGAGGAGAGCCTGACCGCTTTGGACAGCAGGTTGACCGGCACATGGGCGAAACGCCGCGTGTCCGATATTACGGAGGGCAGGTCCCGATCGATGTCGAGGTTATTCCTGCCCCCCTGCGCCGGTGACGGCGTTTCTCGCCCGGTCGACCAGCACGGCAGCCTCAGCGGGTCCGGGGCTGACCGCCAGCTTGCTCGTTTCGATGCGGGCCAAGTCCAGCAGGTCGGCGACCAGCGCGTGCATGTGGTCGGCCTAGTCTCCTGTTGTGCAGAAGAACTGGCGCACCACGGCGGGGTCCAGGTCTGCGGACGAGTCAAGCACCGTGGATGAGGGACCCTTGATGGTGGCAAGTGGTGCCCTGAGCTCATGGCTGACATTCGCCGACTTTCAAGACCGCTGTCCGGAAACCCCGCACCGCACCCTGCAACGGGATCTCCATGTGCTCGTCCAACAAGGTCGTGCTGCGGCGCCGGGGACGCACGAACCGCGTGGAATACGTTCTGGCAGGCGGCGCGGACTGAGCTTGCGTCAGAACTTGCGCCACAACTCGCGCCAAACTTGCGCCACCCGCAGGTATCCCTGTCGCATCACTGCGGCTGGCACGCCTGCGTCGGGCGCCGGACAGCCCCGGAATCAGGCGGCCGACCCTCGCGCCGGTCGAGTCTCGTCGCCGAGCAGGTCTGACCTGGGCATCGGCTCGGCTGGTGCCGTCAGCACCGCCGGCGTGTCCCGCTCTCAACCGTAGCCTGGGACGAGGACACACGGTGCGAGCTCTTCGACGTGCGGCGGAGCCCTGTGGCTGTGACCGGGACGTGTATGACTCCATGACCGGTGGACCCGCATCGTGCCGGCTGGGCCTGCATCACGCCTCCAACTGCGCCGCCGTACCGACCATCGGCGGCGTTCACGTGTCGGTCGGCGGCGCTTTCGGTCATTCGCGGAATGCTCGTGAGTAGCGGAATCCTGGATAGCCATCCTCGACCGAAGCTGCATGCTGGGGGTACCGCATATCCCGCGCAGCAAGCAATTTACGCGGGCCTGCGGCACTGACTAGTGCGACCGGACGCCAGAAGGTCGTCCGCGTCACGAGTAGGACGACGACGCGCTGGGAGGTCGTGCGCGTCGACGGTGTCAAGACGCCCGAGCGGTGGGACGTTGCTCGGGGCGTCAGGCTTCGTTGTCAGGGGATTCGAGCCGCCGGCGAGAGTGACACCGCATGGTGGTTCGTGGCCCGCCGGCGTTGGGACGCGGCGGGCCTTGACAGTCCACGGATGGGCGGAAGGAGGAGCGTCGTGGTTCCAGGATGTGGGGATTGACTGCCCCGGGCAGTGCAACGTATGGCTCAGCGTGGCACGTCCTCAGAGTCTGCACCTAGTGAGGGACTTGTCTATCTCTGGTTGCCACCCGCCAATCCGCAATCACAGATGGCGGACGCTGGCTGTCGCTTTACCAGGGACCGGCAGGGTAAGTCTCGACGTTGGAGCGGGATCGAAGTCCGAAGACTGCGCTCATCGAGGGGATAGCCGGCGACGTCCCGTCCCCCGACCTAATGGAATCCTTCCTTTCCGCTGGAGCGCTGCGTCGGCATCCTGAGGCCATTCTTCTCGTTTCACCGGAGTCGGCGGATGCCCGAGACCGCTGCGATACCAACTGCACGATGGCGGCATGCCCGCCATGCGGCACGTCGCGGCCGGCGGTCATTTGCTGCGTACTACCGCTGAGTCGACGATGCCTTGCGCCATCGCGCGGACGGCTATCTTTTGCTCGATTTGGCCCTCGTTGGCCTTCCCGGAGTGAGACGCCTGGCACGCCAGCGCTTCCCACGAAGCGCCTTCGCCGACGTTCATGCGGCTCGTGCGCTCCTCCAGCAAGCGACGGTGCACGCATCGGCGGTCCTGACGCCGCGGCAAGTGTTGGCTCTGCAGCTCTATTGCGAGGGCCAACCGATGGCCGCCATTGCGGCGCGCGTGGGACTTCGGAGCCGCCAGCATCTCTGGGCCGCGTACCGGCGACCCGCGGTTGAGGCTATGACCCGCGAGTTCCTGGCACTGGCACAGGCGGAATTCCCCTCGAAATAACGTAGAATTTCCATGCCATTGCTCCAAGAAGGGGGCAACGGCCTGTAAATCGGCCTCGATGCCGTAACAGGTTTGGCGTCGCTCAAACGCGGCAGTTTTTCCCGCGGTTCTTCTAAGTGCATGGACAGATTATTCGGGTTCCGCGGGGCGGTCCAATGGGACAACAACTGAACGACCCCGGTCTGCGATTTCCCCGGGAACTGCAAGTCAGCAATTGGTGATAGTGACTTTATTCTGCCGCTCGAATCAACGCATCGACTGCTTTTGGTGAGAGCGCATAATCTGGCAAATTCAAAGCGTCCAAGACAAGCGACAACATCGGCTTGTCAGTAGGCTCGACGCTCTCGAACCATTCGAGCAAGTATTCTTTGAACATTGCCGAAGATTCCGGCAGTCGGCGGATCGCATTCCAGACGGCAGGTTCACGTTCGAAGATCGGCAACAGGGAGTATGCGACCGCCAGATTCTTGTGCCTTTGAATACAGTTGGCGCGTAGACTTTCCTCCTCTGACTGTATCCATGTCGAAAGGGCCACTCCCGCGGGAACTTGTCTTTTCGCTATAGCGACGCGATCCGCAGCGTAACTGGTGAGAGAATTGGCGTACCCGGCCCAATTCGGAAACGGGGGCCGCACGGGCCATATTTCAGCCATACGACGAATGGTGAAAATCGAAGCCAGTTCACAAAGCGACTCGTGAAACCATCGGTTTTGACTAACTCGTAGTCGCTCGTAGTCAGAAAGGACGTGGCAGAGTTCGTGCGAGAACTGAAATGCGAATTGGCTCCAGTGTGTGCCCCGCGCTGAAAGCTGGATTCGGAAGGGATCTCTCGTAGAAGAACGGAAGAGGACTTTGGGACTGTCGTCCGGACAGTTCGTTGCCTCTACGAGGATACTTCCTGTTGGTAAGATCCTGAATGGTCGAAAAAGGTGACATGCGACATCCGCCAACAAAGCTCCAATGTCGGTAGTTCTGGAACCTCCCCAATCACATTCAACTACGGTGATTTGCATATCGACGACTTGGGAAGAAAAGTCCTGAAGCGGACTCTTGAACGGCCCTCTATGTTACATCTTCAGGAGTGGTCAGCGACTGGAAATGCGTCGTTCGTGTGCTTAGCTGCCAAGGGACAGTCCTCTGCTTAGATCCAGCATCTCAGCGTCGCCGGCATGCTCGTCGACCCTTAACTGATAAGTGAGTCCGGGAAAGTCGGCAACTTTCAAGAATGGGCCGCGGCCGCGTACCGAAGCACGCAACCTGTTGAGGGGCAGTCGGCAAGAAACTTGCTTTAGCCGAGAATCGACATCCTTGCTTGTAGCGAGATCGAGTCTAGTGAGTTGTGTCCCGTCCTGTGGCCGCTCTGTCCTTCTGGTCTTCCAGCCGGTGACCGTTGACTTCGACTCGGCGATCAGTCCCGTCACTGGCCTGGCGGAGACTCACGTGTGCAAAGAGGATTGAGGTTTTGCGGTAACCCTTTGGGATCTGGTCGAAATCGGTGACTGCATCTGCAAAGCGGCATATTCAGTGCAAGTCGACAGTCCGTTCTTCCGGAATCCTGCCTTCCTTCGGGATCCTTGGCTTGGCACCCTGAGTGCAAACCGCCCGTGCGCTAGGAGGAATCAGATTCCGCAGGCCGCCGATGCCATGCCAATCTCCGGGCGGCGGCAAGTGCACCGCACGCCGCGCCGCGGGCGCCGGTCGTTTGCGGCGTACTACCGGTGGGTCGACGATGATTTGCGCCACCGCGCGGACGGCTATCGCCTACTTGATTCGGCGCTGGTAGGTCTTCCTGGGGTGAGACGCCTGGCACGCCAGCGCTTTGGACGAAGCGCCTTCGCCGATGTGCATGCGGCGCGAGCGCTCCTCCAGCAGGCGATCGATCGGGCCTCAGCCGCGCTGACGCCACGGCAGGTCCTGGCACTGAAGCTCTATTGTGAGGGCCACCCAATGACCGCAATTGCTGCGCGTCTGGGCCCGCGCAGTCGCCAGCATCTATGGGCCGCCTATCGGCGACCCGCGGTTGAGGCTGTTACCCGGGAGTTCCTGGCACTGGCACAGGCGGAATTCTCCGCGAAATAACGTAGAATTTCCATGCCATTGCTCCTAGAAGGGGGCAACGGCCTGTAAATCGGCCTCGATGCCGTAACAGGTTTGGCGTCGCTCAAACCCGGCAGTTCTTCCCGCGATTCTTCTAAGACGACGCGAAGACCTGCAACTCCTTCCACGCCGTACATGAGGACCTCCACGACATGGGCTCTGGTGATTGGCAGCTGGCTCCCTTCACCTTGCCAAACTGCTCGCATAGGCCCGCGTTCTCCCGCATAGGCGCGTCTGGTCAGTGCCGTGTGGCCCCCTCGATTGGCTGATCGACTCTCCACAATTCCCGGCGTCGCTGAACGACAATATTCGGTGCCAACTGGGACGACGACCGCGTTTCGCGCGGCACGCTAGAAGAAGTATTGGAAACCGTGGCCAGCTGAAACCGTATGGTCTCGCACAGGTGGTAGAAATGCTCGAGAGGTGGGCACGCAATCGAGGGCACCCGCATATCTCGCGGTCGGACTCAAGCGACGGTGGAAGCGGACTGGGCGCCGGCGGGGTTCATCGCTGTAACGCATGCGATTCACACTTTGGTCGCCTGCGGGCTCAGCGGGGCCTTGGCGTGCAGTCGTCTACATCCCGTCAAAAGGCCATCTTCACTCCATCTGATGTGGACAGGGCAGACTGCCAGAACAGTCGGTCCATTCGCCTCGCCGCAGGTAAGCGCGACATTCAGAATTCGGGAGGCCCGGAATTCGTGACTGGAAGGGAGTTGTAGTTGGAAGTGCACCAAGACGCGATCCGGGAGGGCACGAGGAGGGACATTGTCGACATGCTCGTCCTGCGTGATGCCTCCTTCCACGGGAGACTCGACTACATGGACTTTCTGAAGCGTGTCTGGCCTCTCGATGAAATGCCGTCCGAAGATAGTCGGTTTAGGACGGCCACCACCGATATCGCGACGCACATGGGCTTTCGTGACTGGGACGATTCGCACCTTCTCTTGGAGCGGCTGAATCTGACAGGTGGACCGGACGACGACTTCCTGAGGTTCCTTGAAGCGGTGGTCCATCCGTTGGTAGTGCCTGACGAAACGGAGGCGCTTGCTTTAGTGGCCGCCATAAACCGCTCGCTCGAGCGGGATGGCTTTCACCTCGTCGAAACTGACCGAATTTCCGGCAAACCAGCATACGGTGCCAGGCCAGTTAGCCTAATCCGTGCGGATCCCGAGCCAACTTTGTGGGAAAAAGTGGATCGACAGGTCAGGGAGATGCGTGAGCAACTCGCTCGCGCCACGTCGGAGGAAGGCTATCAGGCGGTCGGTCACCTTGGCCGGGAGGTGATGATCTCGCTCGCTCAGGCCGTCATTGATCCGGCCGAAGCCGCCGGCGAAGATGGCAAGGTACCGAGCAAGACTGACGCTGCCCGTTTACTCGACGCATACATCGGGGCGACACTTGCGGGCGGAGGAAACGAGGCCCTGCGGAGAGCGGTCCGCGGGGTTGTCAAAGCTACGAGCGCAGTTCTGCATGATCGTAGGGCTACAGCGAAAGACGCCTCGCTTGTAGCGGAGCTTGTGTCTACGTCCGTTCACCTACTGCACATACTTGCATCAATGCCTCGATAGCCGCAGCTGGCGCGTGGCTCTGAATCACAGCGGATAACGGGGCATCACACAATAGACGAGGAAAGGAAGGGGATCGCAGGAGCATGGCCACACATTCCTTCACGTCGGTAGCACTGGATGAGTTGGCGGACTATCTGGTTAGCGATCGCGACACACATAAGGTGCTAGACCGCAGATTTGCTGAACTTGGAATTGAGGAGACAATCCTGAAACGGTCCGAAGAGGAAGAAGACTATTACAGGTCGATGGGGATGCAGCGTAGCATCCATTATAGTGTGATTAAGCCATCGAAGAGGGACAGACTCCGCCATGCCTTGCGCTTTCAGTTCAACCGGAGCGGCAACAGCGGTGTGTTGCAATTGATCAAGTTACTCAACGAACCCGTGATCTATTCTGAAAATCCTGAAGGATTCCGAGATTTCTGCGCTGGATTGAATCGCATCCTCCGTTTCTGCGGAGTGGAATACAGGGACGATGGACAGTTTCACAATGTTGATCCAACTCGCACATTGTCGGAGGCTGAACGAAGGGCTGCGGCGTTAGAAAACAAGCTGAGGTTCCGACGAATCCACCATGAAGTCCGAAGATACTGCAAGGCAGAGTATATGGAGGAAAACTATTTCCACGCCGTTGTAGAAGCATACAAAGGGCTGGCAGAACGTATTCGTGAACAGACCGGATACAGCGCTGATGGCCTGGCATTGATGAGGAAGACCTTTGAACGTCCATCGCAAAGTCAAGGGGGATATTCTACTCTGGCTTTCAACACTCTTGTGACTGTCAGCCAAAAGAATGAGCATGATGGCTTCCTCGATCTCTTGAGCGGTTGTACTAGATTCTTTCGCAACCCGATGTCGCATACTCCCAAGATAAAGTGGCATCGGAATATTGAGGATGCGGTCGACTGCCTAACTCTGATATCTCTATTGCACTTCATCCTTGACGACTGCCATCCGACCATGCCAACCTATAAGTAGATGCATTTGGTCGGTGGTTAAAGTACTTCGGCTGGTGGCATGGACATAACTGCCGATAGACATAGAAGCACCTTTGTTTGGACGTTGACAGTTGGACCATGGCGAGGCCTCACGTAGTCTGCTTGTGGCAGAGTGCGTTGCAGGGGACGAGGAGCTTGTCAACGCAGACGGCGGGGCTAAACCTGGGCGACTTGCCAGCGGCTATGGCGCGCTGGTAGTAGTCGCCAAGACGGGGGTTGACGCGGATGGCGGTCAGCGCGGCCATGCAGAGCGCGGTACGGACCAGGGCCTGCCCGCCCCAGGAACTGCGGCGGCTCCGCCGGGCATCGCTGTACCGATTCAGGGGTGGCCACCACGATCCGCTCGTAGCCGCCGCTGGCTTCCATCACGATGCGGGTGCGCCGCAGCGCCGAAAGCTGCCCCTGCAAGCGCCGCATGCGGCCCCGCGCGCCCGGCACCGGCAGATCGCGCCCCTTGGCTCGCCCGCGATGTCCAATTGGGCCTTGGCCACATCGATCCCAACCGCTAAGTCCGCTGATGGCGCCATTGGGTGCCCGCCAGCCACGCTGGCCACATGCCCTGCCTTGCAGATTCGGGCTTTTGCTGACGGCCCCGGCAACTGTGGAGGCTCTGCGTCAGCGGCTGGGGTGGGACGGCCCTGCTCAATTGCGGTCTCTGACGACCAAGAGAGGATCGGGCTGCCCCGGCCCGTTTACTGTCACCGTGGATAGTCCTAGTCTCGCGGAACATACAAGGATTCCAGGTCGCTTCTGTGCCTTTGGGAAAAGGGCCGGCCCCATTTCAGCCGGCTCTGCAACGAATGGGATCGAGGCAGCCGCTATTCGTACCGACGCTCGACCAAGAACCCAGAACGCGCGTAGCAGCGGTAGTCGCCTCGAGGCTCCTTGTGGGGTCGTAAGTTCAAGGAGTATTTGAGGCGTCTGAATCTCTTTCCGCAGCTAGGACACTCCAAGATGTACACATGTCGCGGTCTGCTGGATCGCCGTCTGGCTCGAGGACTGATCCCAAGTCGCCGTCCGGTCCGCCGGACTTGTGGTCCCGTCAGTTCGCCAGAATCTGTGAATTCGACGACGAATCTTGGGCGGAACGGGACACTGGTAACCTCAACCCCCGAAATCCGGTCTACGCGATAGGCGCGAATCTGGCCGCTTGCGGATCTCACGGCATAGAGGAGCAGATTCCCCGCGCGAGTTTTGCGCAGGCTGTAGGGCTCGATTCGGCGGACAGTGCCCTGATAGTGGAGGTCAACGCAGAGGTGATTGGCTGCGGCGAAACGCACGGGTTCCAAGGGAATGCCTTGGCCCCAAACATATGAAGTAGGTGGTGGACTCCAGTCCTCGTCTGTATCGTTGCTGACTGCTATCGGTGATAGGTGGTCTGGCTCGGATTCTCCGCTGAGCCACTTGAACAAGCGAGGCAACTCATTCCAGAAATCAGCGAACGGCGGCATTGCCGGGAGTTGATGAGCGAGCATGTTCACCCACTCACTCTTCAGTTCCTCCAAGAATGGCGAAGATTGGAGATCGTCGATTCGAAAGACGCGGATTCCCTTTGACTTGCACTTCTCGACATAAACTGCCTGGACGAGGTCCGCGAAGGGCCGAAAGTCACGCCGTCGGAATAGGGTGACGATGTCATATAGATCGCGCGGACGGCAGCGTTCGCCCATGGCCCGGAGCTTTTCAGCAAAGACCTCTTCAAAGCCATAGCACCGCACTGTCGCAGGTGGCGGAAGCGAGTCAGGGTATTGGTGCCCGATGGGCCGTAGCACGGTGGGGCGCACTACCTCTTCTGCTGTAGTGAGATCAAGCTTGATGCTGGCATACCCGGGTGCGCCCCGAGGGCCCTGGTAGTAGATGCGGCCTTCAACGGACTCACCATTCGGCCGCACCCGCAGAACTGGATCGCGCTGCCGGAAGTCGATCCCGGACTCTGCGTAGATGCTCTCGAAGACCTGCTGCAAGATTGGCAGGAGTTGATCAGGATTGGCCGGTCCTTCTGGCAAAACCGTGAAGTCGAGATCTTCCGAGAATCTGTAGGTCTCGATAAAGCACTTCTTTAGGCACGTCCCGCCCTTGAATGCCCATGCCATCGACAGCTGCGGATGCGAGCCAATACCCCAAAGCGTCCAGCCAATCACGTAGTCCTTCTCGACTACGTCCTCGCGGAGGCCCCACTCTTGAACTCTTGTATTGATGTCTGCCTTGGTGATCAACGGTCCGTGTTTGTCGAGAGGCCTTTGGCATTCACTCGTAGATTCCACCGTCGGTCTACCGAACCACGGTTTGGCAGGCTTGGGTCGAGAAGACTGACACCCGCACTCATGTCCTCTACACACGCCCGTCGAAGCTCAGGGGCACACACATCGAGAGCTTCGATCAGGTAGCCAAGTCGCTTGTGGATCGATCGGTTTCCAATCTGCTGAAGATAGTTGGCGAGGAGTGCGTCATTGCGATGGTCACCGTCGAAGTACGTCGAAACGACATCGGCAACATGTCGGATGCCGCCTCCCAGTTCCGGGCTGTCAAGAATGTCAATCACTGTCCGGGCGGGATCGGACAGGTTCAACTTGCTCTGCTCGCGCCATACCGAGCGCAGGCCGAACATCTTGTCGAGAGCCGTGCGCCGTATCCGGATTGGGAAGCCGTGGATCTCGGTATCCGTGCTTCGCACGCGACGAGTGGTGAAGACCACGGAAGTCCGAAACACTTGCTCTGTGAGGTCCCAGTGCTCACAGGCGCTCCAGCCCCCGAAATAGTAAGTCGGTCCAAGGATCTTGGCTGCGACTATCCAGGGATCGTGGCGCCACTCGCTCGGCTCGGCCGCTTCGATGCTAGTTTGCGCGTACAGGCCGTGGTGTACGCGAACGAGCCAGCCCCGCTCGGCCAAGTAGGCTAGAAGTCGTCGAGTCCTCGAAGTGCCAAGACTGAGCACCTCGCTGGCCTCGTGTACAGAAAACGGCCCGCTGAGGTTGCGATAGATAGATCCGAGCAGCAGCCGGTTTCGCTCAGTGATGCCTTTGGGTGTTTGTCGTGAGATTTCCAAGGACGAGGAAGTTCCATGAGGTTGAACTTTCTACAACTAGACTATCACATCGCTTGCTGACACTCAAGGTGCTGTTCGTTCGATGGCCTACGAAATCTTGCATCTCCAATGTCACCCTTGTCGAGGTTGGCGGACTGGATGAGTGTTTGCGGCTGGAGGTTCCGAGCCTAAGCGGGAGCGCTGAGGCCAGCCTGAAGTGCTCATTTAGGGGGCCAAGGTGTTGGCCATGAAACCGATCGCAGGTGCATCGTATTCGTCGAACCTACGGAATCCTGCATTCACACCCCCGGCCCTGCATCGATAACCTGAAGCCATAGTGCTCCTTCCACTGGAGTCGGCGGACGCCCCAGGCCGCCACGATGCCAATCGCAAGGCAGGGGCATGTGCGCCGCGCCGCGGCCGTCGGTCGTTCGCAGCGTACTTCCGGTGGGTCGACGACGCCTTGCGCCACCAGGCCGACGGCTATCGCTTGCTCGACTCGGCACTTGTTGGCCTCCCAGGCGTGAAACGCTTGGCGCACCAACGCTACCGACGCAGTGCCTTCGCCGACGGTCATGCGGTCCGAGTGCTGCTGCACCAGGCCATGGATCCGGCATCGGCGATCCTGACACCAAGACAAGTACTTGCGCTGCAACTCTATTGTGAAGGCCGGCCCGTGGCCTCGATTGCAAATCGGCCGGGCCTGCGTAGTCGCCAGCAACAATGGGCCGCCTATCGGCGACCCGCATTCGAGGCCGTGACCCGTGAGTTTCTGGCACTGGCGCAGGCGGAATTCTCCTCGAAATAACGTAGAATTTCCGTGCCATTGCTCCAAGAAGGGGGCAACGGCCTGTAAATCGGCCTCGAAGCCGTTACAGGTTTGGCGTCGCTCAAATGCGGCAGTTTTTCCCGCGGTTCTTCTAAGCCGACGGTCGTGGGTTCGAATCCCGCCGGGGGTGCCGCGCACCACGCCCAGCATGCGTGCGGAACCTGTTGATTGGGGCTCGAACCGACGCCGCACTCCGTCCCGTGACGGTGCGTCTCAGGCGAGGTCTGCTACGGCCATGATCGAGCCTCGACCCAACTGGCGTCTCTACGCGGAATCTTCTCCAGCATCTATGGAGATCTGACAGTGGTCGCTGGGGCCCATGGCGTCACTTCGGTTGGCGCCGTCGCCGAGGTGCATGCGGCGCGTGGGCTCCTCCAACTCCCGATGGCGCACCTAGCCCGGTAGCGTTCTGAATTGAGAGCCGTATGACCACTCGGCTGCCGTGCAGCCCGCTTGGTTGGTGCAGGCGCGCATTTTGATCGTGTGCCACGCGTCCGGCACAAGCCCAGTGAGCCTGTACTTCCAGAGATTCGGGTTGGCGATCTCCACCGTCGAGATTCTTGATGGATCATGATTCGGCCAGTAGCGCATCTGGTAGCCAATGATGTCCACGCCGCCCGTGGGCGCCGATGCCCACCAGGTCGCCCAGCTCACTATGGTCGTGGTCGTGGTCGCGGTACTTACGTAGCCGAACAGACGCGGCGCGAACGGCCGCTGCACCACGATTCCCCCGGCGAGGATATTGCGCACGTGCTGGTTGGCCAGCTCGACATCCGCCAGCGAGGCCAACGCCTGCTCGCGCGCCGCCCGCTGGTGCGGCACCACGTTGGGGAACGGCGCCGTGGTCATGTGGTGGCTCAGGCTGGCCGCGGCGCTAGGGGCCCCGGCCTGGAACACCTCGACCGTGACCGTCGCCTGGCCCTGCGCGCAGCCGCGAATGACCATCCAGAAACTGCGTGTCGGTGATCCCGTAAACGTGCTCCATTTCGATGCCGCCAAACAGTCACCGATCCCCACGATGCGAGGGTTGCTGCTGGACACCACGACCTCGTAGGTCTGGTGAGCATCCAGGTTGGACAGCTCGACAATGCCCCCGTCCCAGAACGAAACCGCGATCCGTGACACGAGGTCCGAGAGGCGGATGCCGATCCCGGTTGCCTGCGCCGGGCTCACGTGGCCGACCAACGCGACGCTGAGGAGAAGTGCGCCGGCGGCCCCGAGGGTCAGTCGGCGGGCCCAACCGCGGCGCCCGATGGGATGGTGGTGGCGGACCGGTGGGTTGGCGGGCAGGGGCACATGACGCCGCAGCCAAGCCGTGGCCGCTTGTCGCTTGGTCCTGCCCATCTCGCGATCGTCCTGTCGTCGCCGGCAGCCCGTCCGGCCCCACATCCCGTAACAGCGGGACGCTAGCACGCGCACTAGTACTATTCTACCGACCAAACGCTTAGGTAGCGGGTCGCGTTGACCGTGCCCTTCACTCCGAAGTGGGCCGCCGTCCTTCTCTCTCTGACTCTGGGAGTGTGCAGACCGGAGACATGGTTTACACCCGTTCGGGAACATGGTTTACACATCAAGCCGTGTCGACGGAGGACCAGGATGGGCCATTTGCGGAGCGACAGGTGATTGATTTGCGGGCCGAGTTTGTGGCGCTGGCCCAGGACCCGGAGGCCAAGGTGATCGTGTGGTCCCGGCGTTGCTCAAACTCCCGACGGCGCACCTAGCCCGGCGGCGTCTTGAACTCGCCGTCGTATGACCACTCGGCTGCCGTGCAGTCCTCTTGGTTGGTGCAGGCGCGCATATTGATCGTGTACCACGTGTTCGCCGCAAGCCCAGTGATCCTGTGCTGCCAGGCATACCCGTTGGTGATCTCCACCGTCGTAATTCTGGACGGCTCATGATTCGGCCAGTACCGCATCTGGAAGCCGATGATGTCCACGCCGCCCGTGGGGGCCGACGCCCACCAGGTCGCCCAGTTCACTAGGGTCGAGGTCGTGGTCGCGGCGCGTCTGTAGCCCAACATAATCGGCGGGAACGGCCGCTGCACCACGATTCCCCCGGCGAGGAAATTGCGCACGTTCTGGTTGACCGGCTCGACCTCTGCCAGCGAGGCATACGCCCGATCGAGCGCCGCCTGCTGGTGCGGCACCACGCTGGGGATGTGAAACGCGGTCACATGATAGACCAGGCTGGCCGCGGGGCTGTTGACCCCGGCCAGGAACACCTGGATCGTGACTGTAACCTGGCCCGCCGCGCAGCCGCGAATGCCGAAACGCAGGCCGCGTGACGGTGATCCCGTGAACGTGGTCCATTCCGATACTCCCAGACAATCACCGATCCCCACGATCGAGGGGTTGCTGGTGGACACCAGGACCTCGTAGGTCTGGTGAGGATCCAGGTTTCCCAGGTCGATAGTGCCTCCGTCCCAGATCGTGACTTCGATCCGAGGCACCAGGTCCCAGAGATGGATGATGATCCCGCTCTCCGGATCCTGGATCTGGGTGCTGTAGGCGTACGCCTGCACTGGTCTGACGTGGGCGAGCAGCGCGACGCTCAGGAGAAACGCGCCGGCCGCCGTGAGGGTCATCCGGCGGGCCCAGCCGCGGCGCTGGATGGGATGGTGGCGGCGGACCGGTGGATTTGCGGGCAGGGGCACAAGACGCCGCAGCCACGCCATGGCCGCGTGTCGCTTCGCCCTACCCATCTCGCGATCGCCCTCTCGTCGCCGGCAGCCCGCGCGGCCCAACATCCCGGCACAGCGGGACGTTAGCACGCACGCTAGTACGTAGCTACCGACCAAACGTTGAGGTAGCGAGTCACGCTGATCGTGGCCTTCACTCCGAAGCGGGCCGTCGTCCTTACTCTCTCTGGGAGTGTGCAGACCGGAGACATGGTTTACACATCAAGCCGTGTCGGCGGAGGACCAGGATGGGCCGTTTGCGGGGAGACAGCTAATTGATTTGCGGGCCGAATTCGTGGCGCTGGCCGAGCACCCGGAGGCCAAGGTGGTGGTGTGGTCCTCGCGCTCCTCAGACTTCAGACAGCGCACCTAGCCCGGCGGCGTCCTGAATTCGTAGTCGCCTGTCTGCTCGGCTGCCGTGCAGTCCTCCTGGTTAGTGCAGGCGCGCATATTGATTTTGTACGACGTGTTCGCCACAAGCCCGGTGATCCTGTACTGCCAGACACTCCCGTCGGTTATTTCCACCGTCGAAATTCTGGACGGATCATGATCCGGCCAGTAGCGCATTTGGTAGCCGATGATATCCACGCCGCCCGTGGGAGCCGACGCCCACCAGGTATGCCAGCTCACTATGGTCGCTGTCGCGGTCGCGCTTTTTCGGAAGCCGGTCAGATTTGGCCGGAACGGCCGCTGCACCACAATTCCCCCGGCGAGGAAATTCCGCACGTTTTGGTTGACCGGCTCGACGTCCGCCAGCGAGGCATACGCCCGCTCGAGCGCCGCCCGCTGGTGCGGCACCACGCTGGGGATGTGAAACGCGGTCACAGGGTAGACCAGCCTGGCCGCGGGGCTGTCGACCCCGGCCGGGAACACCTCGATCGTGACCGTCACCTGGCCCTGCGCGCAGCCGCGAATGGCGAACCACAAGCTGCGTGACGGTGATCCCCTGAACGTGGTCCATCTCGATGCTCCTAAACAATCACCGATCCCCACGATCGAGGGGTTGCTGGTGGACACCATGACCTCATAGGTCTGGTGAGGATCCAGGTTTCCCAGGTCGATATTGCCCCCGTCCCCGTGCGCAATTGCGATATCTGGCACCAGGTCCCAGAGGTGGATGATGATCCCGCTTTGCGGATCCTGGATCTGGGTGCTGTAGCCGTACGCCTGCACCGGGCTGACGTGAGCAAGCAGCGCGACGCTAAGGAGAAAGGCGCCAGCCGACCCGAGGGCGATCCGGCGGGCCCAACCGCGGCGCCGGATGGTTAGGTGGTGGCGCATCGGTGGGTGGGCGGGCCGGGGCACATGACGCCGCAACCAACCCACGGCCGCGTGTCGCTTCGTCCTGCGCATCTCGCGAACGTCCTGTCGTCGCCGGCAGCCCGCGCGGCCCAACATCCCGGCACATCGGGACGTTAGCACGCACGCTAGTACGTAGCTACCGACCAAACGTTTAGGTAGCGAGTCACGCTGATCGTGCCCTTCACTCCGAAGCGGGCCGTCGTTCTTCCCGCTCCCCCTCTGAGAGCGTGCAGACTGGATACATGGCTCTCACCCATTCGAGGACGTGATGGTGTGATCCCCGCGCGCCTCCAACTCCGGATTTTGCACTTAGCCCGGCGGCGTCTTGAATTGGTAGTCGTATGACCACTCGGCTGCCGTGCAGTCCTCTTGGTTGGTGCAGGCGCGCATATTGATCGTGTACCACGTGTTCGCCGCAAGCCCAGTGAGCCTGTATTGCCAGACATACGGGTTGGCGATCGCTGCCGATGTAACTCGGGATGGCTCGTCATTCGGCCAATACCGGATCTGGAAGCCGATGATGTCCACGCCGCCCGTGGGAGGCGACGCCCACCACGTCGCCCAGTTCACTATGGTCGCCGTCGCGGTCGCGGCGCTTACGTAGCCGGACAGACGCGGGGGGAACGGCCGCTGCACCACGATTCCCCCGGCGAGGAAATTGCGCACGTGCTGGTTGGGCGGCTTGACATCCGCCAGCTCGGCCACCGCCCGCTCGGCCGCCGCCCGCTGGTGCGGCACCACGCTGGGCATAGGTAACGCGGTCACATGTTGGCTCACGCTGGCCGCGGCGCTGTTGGCCCCGGCCAGGAATACCTGGACCGTGACCGTCGCCTGTCCCGGCGTGCAGGCGCGAATGGCGAACCATAGGCTGCGGAACGTTGATCCCGTGAACGTGTGCCATTCCGATGCGCCCAAACAGTCGCCGATCCCCACGATGGTGGGGTCGCTGGTGGTCACCACGACCTCGTAGGTCTGGTGAGCATCCAGGTTGGACAGGTCGATACTGGCCCCGTCCCAAATCGAAATTGTGCCCCGTGTCGCCAGGCCCAAGAGGCGGATGCTGATCCCGGACGCCTGCGCCGGGCTGACGTGGCCGAGCAGCGTGACGCCAAGGAGAAACGCGCCGGCGGCCGCGAGGGATCTTTGGCGGGCCCAGCCGCGGCGCCAGATGGGATGGTGGTGGCGGACCAGTGGGTTGGCGGGCAGGGACACTCGACGCCGCAACCACGCCATGGCCGCTTGTCGCTTCGTCCTGTCCATCTCGCGATCGCCCAGTCGTCGTCGGCAGCCCGCGCGGCTCAACATTCCGCAGCAGCGGGACGTTAGCACGCGCACCAGTACGATTCTACCTACCAAACGCTTAGGTAGCGGGTCGCGTTGACCGGGCCCTTCACTTCGAAGCGGGCCGTCGTCCTTCTTCCTCTCACTATTGGGACCTTTGAATAGAGATGTAGGGGCGACGCATGCGTCGCCCCTACGCATGGGTTAGCAGATTGCGCGGCCGCTAGCTTCCCGCCCCGAATCAAGTACAGAGCAGGCTCTTCGCGGGAATGACGGAGCGTTTACGCAAAGATCCCCTCTGGTAGAGGGTTGGGGTGAGAATCTTGCGGGCAACCGTCCTCAATTGCGTTCGATCTCGAGGCTGGCTACGGCTGTTGGCGACTATTGTCGCGGTGCGCGTGTGATTTGGGCGTTCTCTTGGGTTTCGGTGGTCCCAATCTCACGGCGGGCGAATCGGTGCCTCGAGCGAATGCCGCTTAACTGAGTCGAGTGTGCGAATTCCGCGTATACGGCAGATTGCGCCACTCGTAGAGGCCTCAGTTTCGCTAGTCCGGGACGAACGGCAACGGCGCAGCGACGTTGATGTCGGTGACCACGTCGACGACGGCGGGGCGATTGGCGTCGAGGGCGGTGGCGAGGGCGTTGGGCAGGTCTTCCGCGCGAGTGACGCGGATGGCGAAGCAGCCCATGGCTTCGGCGATCTTGGTGAAGTCGATGTCTTCGAACACCCATAGCTCGTCGGGGTTGCCGTCGCGTCCGGCGTAGAGGTCGTCGATCGCGGCTTTGCCCTGGTTGAGGGAGCGGTTGTTGTTGATGACGGTGACGGTGTTGATGTTGCAGCGGACGGCGGTTTCCAGCTCGGCGAGGTGGTACCAGACGCCGCCGTCGCCGGTGAAGCAGATCACGGGCCGGTCGGGCACGGCGCACTTGGCGCCCATGGCCGCCGGGAGTCCCCAGCCGAGCGATCCGGCGCAGCGCAGGTAGCTCTGGGTGCGGTGCGTGAGGTCGATCATGGCGCCGGTCCAGATACCGGCGTGCCCGGTGTCGGAGACGAGAATTGCGTCGGTGGGGAGGATGTCCTGGACCTCGCGGCAGAGGCGCTCGGGCCGGATCGGGGAGGCGTCGGAGTCGCGGTGCGGCTGGAATTCGGCGCGCCACTCGGTCACGAGTCGTTGGGCGCGGCGCGACCAGTCTGTCTCCGCCGGGCCGGGCTCGATGACGTCGATGAGCCGTTGCAGCGCGAGCTTGGCGTCGGCCAAGACGTCAACCTGGCTGGGGTAGTTGCGGCCAAGCTCGGCGGGATCGACGTTGATCTGAATCGTCGGGACGCCCGGTTTTGGCACGCGCCAGAAGTGGGTGGCCTGTCCGCCGGTCTGGCTGCCGACGATCAGCACCAGGTCGGCTTCGTAGGCCACCTGGTTGGCGCAGGAGCGCGAGTAGGTGCCGAGCACGCCAACGGACAGCGGATGATCCTCGGGGATGGAACCCTTGCCGTTGAGCGATGAGACGACCGGTATCGAGAGCTTCTCGGCCAGCGCGGTGATCTCCGGCCCGGCCTGCGACGCGGTGACGCCGCCGCCGGCCAGAAGGACCGGACGCTGGGCTTGGCTGAGCAGAGCCGCCGTGGCGTGGATCTGGCGGTCGTCGGGAAGCGGTCGGAATGCGGGGTAGGCGGTGAACGACGAGTCGACGATCACCTCGGCGTCTACCTCGTCCTCTTCGATCAGCTCGGCGGCGATGCCGAGAAGGTCCAGATGCACGGGCGCGGGTGAGCCGGAAACGGCCTCGCGGAACGCCTGGCGCAGCAGCAATGGCAGCTGGGCGGCGCCATCCACCAAGGCGCTGAACTTGGTGACGGGCTGGAAGAGCGGCCAGTGATCGATTTCCTGGTAGGCGTGGCGGTAGCGATATTCCGGCATCCAGCGACCGGTGAGGGCGACAACGGGCGATCGGGCCAGATACGCATCCTGCAAGCCCGCCGCCAGGTTGGCGGCGCCGACCGACTGCGCAAAGGCCACGCCGGGCCGGCGCGCGGCGCGGGCGTAGCCATCGGCCATGTAAGCGGCGGCCTTCTCGGTGTGGCACATGATCCGCCGGATGCCCAGCGGTTCCATGTCCACCAGGGTCTGCTGCAGGATGCCGGGGACGAAGTAGACGGCGGTGACGCCGTAGCCGTGCAGCGTCTCGGCGATGAAGCGGGACCCGGTCATCGAGGGCATGGCGTCACCATTTCACACGTGCGCTCACCGGCGCACCCGCTATGGAAGCACATGGCCGGGTCAAGGCTGGCGACTCCGCCCAGCACGCCGCCACCGCGCCGGCAGAGTCACCGGCGCTTGCGATTCGGGATCGCCGAGCGATTGATCGCGGGATTCCCCATTCGTCGCTCGATGTGCGGGAGCGGATCGCTGCCTTCGGAGACCCTTGACCGGTGAGGAGCGGGCGGTTCGCGAACCGCCCCTACGTGCCAACGAGCAGGTTCGATTCCCGCTAGACTTCCGCCTCCGTGGGAATGATGGAGTCAGAGCGACCAGTTGCCAAGTGTTTACGTCACGACGCTTTGGTAACTACAATACCGTAGTGTGAGGTAGGGTGACTGCGCTTGCGTTGGACATGGGATCAGTCAAAGAACCGGGCGAATCTTCGAGCGCAACGGCCTCGGTTTCGAGGCTGCCGCCTTCGTGTTTGACGATCCAATGTCCGCAACGCGAGACGATCCATTTCCAGGTGAGCAACGGTGGCGAACCATCGGCATGGTTGGCACGCAAGTCGTGATGGTGGTCCACACGTGGCCCGAAGTCGACACCGCAACCGGCGAATCGATCGGGCGCATCATCTCCGCGCGTAAGGCGACGAGAAATGAAAGGGAGGCCTATGAAGAAGGACACGCCTGAGCTGCCGCCCGACGTTCAGGAGCAGATTCGGACATTGGAGACTATGTCGGATGCCGAGATCGACACCACCGAAGCCCCGGAGATCCTCGGCTGGTCCGACTCAAGACGCGGGGTCTTCTACCGGCCGGTGAAGCAGCAGATCACGCTGAGGCTCGACGCGGACATCATTGCGTGGTTCAAAGCTCATGCTCGCGACGGTCGCGGGTACCAGACTGACATCAATGGGGCGCTCCGCGAGCACGTTCACAGGACGGCCAGTTCGGCAAGGTAGTCGTGCCCGGTGGGCCCAGGTCTTCGAGAGCATGGCGTCACCTTCTTGCGCACGCGCCCTGCACTCGCACTCTTCTCAGGTCGAAGAAGCCGTGCGGATTCCAAAGCGGGATGACGAATCCTGGTGCTGAGCGGCGCACGTGCGATCCCCGCGGACCTCGATTCGCGGAGCAACGGCGTTCGATCTGGCGCCGGATTCGAACGGCCCTGGCCGCTGTGCTGAAACTGGACCGACGATTGACACTGTGACGGACCATCCGTAGGTTGATTCGGCTCGAATCCGCCAAGGGGCGGGCCGGGGCGTTCTGATGGCGGTCAAGCTCTCCAAATCACTCAAGGACAACCAAGGCGCTTCGGGTGTCGCGTCGACGGTGAGCGAGTACGAACGCCGATTCAAGCTTGACCAACACGATGTAGCGCAGATCAGCGACGCCGCCACGGTCAACAATCTCTACTACGACCTGGTAACGGATTTCTTTGAGTTTGGCTGGGGCCGGTCGTTTCACTTTGCTCCTCGCGTTCCCGGCGAGAGCTTCAAGGCGTCGCTGGCGCGCCACGAGCACTACCTGGCGCACCGGTTGGGGCTGGGTCCGGGAATGGTCGTCGCCGATCTCGGGTGCGGCGTTGGCGGTCCGCTGATCGAGATCGCCCGGTTTACCGACGCGAAGATCATTGGCGTCAACAGCAACGGCTATCAGCTCGACCGCGCCCGGAAGCTGGTGGATGAAGCAGGGCTGGCGCACCTGGCCGAGTTTCTGCACTGCGACTTCCTGGACGTCGACGCCCCGGACGAGTCGTTCGACGCGGCGTACTCCATCGAGGCCACGTGCTGCGCCCCGGACAAAGTCAGCATCTATGCCGAGGTGTTTCGCCTGCTGAAGCCGGGTGCCGAATTCGCTGCCTACGAGTACTGCGTGACCGATCGATTCGATGCGCAGGACCCTCTGCACGTCAAGCTCAAGAATGACATGCAGTTGGGAGGCGGGTTGCCCGTCATCGACGACATGCCAACCGTTGATAACGCGCTTCGATCGGTGGGCTTCGAAGTCTTGGAAGCGAGGGATCTTGCCTTGCAACCCGGTCCGTCAATCCCCTGGTTTGAACCGCTAGTGGGTTCGGGGATTTCGCTGGCCGCCTTTCGCAGTTCGAGGCTCGGCCGCTGGGTCACGCACAATTCCGTTAGAGCGCTCGAGGCGCTGCGCATTGCGCCGAAGGGCACGACTCGCGTCGCAGCGACGCTGAACCTCTGCGCGACGGCCATGGTTGAGGCGGGCCGGCTGGGCATCTTCACGCCGATGTACCTGGTCCACGCCCGGAAGCCGGGATAGCGATCTGACGTCGGTCGGGTGACCGTCGCGATGTGTTGAACGGCGGTGGCAACCGGCTGGTCTGAGGCTTTGGGGCATGGACGACACTGACACCTGTGTGGCGCCATGTGACCCAGCACCGAGGGGTACCCTCGATTCATCGATTGACCCACGGGGTTGGATTCCCGGTCCCCGCCCGCGCGGGGGACGGGCTTCGCCGGAATGACGGACTCAAAGTCGCCTCTGCCAGGAATTGTGCGCGGCCGACGGTGTGACTAGCATTCCAGAGCGGCGTTACGAAATCCGATTGGCGGAGGAGGAGCGGTCCATGGCTCGAGCGAAGGCAGTCAGTCGCCGATCGTTGCTCCGGGGAAGCGCGGCGGCATTGGCCGGAAGCGTGGGCGCGGCGACGCTGGCGGCCTGTGGCGAAGCCGAAGTCGTCGAAAAGATCGTGACGGTCACCGAGATCAAGGAGGTTGTGAAGGAAGTCCCGGTCGAGACGGTCGTCACCAAAGAAGTGATCAAGGAGGTGATCAAAGAAGTCCCGGTCGAGGTGATCAAGGAGGTCCCGGTCGAGACGATCAAGGAGGTGCCGGTTGAAAAGGTCGTAGTCAAAGAGGTTGTCGTTGAGAAGGTCGTGACCAAAGAAGTCATTGTCGAAAAGATCGTCGAGCCGAGTCCTACCCCTGAACCTACTGCTACCCCTGAGCCTAGTCCTGCCGCTGAACCCACCGCCGCGGTGGCGGAACGGCCGATGGCTCCCGAAGGCCGCAACATGGAGGCGACGGGGTTCATTCCCTCGAGCTTTCAGGAAGCGCCGTCGCTGGCAGCCCGCGTGGCGGCGGGTGAGTTGCCGCCGGTCGAGGAGCGCCTGCCATCTGAGCCTTTGGTCTGGCAGCCGTGGGAAGCGATCGGCACTTACGGCGGCCGCCTGAACTTTGGCAGCGTGGCGATTTCGGTGGACATCGGCAACGCCAACCGCACCGACACCCTGGCCTACGACATGACGGGCACCGCGCTGGTCAACGACGCCGTCAAGCATCACGAGGTGAGTTCCGATGGCACGACCGTCATCTTGGAACTGCGCCAGGGGCACAAGTGGTCGGACGGGGCCCCGTTCACGTCCGAAAACTTCCAGTGGCACTACGACAATTACATGCTGAACGCCGAGCTTCAGCCGCGTGGTCCGTGGCCGCCTATCAACGGCAATCCGCCGAAGGTCGAAACGCCCGACGAGCTGACGGTCGAGATCTCATATCCGGACCCGGCGCCGATCTTCCTGGACCGGCTGGGTCGCGGCGGGAGTGAGCGCGGGTTCTACATCGCGTCGCACTACATTGAGCAGTTCCACGCGGACTTCAACCCCGAGGCCGAGAGGTTGGCCAGACGGGATGGATTCGACGATTGGACGCAGCAGTACCGGGCCAAAATGCGCTGGGGCGCACACCAGACCTGGTTCACCCGGCATGCGGTGGACCGACCGGTGCTGGCGCCGTGGATGCTCACCGCTCACTCGGTGGACCGGGCCTCGCTCGACCGCAACCCGTACTTCCACATCGTCGACACGGAGGGGAACCAGCTTCCCTATGTGGAGGGCCTGAACTTCGAGCTGCTGTCGGACCGAGAGGTCTACCAAATCCGTCTGACGCAGGGATCGTTGGACTTCGGGCAGTTCGAGCTCGACTTCTACAACATGCCGCTGTACCGCGACCGGGAGGCCTCGGGCAACTACCGGACGCTGATCAGCAAGGCGCTCCGAAGCTCGGCACTGGCGCTCCAGCCCAACTGGACGTACAAGGACGCGGCGGTGGCCGAGATCTTCCAGGAGCTCGACTTCCGCATCGCGCTGTCAGTGGCCATCGACCGCGAACTCATCAACGACGCGGTGTACTTCGGTTTGGCGACGCCCTTTCAGGGCACGATCCTCCCGAGCTACCCGTTCTACGAGAACCACTGGGGCACGATCCACACCGAGTACGACCCGGCCAAGGCCAACGAGTTGCTCGACGGCTTGGGCCTCAACCAGCGCGACGCTCAAGGCTGGCGCTTGCGACCGGACGGCGAGCGCTTGACGCTGATCATGGAGATCGGCGACCAGGAAGGCCCGAAGGACGCGATCGCCGAGCTGGTGGCCGAGAATTGGCGCGAGGTCGGGCTCGACACCCGGTGGATCCAGATGGAGCGCCCGATCTACGAGGAGCGCCTGGACTTGCTCACCGAGATCATGATCGGTACCGAGCACACGGAAGCCACCGGGTACTTCACCCGCTGGGTCCCGTGGGTCTGGGGCTACAAGGGCAAGCGAGCCGTCTGGGCGGGCGGGTGGACCGCGTGGTTCGCCACCAACGGCGGATGGGGGCCCGAGCCGCCGGATGAGATCAAGGCCAACGCCGAGGCCAAATGGCGATGGCAATTGTCCGCTCCAGGCACACCCGACTACGACAGGTGGGGCAAGGAATACTTCGGGTGGCAGGCGGAGCACCTGACGGTGATCGGCACCGTGGGCTTCGCCCCGCAGCCGGTGATCATCAACAACCGGGTGAAGAACTTCCCCGACGACGAGGCGAACCTGTGGTTTGGCGCCGGGGCCAACTTCACCAAGCCCTACCGCGCGTTTCAATGGTTCATTCCCGACGCGTGAGTGTGCGACGCTGCCAGGCACCGCGGCTGGTGAAGGAGATGTGCGATGGCAGCGGGTGAAGTGACGCAGGCGATGGTGGACTTCTACCGCGTCCACGGGGCGGTGAAGCTGCCGGGACTCATCAGCTGTGAGGAGGCGGCCGCCTACCGCGAGGAGGGGATGAAGCTGCTGCTGGCGGGGCCGACGGGCGAACTGGATATCGACGGCGCGAACCAGCAGCGGGTGCAGCTGTGGAAGTGGAACGAGACCATGCGTGCGCTGACGATGCTTCCCCGGCTGGGGGCGGCCGCCGAGCGGTTGGCGGGGATGCCGCTGCGCCTGTGGCACGACGACATCATTGCCAAGCCGCCGCAAAACGACGGGCCGACCCGGCCGCACCAGGACATGCCGCTGTGGGCGCTGGGCAACGCGCCCGGCGCGCTCACCGCCTGGATCGCGCTTCAGGACACGTCGGTCGAGATGGGCTGCATGAGCTTTGCCATGGGCAGCCAGCACTGGAAGGACCTGCCCAAGGAGGTGGCGCACGGCCACCGGCCGGACATCGCCAAGGGCTCGCTGCAAAACGTGGACGAGGTGGCGTGGTTGCCGAGAATCACCATCCCGCTGCAGGCGGGCGATTGCACGTTTCACAACGGCTACACGTTTCACATGGCTGGTCCGAATCTGACCGACGAGTGGCGCGTGGCCCATCGCGTGGCGATGGTGGACGCGGCGGCGGTCTATGACCCGCACCTGCCGCACCCGGTGATCGACGGCTTGGGGCTGGACCCTGGCGACGGACTTCCGGACAGCGCGTTTCCGTTGGTTGCGGGCTGGGCTGGGGCGGCTGCGTCGGGCTAGGTATTCGCGCGCGAGGAAGCCTCTGCATGATGGGTCGACACCCCACGTCCAGGCCTCGGATCACCCTCACCCTAACCCTCTCCCATCAAGGGAGAGGGAACCGGACCGGCCCTTCGGGCTCCATCGGACGATTCACGCAAAGGTCTCTTCGAGGGAGAAGGGATAACCCTCTCCCATCAAGGGAGAGGGAATCGGACCGGCCCTTCGGGCTCCATCGGACGATTCACGCAAAGGTCTCTTAGCGGGAGAGGGGAAAGGGCTTGCTCTCCAGCCGCTGCTCAAGAGATCACGCACACGCTTCCGTGAGCGGGGCGCCGACTGTGAGCGCCGAGGACAACCGCCGGTGCCTGGCGGACGACCGCTACCGTCCCGCGTATCACTTCACGGCGCCGGCGAACTTTCTCGGCGATCCGAACGGGACGATCCATTGGGACGGCGCCTTTCACCTCTTCTACCAGCACAACCCCGACGACGCCTATGACAATCCGCGGCGGATGCATTGGGGCCATGCCGTCAGCCGGGACCTGGTGCATTGGCGGGACTTGCCGATCGCGCTGGCGCCCGAGCCCGGCGGACCCGACCGCAGCGGCTGCTACAGCGGCGGCGCGATCGATCTCGATGGCGTGCCGGCGCTGGTGTACTACGGCAATCCCGACGGCATTTGCGTCGCGACGAGCACGGACGGCCTGCGCACGTGGTCGCGGCATCCGTCCAATCCGCTGATCCCGCATCCGACCGACCCGGAGGCCGGGTGGCGGGCGTGGGACCCGTGCGCGTGGCGTGACGGGGACACGTGGTATCTGGTCTGCGGCGGCAAGGTCGAGGGCGCCGGCGACACGGCGTTCCTGTTCCGCTCGCGGGATTTCGTGAACTGGGACTACCGCGGCTTGCTCTATGAGCCGGGCAACGAGAGCGATTGCGCGGTTCCCGACCTGTTCAGATTGGGCGAAGCGCACGTGCTGCTCTTCGCCAGCCACGAGCGGGGCGTGCAGTACTACGTGGGCGCGATGGAAGGAGAGCAGTTTGTGCCGCGGCGGCATGGCCGCATGAACTTCGGCGGGTTCTCGCTCGAGAGCGGGACGCTGTGCGCCGGGCTTTCGCTGCGCGACGACGCCGACCGCCGCCTCATGTTTGGCTGGGTGACCGAGGGCCGCACGGAGGCCGCCCAACGGGCTTCGGGTTGGTCGGGCGTGATGTGCCTACCGCGGGTGCTCGCGCTCGGCGGCGACGGCCTGCTGCGAATCGAGCCGGTGCCGGAACTCCAGGCGCTGCGGGGCGTTCATCGGCGCTTCGACGACTTGCATGTGCCAGCGGGAGCGCCGGCGCCGTTGGACGGCGTGGATGCATCCTGCTCCGAGGTGGCGGTGGCCTTCGAGCGCGAGACCGCGGGCGAAGTCGGTATCGCCGTGGGCCGTTCGCCGGACGGGGCGGAGGAGACGCGGATCGTCTATTCGCGTGCCGAGGGTCGGATATCCCTCGATCCCGGAGATTCGAGCGCCGCCCCGGACGTGGTTGGGCGCGCCGTGCAGCACGCGCCGCTTGATTTGGACACAGACGAGGCGCTGCAGTTGCGGATATTCATCGATCGATCAATCGTTGAGGTGTTTGCCAACGGGCGGCAGTGCCTGACCCAGCGGATCTACCCTTCGCGTTCGGACAGTCGCGGCGTGGCGCTGTTCGCTCAACTGGACGCGGGCGTGTGCTCGGTGGACGTCTGGCAGATGCGCTCGATCTGGTCGTGACTGCGGTCGAGCCGCAGTGGTGGACGTGGTGGGGGTAGTGGGGAACCTTGACCTCGGCGGGCCGCATGGTGACTCAGCGCCTGTGGGACCCCACAATCTGTTGGTTGATTTGAGTGGAAGGATCTCCGACTTCCGAGACCCTTGCACATATGGTTGACATCCCGTGCCAAGGCCCCGAATCACCCTCACCCTAACCCTCTCCCGTCAAGGGAGAGGGGACCGGACCGGCTCTCCAGGATCCACGGGAGGGATGACGCAAGAGTCCCATCAAGGGGGAGGAGAGCGGACCAACTCTGAGGCTCTTGCAGCTGGGATTGCTCAAAGTTCTCACTTCGCCGGAATGACGGACTTCGCGTGGCCCACGGCCGGCCGGTGGGGTTCGACCGTGATCGAAGGTTGCTCGTCTATGCTGACCGATGGCGACTGGTGCATCGCCTCTCGGGTTCGCAGCCATGAAAATCAGCGGTCTGCCCAGGTAGCTCAATCGGCAGAGCGGCGGTTTTGTAAACCGCAGGTCGTGGGTTCGAGTCCCACCCTGGGCTCCACGATGCCGAGTCGCACAACGGATCGCCATGATCGTTGATTCCGCGGTAATTCCAGGCTTGCTGCTGCTGGCGGCAGAGCTTGTCGTGCTGGCCGTCGTCGGATTCGCGGTGGCGCGGGTGGCGCTGGGACAAACCGACGAGCTCCTAGCGCTGGCGCAGGGTCTGGTGGTCGGCCTGGCCCTTTGGGGGCTGGTCACCAACTTCGTCGTTTACCTATGGCCTGGGCTCGGCGGGACGGTGGTGGCCTGGGTGGTCGTGCTGGCGCTCGGCGCGGGAATCGCCTGGCGTTGGCGCGAGCGCCTCCGGGTGCGGCCACGCGTCGCGGCGGGATTCGCGGTGGCGGTGCTGGCGTTGCTTTGGGTCGCGCTGGCCGGGCGACAGCTCATGCCGAATCCCGACCCCTACATCCATCACGGGTTCATCGCGGCGATGCGCGCCGGCGGGCCGCATCCGCCGGAACTGCCGTGGAATCCCGGCATGGCCGTGCCCTATCACTACGGGGTCGACCTGCTGATCGCACTGCTCACGCCGCCGGTAGGGCCCGACCCGGCGTTCGTGACGGAGCTGTTGGGCGCGTACATCTGGACCAGCTTCGCGCTGGTCGTGGGGACGCTGCTGCTCCGGCGCGGTTCCTGGCCGGCCGTCGTGACGCTTGGGCCGCTGCTGCTGGCGGCCGGGACGCAAACGCTGTTGTTCGCCGCGCCGGGTGTGCTCCAGGTCCCGGTCCCTGCCGGGATGCCGGAAGCCGGTCTGCGCGCGGCGCTGGGGACGGTCTACGTGGATGGGCTTGGGGCAAGCGAGTCCGTGCCGCCAAACGTCTGGAAGCCCACGTTTCCGCTGGCCTACGCCCTGGCGCTGGTGGCGCTGGAGCGAGCCACGCAGGGCGGGGATGGGCACTGGGCGCGGCGGGTCGCGTTGGCTGCGCTGGTCGGGTTCCTGGGGCTGGTGGACGAGGCCGTGGCTCCGGTCGTTTTGGCGCTGTGGGGGCTGCTCGAGGCCGTCGAGCTCTGGCAATCCCGCCGCGAACGCGCCATCACCGGCGGTGTCCTGCGCGCCGCGGCGGGACCGGCGCTGGCCGCGCTCCTCCTGGCCTTCGGCGGCGGCATCATCACGGCCGTCCTGTTTGGGGAGGACGCGGGCGCCCTGTCGCTCGGCTGGGTCGACGACACGAGCGCCCGGCAACCGCTGGCGTCCTTCACCACACTATCCGGCGGGCTGGGCCTGCTGGCCCTGGGACCTCTGGCGCTGGCCGGCGGCGCCGCCCTCCTGGCAGGGCGAGATCGGTTCAGTCTGGCGATGGTCGTCGCCGCCGGCGTGTTCGTCCTTGCCGGGCTGACGCTGCAATACGAGATCGGGCAGCAGGACGTCACCAGGCTCGACGGGCACGCGCGAAACTTCGGGCTGCTGGCGGCGATGCTGGCCGTGAGCCCGCGACTTCGGGCGCTGAGGCCCGGCTGGCGCTGGGCCGCGGGCGCGGCGATCGTGGGGCTGATGACCTGGCCGACCGTGGTGTCACCCCTGCGGGCAATCGATCCGGGGCTCAGTCAGGGCGTGCTGCTCGCCAACGCGGGCGTCGAAGCGCGAGAGGCGGAGGCGATGGGTGCGTGGCACCGAGAGGTGTACCCGCGCTTGAGGTCCGCGCGGCTTGCCGGCTACATCCGGGACCACACGGATATCGAGGCGCGCATCCTGTCCCCGGAGCCGACGGCCATGTCCACCGCTACCGGGCGTCCCAACGCGTCGGGGTTCATCCAGGCGGCACATCTGCTCTACGAGGTTGGCCCCGAGTACCAGGACGCCAGGCGCTACCTCGAACCTGCCGCCCTGAGGCGCCTGGGCGTCGCGTACGTGCACGCCACGGATGCTTGGATCGAGGGTTTGCCGGATCGCGCCAGGCGCTGGCTGCAAGATCCGGAGCTGTTCGAACTTCTCTTTCGGGATGGGGGCGACGCCCTCTATCGGGTGCGTCCGGCGTTCCTCGAGCTCGAAGCCCCGCCGATCCCGGCGTCCTATGAGGCGCTGCGGCGGGCCGTGCCGCCGTCCGCCGTCGCTTATGTGGACCCGGCGATCCAATCGACCTTCGCCCTGCGCGCCGCATCCACGCTCGCGCATGCGCGGCTCGTGGGTGAGGTGTTCCCGGGCCGCATGCACATGCGGACGGACTTCGGAATCGAGCCGCTGGGCGAGCACATTCCGGACGTCGTTGTGGTGCCGCACTGGTTCACGCCATCCATGTTCCCGCCGGCGGCGCGGCAGCCGATCTGGTGGAACGACGGCGTGGCGGTCTACTCGCCGGACGGCGCGATCGCGCCGCTCATGCCGTTCACGCCCGGGGATTGGCGGTCCGTCACTGTCCGGCTGTCCAATCTCGTCGCCACGGACGGGCGGCTCAGCTTTGCCCTCGCGCTGCATAACCGGGAGCCGGACCGCTGGACGGGACAGGATTGGATCGTCGTGGAGACGACGGAGGGCGGACTCCCCGTCTATCCGGGGTTCGGCCGGCCTTCAGCCGAGCGGTGGTTTCCCGGCGAGATTTCTTCGCGGCCCGCCGCCGTCGACGCCTATTTCAGATTCGATCCGCGCACGGGCAGCTTGGCCGCCGGCGCTCGGACCAATGGCGCCGTGGGCGAGGACGATCCGCTCGACCCGGGGCGGTGGACGCTCGCGATGCGACTCATCCGCGCCGTGGATCGGGGCAGCTACGTGGCCCAAGAGCACGTGGGCTTCATCCCGCTGCTGCGGGTGGAGGTTTCAGAAGCCCGCGAGGTGGCGTATGAGGTATTCGAGGGCGACCTCAACGCGAGGCTGCGGCCCTAGGCGAGCGGCTGGGTTCCGTGGTTGGAGACATTTGCATGAAGAGGCGGTGTGCGAATCGGTTCACCTTGCCCGTGAACAGGTTCAACTGCCGTCGGATCCCACTATCGGAGACGCTGGCATGACCGCAAAGGGCGGGTGTGAGACTCGCCCCTACTCCCACCAACCCGTGCGGCTCTCGGTGCGACCGGACTGGATTCCGGCTTCCGCCGGAATGACGGAGCGAAGGCGACTGGCCGCCCAGCCCTTGACAATGCCAGGTAGGCGTGTACTGTGTACGAACTATGACACGTTTTGGCGAGGCGGCCACGGCCAGCCGGCAGCGTCTCCGGGAGTCAGACCGGCGCTATTCGTTGCGCCAGGTGGCGCGGCGGATCGGCGTCGAGCCCAGCTATCTGAGCAAGGTGGAGCGGGGACAGGTGGCGCCGCCGTCGGAGGCCACCACGGTGCGTTTGGCCAAGGAATTGGGCCAGGACCCGGACGTGTTCCTGGCGATGGCGGGCAAGGTGTCGCGGGACCTCCAGGACGTCATTTGCAAACGCCCCGCTCTGTTCGCGGAACTGATTCGACAACTCAAGGATGCGCCCGACCACGCCATCCTTCACATCGTGCGCGAGGTGCGCGACGGTGACTGGTGAGGAGCCAGGCTTAGATGATCACGCTTGAGCATGACTCTTTGGTATTTCGTTTCCCCGAGGTTCACGAGGCGGCGCGCTGCTCGATCGACTTCCAGCGAACCCTGCGCATTCCGGACGACGGGCTGGACTATCCGCTGCCGCCGGGGTTGGGCAGCTTTCCCCTGCGGCACCTCGACGACTACGCCCGACGGGCGCCCCGCGAGTGGCTGACGCGCGGCGGCGTGCTGATGCCCATGCACCAGGCCGAGGCCATGTGGGTCAGTTTCGGGTCGGACAGCTACCCGTTTGCCGTGAAGATCGCGGCGGGCAAGACCTGCGCGCTGACGGGCGACGCGTGGGCAAATCACCTGAACACGGACCCGCAGGACTACCTGGTGCTGCCGGAGCAACCGTGGCTGGACGGCTTCTGCGTCGCCAAAGGCATCGTGCGGCAATTCGTCGCCATGCCATTGGGCGAGGGCTATTCGGTTGAGGAGCAACTAACCGGCGCCGCCGAGCACGGCGGCCTGCAGATCATCGCTTTTCCCATGAAAGCCGAGCGGTACGAGGAACTGTCTGGTGAGGCGATCGTCGACTACGGGCCGCTATATGCTCCACTTGCGTCAGAGTCGGCAATGGGACTGTCGCCCGGCGGCCGGATGCGGCAGGAGATCTATGAAGACGAATACGGGCTCGACGCTTGGGATCAGCGCCATGCGAGCCGGTGTTTCGTCACCATCGCCAACTCCACCCGGTGGCTGGCGCTCACCGGCGAGCGGCCGCCGACGGAGCCGCCGACCGCGCGGGACTACTCGGACGCGGGGCTGCCGTGGTTCGACTATTACGGCGGCGACCTCGAGGCGCTGGCGGAAACCGAAAGGATGCGCGGTCTCGTGAGCGTGGCGCAGCTGGGCTCGCAGAAGGGCCAGACGCCGTTGCCGGACAACGAATCGGTGGACGCCGCGCACGTCGTCACGCTGCGCGCCGCCGGCGCCACGCAGGTGCGGGAGATGCCGGCTGGGGGGGCGTAGGCGGGCGGGTCCGAGAGTTGCCCGTACCCGACCGTCGCGGCACGCCGCTAAGTTTGGCCGGACCGGATACCGGCTTTCGCCGGAATGACGGAGAGTGCGGGCGGGACTGAGCCCCGCCCCTACCCCAACCGAGCCGCGCCTTCAGTTTTGGCCGCACTGGATTCCGGTTTTCGCCGGAATGACGGAGGGGTTGCGCAGGGATCTCCTTGCGGAGGGCGAGACCCGACCGGAGGTCTGCTACAGGATTTGGTCGAGGAAGAGCTGGGTGCGTTCTTCCTGCGGATTGTTGAAGATCTGGCTCGGCGGGCCCAGCTCGACCAGCGCGCCCTCGTCAAAGAAGGCCATGCGGTCGGCGACCTCGCGGGCGAAGCCCATCTCGTGGGTCACGCAGAGCATGGTCATGCCGGAGGCGGCCAGTTCCCGCATCACGTCCAGCACTTCCTTGATCATTTCCGGGTCGAGTGCGGACGTCGGCTCGTCGAACAGCATGATCTGCGGCTGCATGGCGAGGGCGCGGGCGATGGCGACGCGTTGTTGCTGCCCGCCGGATAGTTCGGCCGGATATTTGTTCGCCTGTTCGGGAATGCCGACGCGCTCGAGCAGCTGAAGCGCGGTCTGCTGCGCTTCGTCCCTGGGCATGTGCCGCACCCGCTGCGGCGCCAGCATGATGTTGTTGATGGCGGTCATGTGGGGGAAGAGGTTGAACTGCTGAAACACCATGCCGACTTCGCGGCGGATGGCGTCGAGGTTGCGCACGTCGTTGGTCATCTCGATGCCGTCGACCACGATCCGGCCCTGCTGGTGCTCTTCGAGCCGGTTGATCATGCGGATGAAGGTGGACTTGCCCGATCCCGAGGGTCCGAAGATGACGACCACCTCGCCCCGCTTGACGCGCATGCTCACATCGCGGACGGCGCAGAAATCGCCGAACCACTTGTGGACGCTTTCGCAGACGATGATGTCGCCGCGCTGTTCGAGCGGCAGCTCCAGGATTGCCGCCTTGTCTTCCGGCATGCCGGTGGAACCGTTCGTCTGACTCGTTTCCGCCATGGTCAATCTCCCCCGCGGGCCGCTTTAGCGTTTGCCCACGCCAAGCGCGCGTTCGATGCGCCGGCTGACATACGACATCGAGAAGCAGAAAATCCAGAAGACGACGGCGATGAACAGATAGACCTCCCTGCCGTTGTCGACGAATTCCAGGTTTGACTGAATCGTCACACGGCCCATCTCGACGAGGTCCAACATGCCGATGATGAAGACCAGGCTGGTGTCTTTGAACAGGCTGATGAACTGCCCCACGATGGCGGGAATGATGTTCCTGAGACCCTGCGGCAGCGTGATGAGCAGGGTGGTCTGCCAGCCGCGCAGGCCCAGCGCCCGGGCCGCCTCCGTCTGCCCGGGAGCGACCGCGGCCATGCCGCCGCGCACGTTCTCTGCCATATAGGCCGAGCTGAAGAGCATGATGGTGATGCCCGTGATGTAGAGCGTGTCGATCTTGATGTTCTCGGGGAACGTCAGCGGCAGGATGTGGCGGGACATGAAGAGCAGGGTGATGAGCGGCACGCCCCGGATGATTTCGATGAACGCGACGCAGGCCCACTTGACGACCGGCAGATTGCTCTGCCGTCCCAGCGCCAGCGCGATGCCGATGGGCATCGAGGCGCCGATGCCAAAAAGGGCCAGCAGCAGGTTGAGCAGCAGCCCGCCGACATCGTTCGTGTTGACGGGCTCGAGGCCGGGCACACCTTCGATGCCGCGGATGATCAGCAAGCCGACAAACACGGCCAGGAACGCGGCGCCGACGATGCGCCTGGGGCGTCCGGCGAAGAAACTCGCCGCCAGGAAATAGCCCACGCCGACCGCCACGGGGATTGCCAGCACCAGCGCTCGGTTGAGCGGCTGCAAGCCGTGTGGGATCACGCCGACGATCACGGCCACGGCGCTCAAGCCGACGGCGAAGCCGCGAGCCGTCCCGCCCCACGAGCGCCAGGAGATTCCCAGCAAGGCGCTGATCAGGAGCACGGCGACCTGGGGCCGCCAGGCGTCCACCTGCGGGTAGAGCCCCACCAGGTAGAGCTGCACGCGGCTGGTGATGACCAACCAGTCGGCGGTGACGATCACCCAACTGATGAGGCCGATCAACGCCCAGCCCAGCACTACGGCCAGGACAACGGTCACCAGGCTGTTGCCCCAGGAGCTGAAGAGATTCTGGCGCAGCCAGCCCAGGGGGCCCACGGTCATGGGCGGAGGGGGTGGAGGCCGTCCCATGGCCCCGGCGGTGACGGCGCTCATGTGCCCTTGAACCTGATGGCGCGGTTATACAGATTGCCGATCAACGAATAGGTCAAGCTCATGGCGAGATAGGTGAGCATGACGACCAGAATCAACGAGATGGCCGGCGCGGTCTGCGTCATCGTGCTCGCGACGCTCACCAGGTCGGGGTAGCCGATGGCGGCCGCGAGGCTCGAGTTCTTGGTGAGATTCAGATATTGGCTGATGGTCGGCGGGATGATGACGCGCAGGGACTGCGGAAACGTGACGTGCCGCAGCGTGAGCATGCCCGACATGCCGACCGAGCGCGCTGCTTCCGTCTGCCCCTTGCTGACGGATTGGATGCCGGCCCTGACGATCTCGGCAATGAACGACGAGGTATACATGACCAGCCCGACGAGTAGCGCGGTGAAGCTGCCGCTGAGCTCGGCGCCGCCTTGCAGGCGTCCAAACCTGCCTTCGGGACTGGGAACGTCGATGGTCATCGGCGCGAGGAAGAGCAAGGCGATCGCGCCCACGCCAATGGTGATCGCGAGCCCGGCGACAACGGGATAGCTGGGCTTGCCCGTCTCGGTTTCGCGCCAATGCAGGCGACGGGCCACGATTACGGCGACGACGATGCCGATGACGGTTGCGAGCGCCCAGGGCCAGAATCCGTCTTGCGGGACCGGCCAGGGCAGGTTGACGCCGCTGTTGCTGAGATAGAAGGCGTCGAAGGCGACGTAGCCCTCGCGCACCGTGGGCAGGCTCAGCACGATCAGGAACCAGAAGAGCAGCTGCACCAGCAGCGGGATGTTGCGGAAAACCTCGATGTAGACGAGGGCGATCCGGTTCAGCAGCCAGTTGGGCGAGAGGCGCGCCACGCCGACCACGATGCCGAGCAGGGTGGCGAGAATGACGCCCAGCACCGAGGCTTTGACGGTGTTGAGCGCGGCGACCAGCAAGCCGTAGGCGAAGCTGTCGGACGGGTGGTAGCCAATGATCGATTCGCCGATGGGAATCTGGGCTTCGCGGTCGAGGAAGCCATAGCCGAAGGGAATGTCCCGCGCGGCGATTTCCCTTGACACGTTGCCGAAGAATCCCGCGATCACCGCGATGACCAGGATCGCGGAGACGATCTGCACCGCCCAGCGCAACACAACCACGTTGCGCCAGAACGGGACGCCTTGAACGTAGAGCAACCGGTTCACGAGGGCAGCCTACAGGAAGGCGCGATTAGCGGTGGCCCAACGGCTTCGGAGGCCGGATAGCAACCGGGGGGATGCTTGCGCATCCCCCCGGATTGCTTTCCCGTTGGTCGCGGGATCGAACTAGCGCAGCGGCGGCGCGTAGATCTGACCGCCCTTCGGGCAATCGGTGCACGGAGCGTTGGCCCACAGCGCGTTCCGACCGCCCTCGCGCGGGAGGTCAATGCCCTCCGGACCGAGGTTGCGGTTGTAGATCTCGCCGTAGTTGCCCACGCTGTTGATCACGTCCTGCATGAAGGTTTCCCTCAGGCCGAGGGTTTCCTGGCCGAAGCTGCCTTCGGTGCCCAGCAGGCGCTTCACCTTGACGTTGTCGCCGGCGGCCATCGCCGCGACGTTGCCGCTGTTCACGCCGTAGGCCTCGGCGTAGATGATCCCGGCGATCACCGTCTTCACCAGGTCGAACCACTGCTCGTCACCGTGGGGGACGACCGGGCCAAGCGGCTCCTCGGAGATGGTCTCCGGAAGGATCACGTGGTCGCCCGGGTTCGGCAGCGCGCTGCGGAGCGCAGCCAGCTGCGAGCGGTCGTTGGTGAAGACATCGCACTGGCCTTCCTGGTAGGCGTCCAGCACGACGTCGGTGTCCTCGAACACGATCGGGTTGTACTCGAGGTTGTTCTGCCGGAAGAAGTCGGCCATGTTCAGCTCAGTGGTCGTACCACTGGTGACGCAGACCGAGGCGCCGGCCAACTCATAGGCGGAGCTGACTCCAAGGTCCTTGGAGACCATGAATCCCTGACCGTCGTAGAACGTGGTGTGGATGTAGTTCCCCCACCCGGCGTCGCGGGAGGTCGTCCAGGTCACGGTGCGGACCAGCAGGTCCACGTCGCCGGACTGGATCGTCGGGCCACGCTCAGCAGCCGTGATCAGCACGATTTCGATCGCTTCGGAGTCACCGAGCACCGCGGCTGCAACCGCGCGACAAAGGTCGATGTCAAACCCGACGTTGCGGCCGTTGGCGTCAAGCGAGCCGTAGCCGGGAACGTCGTTACGGCTGGCGCAGATGACGTGTCCGCGCTCCTGTACGGTGGCGAGGCGACTGACCATCGGCTCCTCTTCCACCATTTCCTCGGCGTCCTCGCCGCATGCCGCGACGGCGACGACGAAGACCGCCACCATCATGAGGATCAACCCCAGCTTCCAACGCATCAGCCGCTCCTGAGCCGTAACGGCGGACCTCAATGCCCACCGCATACGCATGTCGCGTGCTCGAACACGCATTTAGGGGTTCCGTGTTTGTCGCCCCCGGCAGACCGGAAGCATGGTACGGCTCCAAGCCAATTCGAGGCAAGCTTGGGTGAGATTCTTTACGGCATTTGCGGCGTATATATGCCGCCGACTCGGCGCCTCTGCTAGCCGAGCGCCCGCCGGAACGCCCCATCGAGAATCTCGAACGTGCGGTCGAGGTCGGCGTCGTCGTGGGCGATCGAGACGTACCACTTTTCGTTGGGATTGAGCAGCAGGCCGCCTCGGATGCACTCGACGCTCCAGCGATGGCCGAAGTCGCCGTCGTGATCTTGCAGGTCCATCCAGGTCTTCGGGTGGGCGTTTTCCATGAACCGGACGCCGAAGACGGGGTCTTCCCCCAACGCTTGCGTGGGGACGCCGTGCTTGCGGCCCAAGTCTTCAATGCCCCGTCGCAGTCGCGACCCGGTGGCTTGGAGGCGGTCGTAGACGCCGTCGGCTGAAAGGACATCGAGGGCGGCGACACCGGCGGCGGCGGCGACTGGGTTTCCGCTGAACGTGCCGCTGGCCCAAGCCACGTCGCGCGTCGAGCGTGATTGGCGCGCGTATACGTCCATGACGTCGGCACGGCCCATGATTGCCGCCAGCGGGAACGCCCCGGCCATGGCCTTGCCATAGGTGGCCATGTCGGGCATCACGCCGTAGCGCTCCTGGGCCCCGCCCCAGGCGATGCGAAACCCGGTGACAATCTCGTCGAAGATGAGCACGATGCTGAGGCGGGCGGTGAGCTCGCGGAGGCCTTCGAGGAAGCCGGGCTCGGGCTTGAGCACGCGCTGCAGCGGCTCCACGATCACAGCGGCGAGGTCGTCGGCGTGCGATTCAATGAGCTGCCGCGTGATCTCGAGCTCGTTGAACGGGGCCACGAGCACCTCGTCGCCCAGGACGCTCGGAATCCCCGCCGAGTCGGGTTCGGAGTGCGGATAGTCGCTGGCATCGGTCGGCACCGTGCCCCACAGCGCGTAGTCGTGCATGCCGTGCCAGGCGCCTTCGAACTTGAGGATCTTGGATCGGCCGGTGTAGGCCCGCGCGCCGCGCAGCGCCAGGTGGGTGGACTCGGTACCGGTGCTGGTGTAGCGCAGTTGGTCGGCGCAGGGGACGGCGTCGATCAGACGCTCGGCCAGCTCGATCGCCGGCACGTTGAGGAAAAAATAGGTCGTGCCGCGGCTCAGCTGGGCTTGCACGGCCGCTTCCACGTCCGGATGCGCATGGCCGAGAAGGACGGGGCCGGAGCCGAGGAGATAGTCGATGTACTCATCGCCGTCGACGGTGCGCAAACGGCTGCCGGAGCCGGACTCGAATACCACGCTGACCTCGTCCGGAATGCTGAACCGCCCCAACGCTCCGGCGGTCAGCACACGCTTGGCTCTTCCCAGGAGTTGCTCGGACGACGTCGTGGCCTTGGACATCACAGGCCTCTGCCTCTCATAAGGGTCTGACTACGCGGGCCGCGCGGCGCCGATGGTAGCGCGTGGTGGGAGTGCCGCCGGAACCCCGTTCAAGTCTCGGATCACGGTCCCGGCGGCGTTGTGGCCGGGCACGCCGCTGACCCCGCCTCCGGGATGACACCCCGACCCACACAGATAGAGCCCGCCGAGCGGCGTCCGGTAGGCGGCGCAGCCGGGCAGCGGGCGCGCCCCCAGCATCTGATCGATGGTCATGTCGACGTGATGCATGTTGCCGTGCGTGATGCCGGCGCGGGCCTCGATTTCGGGCGGTCCGTGGAGGTACGTGTCCAGCACCAGATCAGGGAAGTTAGGGGCGTAGCGCGCGACCTGGTCGATCAGCGCGTCGGCGATTTGAGCCCGCTGGGCCTTCCAGGCGGCTGGCGGGAGTCCCACGGGTGCGTACTCGACCCAGATTGAAATCGTGTGGCGGCCGGGAGGCGCGGCCGAGCGGTCGTAGACCGAGGGGCAGACTAGCCCGAGGACGGGTTCGGTGGGCATGTGACCGGCGCGCGCCTGGTTCCAGGCCCGGTCGATGTGGTCGAGCGATTCGCAGATGCGCACGTTGGCGCCATGCTGCGGACCGTCGCCGGGTAGGGCGCGCCAGTCCGGCAAGCCCGTGGTGGCGCAGTGGAGCTTCAGGTAGCCCGCGTTCATGCGCAGACGGCGCACCGAGCGGAGGAATGGCTCCGGCAGGTGCTCCGGCGGGACCAGGTGGGCGAGCGTGCGTTGCGGGTCGGCGTTGGAGAGCACGGCTCGGGCGGTCACGACGGTTCCGTCGACGAGAACGACGCCGCGGGCGCGTCCGTCGGCCACATGCACGCTGTCGACGGGCGCCGAGGTGCGCACTTCCGCGCCCGCGAGTTCAGCAGCTTGGCGCAGCAGTTGCGTGACCGCGCCCATGCCACCGCGGGGGAATCCCACTAGCCCGCGTTGGCCCAGCCGCGACGAAAGAGCGGCGGCGAAGGCGAAGTAAAGCAATCCGCCCGCGTTGTCGGTAGTCCCGACGTCGAAGGTGGTGCCGAACGATGCCTTGACGCGCGGCGACTCGAAATAGTCGTCGAGGAGCTGACGTCGGGTGCCGGTGACGAGGGTATGCGCGACGGACCCATGGGGACCGTTCTCGGCGGCGCGGAGAAACTCGCCCAGCGAGGGCGGGGGCGTGAGGAGGTAGGGATCGAAGAGCTCTGCCGCGCGCTGCCAAAACTTGACATAATCATTATAGGCTTCGGCATCGTGACGTGAGATCCGGGCGATCGATTCCCTCGTCCGCTCCAGGTCGTTCCAGGCGAGCAGATACTCCCCGTCGGCAAATGGGTGGAACTGCGGCGGGTCGCGGCGAAACACGCGCAAGCCGAGCTCCACGAGCCGCATGTCGTCCAGGATTTGCGGATGGAACAGCACGAAGCTGTGGGCGCAGGTTGAGAAGTGGTATCCGGGCGAAAGCTCGTCGGTGGTGGCCGCGCCGCCGACCTTGGGGCCCTGCTCCAACGCCAGCACCCGCACTCCGGCCCGCGCCAGGTAGAACGCGGCCACGAGGCCGTTGTGGCCACAACCGACGATGATTGCGTCGTAGTCCATGGTCACCCTCGGCGCGAGCAGCGCTTGTGAAGGCAGCGTACTCCGGAACTGGCTCAGCGGATGGCGGCCGCCGGGTCAGGAGCTCGGAGCGGCTAGCTCCAGTAGGCCGCGCACTCGGTGCGCAGCCAGTCCAGGCTGGCGGTGAGCCAGTGCTCGGTGTCGTAGTCGGGCCGCGGGACGACCTCGACGTAGTGATGCAGGTCCTCGGGATTGGGCGCCTCGGCCTGCAAGATGGCGAGCATCGTCTGAATCGGCACGCTGCCGAGGCCGATGGGTGCGTGATAGAACGCGCCGGTGGCCACCCGGGTGATGGGCTGCGCCCGCATGTCGCGCAGGTGCGTGCCGACGGTGTGGCGGGCCACGTGGCGGACGCCGTCGAGCGGGTCTTCGTTCACGGCCATGGAGTCGGCGAAGTCGAACACGTGGCGCAGGGTCGTCGAGCCCAGGCCCTCATGGACCAAGGCGAACTCCGAGCAGCGGTAGTCCATGTGGTTCTCGGTGGCGAGCGTCAAGCCCATTTCGTCGGCAATGGGCAGCAGCGTGCCGAGGTTGCGGATCATCCGGTCGATCTGCTCGTCGATGTTTGGGTCCTTGGTGTAGTGGTTCGGGCGGCCGGGCTGCCCGTGCACCAGGCTGAGGACGCGCGCGCCCGCGGCCCGCGCCAGCTCCATGGCGCGCAGCGCGATGTCGAAGGGCGCGCCGCCGGTCCAGCCGGTGCGCATGGCGGTCGCCTGAGACATATCGAAGGTCGGCATGCGGCGACTTCCCCTGGCCGGGTCGAACGTCCCGCTTCCCCACTCGTCGGGCGCCGCGGCCAGGTCGACGGATGCGGACGCGAGATAGGTGAGGTTGCGCTCGGTCATCCGGTCGCGAAACGCGTGGGCGCGGTCCGTGTCCTGGAACCAACCGCATTCCATGGCCAGCGACGAGAGTCCATGCGCCACCACGCGGTCGACCATCCAATCAATCGGCAACTCCCCCGCCGGCGGAGGGGCGATGCCGCGCAGGTAGATGGGCGCTTGCATCTCGCCGACAAACTCCGGGTCGTCGGACCGCATCCACGGAAACGCGACCCAGCGGTAGGTCTCGTGCGAGAGTCCGAGCTTCATTGGACGGTCAGATGGGGCTCGAAGTACTGGCCCTGCTCTTCGAGCAGCCAGCGCTTGCTCTCGAGCACCCAGGCTTCCGGGTCGTGCTGCGGCGGCGGCGAGATTTCGATGTTGGCCAGCAGGTTGTCCGGATCGGGCGCCTCGGCCTGGAGCAGCGCGAGAATCTCGCCGATGGGCGAGTCGCCGTGGCCCACGGGCGAGTAGTGGAAGTGCGGCTCCCAGGTTTCGCGCAGCGGTTGGGCGCGAAAGTCCTTGAAGTGCACCGCCACGACGTTGCGGGCGGCGATGCGCGCGCCCTCCAGCGGATCCTCGAGACTCGGAAACGGGTTGGAGGTGTCGAGGGTGATCCGCAGCCAGGGTGAGTCGATCTCGTTGACGACCCCGGCCACCTCGGAGACGCGGTAGTCCATGTGGTTTTCCCAGGCCATGATCACGCCAAGCTCCTCGGCCACGGGCGTGAGCGCGGGGAGATGCTTGGCGGCGCGCGCCATCTGCTCGTCGATGGGCGGGTCGGTCGAGAAGTGGTTGTGCACGTTGGGCAGCCGGTGAGTCATGGTGGCGATGTTGAGGCCGGCCCAATGGTTGAGCTCGAGCTGGCGCACGGCGTTGTCGTACTCGAAGCTCTCCCACTCCTCGTCGGTGGCGGCCATGTTGACCGTGAGCCCGCCGTTCCAGATCAATCCGCGGTCGTCGACCTTGCGGCGCATGGCTTCGGCCCCGGCCCGGTCGTCGACGTATTCGCCTGGGTGTGCGTAGAGGCCCTGGAGTCCCAGCTCGGCCGTCTTGTCGCACATCCAGAAGAAGCGGTTGTCTTCCGGCGGTGGGTCTGAGAATGACTGCAAGTAGGCTAGCGGCCCGCCGCCCGCGCGGTAGTCGGGGCCATCGCGCCGAATCGACGGCTGGAACGCCCAGCGGTAGCACGCGATGGAAATGCAGAGCTTCACGAGTGGCTCGGGCGCTGGTGGTCGACTTTCACGGCAACTCCGGTGGCGTCCCTGCGCGGCTGGTGCGACAGTATCGCGCATGACGGGCGTGGGTGTCTGGCCGGCGGCACTCCGCTTCCATTCGCAGGCATCCGGCGATGCCGTGCATCACTTGCTCCCTCATATCCCTCCCCATTGAGAGACCCTTGCGAAACCTGGCCATGCTTGAGGATGACCGGGCGAACCCAATCCGCTCCCGGGTTCAATGAAGGGTGGATTCCCGCTCCCCGCCTGCGCGGGGACGGGCTCCGCGGGTATGACGGAGGGGTTGCGCAGGGGCTCCCTTCGCGGGGGCGCCGGGCTCGAGGTGACCCACTACCGGACTCGTCGCGGGATTGACGCTTCTTGGTCGGGCAGTTTAGGTTCAATCGACAGCGGCGGCCGCCCGGTTGATTGCTCGTTCTGGATCGGGCCGGCTCTGCTGTCGGTCGACCTGGATGTCCGCGCTGCGATGCGCATCTGTACCGGGACCGGGGGCGGTCGTTGAGCTTGGAGTCACGGGTGGCGGGCGATTCGGCGCTCCAGGGCGCCGTGCAGGCCAAGCCGCGCAGCGAATGGTCGCTGGCCTGGCGGCGTCTCTACCGGAACAAGGGCGCTCTGGTTGGCGGCGCGGTGCTCATCGTGATGGCGACCGGGGCGATTTTCGCCGACGTGATTGCTACTGAAGGACTGGACTACTACAACGTTCCGGGAGCGCTGTTGCCGCCGGGCACGGACGGCCACCTCTTCGGCACGGACGATATCGGACGCGACGTGTTCAGCCGCGTGGTGCGAGGGGCGCGCATCTCCTTGCGCATCGGGTTTACGGCGGTTGCCATTGGGGCGTTTTTCGGGTCCATTCTGGGATTGGTCGCCGGCTACTTCGGCCGCTGGCCGGACATGCTGATCAGCCGCGTGCTGGACATCATGCTGGCGTTTCCCAGCCTGCTGCTGGCCATCACCATCGTGGCGGGACTGGGTCCCGGGCTGAACAACGCCATGATCGCGCTGGGAATCCCCGCCAGCCCGAGGGCCACCATGGCGTTCACGAGACTAGGGCCGAGCGCCGCCAGAATCGCAATCGCCAGCAGCAAGTCCGGGAAGGCCAGCATCACGTCGATGGCTCGGCTGACCATCTGGTCGATCCAGCCGCCGAAGTAGCCAGCGGCGAGACCGAATAGCGTGCCGGCGATGCTGGCGATGCCCACTGCGAAGAACCCAACACGCAGCGACACGCGTGAGCCGCGGACGACGCGGCTGAACACGTCACGCCCGATGTCGTCGGTGCCCAGCAGGTGGCCGTCGGTCAGCGGAGGCAGCCATTTCTTGGTCTGGAGCTCATCGAAGCTATAGAACGTCGCTTCGGGCTCGATGGCGATGACATCCGCGAATATCGCGCCGATGCTGATGATGATGAGGATCGTGAGGCCGACGACGGCCGCTTTGTGGCGCCAAAAGCGGCGATAGGACATCTGCAACTCGCTGCGCGGCGGACGCAGTTCGAGTGGGTCTTGCGCTGTCGCGCTGGTCGGCTCTCTTAGGGCGTCCGTCGACACACCCGCTCCCCCGCCTGTCTGCGCGAGGTGGGCTCCGCCTCGGAGACCGTCAATGGTTCCAGGTGGCTCGGGCCGGGCAACGCCACGGATGCACCGATAAGCGAGATGCATCCGATCGACTCGCCGGAGACGAGCCGTCACCTCAAGGCGGAACGTAAGCCGTGGCGCGCCGTCGTGTCAATTTGGCCGGCGGTGCGCTTGCGCGGGTGACACGCGATTTGGGACGCTGCGCCGGTTTGCGCACTGCGCGGCCCGACGCACGCACGGTCCGCATCGTGCGTCGGGCTGGCATGGCCGGAGTGGTAGCGTTGGCGGGCGACCGCTCAAGGCGGCCGCAGCGACTGCTGCGATTTGGTCGGGATTTCACGCGAAGGAGAGATGTTGGCCACCAATACGCTGGCTGAGGGCGAGACCGGGCTCGAGGCCGCCGCCGCGCCGAAACCGCGCAGCGAGTGGACGATGGCGTGGCGGCGGCTGCGCCGGAACAAGGCCGCCCTCGGGGGGCTGGGCATTCTGATCATCATTTCGCTGGCGGCGATCTTTGCCGATGTCATTGCGACCGAACCGGAGAACCACTTCGACATCATGGCGGCCGAGCTGCCTCCGGGTTCGGAGGGCCACCCGCTAGGCACCGACGACATCGGGCGCGACGTGTTCAGCCGCATCGTGCGTGGCTCGCGGATTTCGCTTCGCGTCGGGTTCTCCGCGGTGACGATTTCGGCTATCGCCGGGACGCTGATTGGGTTGTCGGCGGGCTATTTCGGGCGCTGGGTGGACATGGTCATCAGCCGGTTCATTGACGTGATGCTGGCGTTCCCGGGATTGCTGCTGGCGATGACGGTGGTTGCCGCTCTTGGGTCTGGCCTCAACAACGCCATGATTGCGCTGGGAGTGGCCGGTATCCCGTTCTATGCGCGCGTGGTGCGTTCGACGACGCTCGCCGCGCGGGAGCTGGTGTACGTGCGGGCGGCGCGCGCCGTGGGCATGTCCGACGCCCGCATCATGCTGCGTCACATTCTGCCAAACATCGTTAGCCCAATTCTGATCATGGCCACGCTGGGTCTGGGCGGGGCCATCCTGGCCGCCGCGGGCTTGAGCTTCCTGGGCCTGGGCGCCGAGCGCCCGTCGCCCGAGTGGGGCTTGGAGCTGTCATCGAGCCGGCATTTGCTGCGGTCGTCGTGGTGGATCTCCACCTTCAACGGGTTGGCCATCGCCATCACGGTGCTGTCGATCAATCTGCTGGGAGATGGGCTGCGCGAGGCGCTCGATCCGCAAGCTGGGGCGTGGTCGCACTGAGCGCGTGTAGTTCGTACCGGTAACAGGAAATACGTGTGCCTGTTTCACAAGAGTCGTGTAGTATGCGCGCCGCGTGCCTGCACGATCACCCCAAATGGGAGGGGAATGTCTATGGGTCCGAGTAAGTCATTGAGTCGTCGCAAGCTGCTCCGCGGTGGGGCGGCGGCGCTGGCGGGCGGTGTTGGAGTAGCCGCTCTGGCCGCGTGCGGCGAGGCCGAGGTCGTCGAGAAGACGGTCACGGTCACGGTCACCGAAGTCAAGGAAGTGGTGAAGGAAGTCCCGGTCGAGACGGTGGTCACCAAAGAGGTGATCAAGGAAGTCCCGGTCGAGACGGTCGTCACCAAAGAGGTGATCAAGGAAGTCCCGGTCGAGACGGTCAAAGAGGTCGAGGTCGAGAAGGTCGTCACCCGCGACGTGATCCGTGAGGTTGAAGTCCAGAAGGTCGTCGAGCGGGTGGTCGAGAAGATCGTCGAGCAGGCCGCCGAGCGCGCGCCGGGCATCGACATCCACAACCTCGACTCGGCGGTCAACATCGGTCTGAAGCCGTGGGACCCCAAGGTTGGCGGCGAGGTCAGCTACATGACCTTCGGCAACCCGACGAACTTCGACCCGGCGACGTGGGGCGGACGCACCGCCGAGCCGGCGAACATGTTCTACGAACTGCTGTACAACTACGGCCCGGGCAACGCGATCCTGCCGACGCTGGCTTCCGACCTGCCCGAGGTTTCGGATGACAAGCTGAGCTGGACGGTGCCGCTGCGGAACGACGTGTCCTTCCACGACGACACGCCGTTTGACGCGGACGCCGCGATCTTCAACTTCGACCGATTCCTCGACGAAGAGCTGCCGCGCGGCCACGTCGTTCGCGACATCGCCGGCATTACGGGCATCGAGAAAGTCAACGACTTCACGCTTCGGTTCCACACGGACCAGCCGCAGGCGTTCTTCCTGAAGTTCATCGCTCACCAGCACGTGGTGTTCGCCTCGCCAAAGGCCATCACGGAGATGGGCGAGGATCTCGACCGCCACGCGGTCGGCACCGGTCCCTACAAGTTCCTCGAGTGGGAAGACGACGTGAAGATCGTCGGCGAGCGGTTCGACAACTGGGCCTGGGGCCCGTCGTACCTGCCGAACCAGGGTCCGGCGTATCCCGACCGCATGCGGTCGCAGATCTTCGGCTTCAACATGACCGACAACGCCCAGGCCTTCGAGGCGGGCGAAGTCGACATCCTGTTGAACTGGTCATTCGCCGACTACAAGCGGGTGTCCGAGAACCCGAAGTACCACGTCATCGGCTTTGCGGCGCCGGGCATGGGGCAGTACATGCCCCTGCACACGCAGCTCTGGCCGCTGGACGACCTGGCGGTGCGCAAGGCGCTGCTGTTCGGCGTCGACCGGCGAACCGTGACGGTGCGCGCGAACGGCGGCACGGCTCCGACCAACATCAGCAACCTGCTGGTGCCGGGCACCGTCGGCCGCAGCGCCGAGGCCGGCCAGCTCTACACGTATGACCCGGCCAAGGGCAGCGCGCTGCTTGACGAGGCCGGCTACGCCATGGGCGACGACGGCTTCCGATACGCGCCGGACGGCCGCAAGCTCGAGATCAGCTACCCCGACCGCGGCGACCCCGTGGTCGAGCTGTTCAAGCTGGACGTCGAGCGGAGCCTGGGCATCCAGGTGAACATCCCGAAGATGGATGAGGCCACGCACCGCGAGCAGGCCCAGGACGGCGCCTTCCACACCACGTGGATCGGCGTGGCGGGTCCGAACGGCGACGTGCTGTACGACCGCTTCCACACTTCCTTCTACGGTCGACCGGGCCGCGCCTACTCGTTCTTCGAGTGGGACGGCGTTCCGGCCACCGCGACGGAAGGCGCGAAGATCGACGGTCTGCTGGACGCCGCGCGGGCCAGCTTCGATCCGGACGAGCAGCGGGCCATCTGGGAGGAAGCCGAGCTCTACCTGATGGAGAACGCGGTTGCCATCCCGTTGGTGCACGACTACCTGCCGTGGCTGTCCAACCCGGACCGCATCGGCGGCGTGCTGCACTTGGGTATTGACTACCTGCCCAGCTACGGGCAGTTCTACAGCACCCAGGAGTAGCGACTCTCGGAATGCAGCAGGCGCCCGACCGTCTTGTGGCGGTCGGGCGCCTGCCGTCCGAATCCTCCCCTAGAATGACGTAGCCATGGTTGGGTACATCATCCGCCGCGTCCTTTACATGATCCCCGTCCTGTTCGGCGTGCTGATCGTGGTGTTTGTGCTCATGCGGCTGATTCCGGGCGACCCGATCGAGATATTCTTCCAGTCGGGCGAGATCGGCGGCTCAGGCGCGACCAGCCGCGAGGGCGGCGAAGTCAGCCGCAAGGCGCTCGAGAAGCTGCGGGAAAGCTACAACCTGGATAAGTCGCCGCCGCACCAATTCGTGCTCTACGTCTGGGACGTGGTGCGTGGCGACCTGGGGACGTCGATCGCCTACCGACGCCCCGTCGTGGACATGATTGCGAGTCACTGGCCGGCGACGTTTGCGCTGACGATGGCGAGCATGGCCGTGGCGATCACCATCGGCGTCGGAGCGGGCGTGATCTCGGCCATCAAACGCCACACGTTCGTCGACTATGGCGCGCAAATGTTCGCCATCCTGGGCATCTCGTTCCCGCCCTTCTTCGTTGGCTTGCTCCTGATCCTGGTATTCGCCATCAAATGGCAGACGGACGACGGCGTGGGCATGCTGCCGGCGGTATCCAACGGCTACGGCAAGGAGCTGATCCTGCCGGCGCTCACCCTGGGCACCGCGGCATCCGCCATCCTGGCGCGACTCACCCGCTCATCGATGCTGGATGTGCTCTCGCGCGACTACGTGCGCACGGCGCGGTCGAAAGGGCTGCGCGAGCGCGTGGTCGTGATGGGGCACGCCCTGCGCAACGCGCTGATTCCCGTGGTCACCGTCATCGGCCTCGAGTTCGGCGGCCTGCTGGCCGGCGCGGTGATCATCGAGGCCGTGTTCCACCGCCAGGGACTGGGACTGCGGCTGATCGACGCCATCATCGACCGCGACTATCCGGTGGTGCAGGGCCTGGTGCTGCTGTCCGCGGTCATCTACGCCGTGGCCAACCTGCTCGTCGACGTGCTCTATACATATATCGACCCGCGAGTGCGTCTCGAAACGACGGGATCCTAGCGCCCCACGACCGGTCTTTCGGGAATCCGGCGGTCGCAATCTGTCCCCCCGGTGGCTGGATGTGCCAGCATGGGCCGCGGCAGATGCCGGGTGAATCGTTCAATGACTGAGCACGAGCGGTATCTCTTCGACCTGCAGGGGTTTCTGGCAGTCCCGAACGCGCTGGACGCCGCGGAGGTGGAGGCGCTTAACGACGTTCTCGACGAGCAGATCGCGAGTCTGCCGGACCAGGACTGGTCATCGCATCGCTTCTTGGAACTGCTGGCGTGGGGCGCGCCCTACCGCGACCTGATCGATCATCCCAAGCTGCTGCCGTTTGTGGTCGACATGGTGGGGCCGCACGTGCGCCTGGACCACACCTACCTTGACATAATTCGTGGCGGTCTAAGTCCCATTGGCGCCACGCTGCACGGCGGGCGCGTGCCGTATGACTCGGCGCAGTACTTTGAGTTCGCCGACGGCCGGTTCTACAACGGCCTGTGCGTGGTGGCCATCAATTTGATGGACGTGAATCCCGGCGACGGCGGCTTTGCCTGCGTGCCCGGCAGCCACAAGAGCAACTTGCCCTTCCCTGCCGACTGGAAGGACCTCGAAGAGGCGCAGCCATTCGTCGAGCGAGTGACCGGGCCTGCGGGAACGGCGGTGTTCTTCACCGAAGCGCTGACGCACGGACCGCTGCCATGGCACGGCGCGGCCGAACGCCGCACGATCTTCTACAAATACAGCCCGCGCCCAATGGCCTGGTGGATGCCCTATCCGGACGGCGCGGGCGTGGAGGGTCTGACCGAAGCCCAGGAACGGATCTTGCAGCCGCCAACGAGAGACCCGCGACGCATGGGGCCGCCGACGCTGTCCTAACGGCCACCCGCGTCGGACGCCGCGACTTGATGTAGCGCCTGCCGATAGACCTGCAAGTCGGCGTCGCTGAAGAGCACGAAGCGGACTTCGGCGAACTCGAGCATTGGCGCGTGTGCGGCCACGCTGGCCATGGCGATGGCCGCGGCGCTCGCTTTGGGGTAGCCGTAGGCGCCGGTGCTGATGGAGGGAAAGGCAATCGTGCGCGCGCCGGATTGGGCGGCGGCCTCGAGGCTCGACTGGTAGGCCGAGGCGAGCAGGTCGGGTTCGCCGTGCTCGCCGCCCCGCCAGATCGGCCCAACCGCGTGGATGACGTGCTCGGCGGGCAGGTCGCCGGCCCCGGTGCGCACGGCCTGGCCCGTGGGGCAGCCGCCGATGGCGCGGCACTCCGCCATGATTGAGCGTCCGCCGGCCCGATGAATGGCGCCGTCTACGCCCCCGCCGCCGGCAAGCTGCGCGTTGGCCGCGTTGACGATCGCGTCGACCTCCTGCTCCGTGATGTCGCCGCGGACGCACGCAACGGTCGTGCCGCCGAATGTGCGGTTCACGCCTCAGCGCCCGGAATCGCCTGAGGACGCGACGGGTGAATCGGTGCGTGCGTGGATGAGCAGGCGGCTCGGCCAACTGGCGTCGTGGAAGATTGACTGGTCCGCCGTTTTGACGCGGCGGGCGTGCCCCAGCGGCTCGCCGGTATTGGGATTGGCGTCGAAGCGCGGGTAGTTGCTCGACGAGATGTCAACCCGAATGCGATGCCCGCGGGCGAAGCGATTTGCGGTGGGATACAGGATGATCCGGAACTCGCAGATCTCGCCCGGCGTGAGGAACTCCTCCGACTCGAATCCGTTGCGGAAGCGCGCGCGGATGATGCTGTCGCAGAGATTCAGCTCGTAGCCGCCCGGCGTGCTGCCGGGCGCGTCGCGGTCGTGCGGGTAGACGTCGAGCAGCTTGGCGGTAAAGTCGGTGTCGACCGCCGTGCTCGCCGCGAACAGCCGCACCTCCACGGGACCGGCGATCTCGATGTCGGAGTCCAGGGGCGGCGTCTCGAACGACAGCACGTCGGGACGCGAGGCCAGGGACAGCGTGTCGTGGTGTCCAAAGAAGCGGCCGGGCTGACCGCGTTGATCGAAGCCCCCGGACGGCAGTATGTCCTCCGAGGCGCTGATCGATCCGCCGGCGGTGAGCACCGGATCGTGCGGGTCGTAGGTGTATCGCGTCGGCTCGTGCCTGGCGGTGGGCGCTTGAGCCTGGAGGGAACCGTCCGGGTGGAAATAGAGCGCCTGCTCCCGGTATTCCGGCGGGGGCCATGTGGCGGCGCTCTCCCAACGACCGCCGTGCCAAAGCGTGGACTCGAGATCGGCGGGTGGACGCCCCTCGTGGCCGCCCATGACGAAGTAGCGAACCGGCGGCGCGCCGCGCAATCCGGTGTCGAGCCCCTTCAAGTGCTCGTCGAAGAAGCGCAGCCGCATGTCGTCGTAGGCGGGCACGGCGGCGTCGATGCCGAGCTGGACGTCGCCGGCGGTGCTCTCCTCGACCGTTCCCTCGCCATGCCGCCAGGGACCCATGACCAGGCGCATGGGACTCGACTTGCGCTCGCCGAGGGCGAGGAAATTGGCAATCGCGCCGCGTGGATAGGTGTCGTACCAGCCGCTCTGGAAGAGCACCGGAACATCGGAGTGCTCATCCCAATAGCGGTCGATGGTGTAGCCGCGCTGCATCCAGTACTCGTCGTAGACGCCGCGGGTCAGGATGTCCCAGGCCCATTGCTCATAGGTGGGCAGCAAGCGCAGGGCGGTGCGTCCGGGACGGAATCGCAGCGGTGGACCGAATAGCTCCGGGATCTGGAGATCGGCGGCGTCGAAGGTGCGCTTCAGGTCGGGGTCGGCCAGGGCTTCGCGGCTGGTGCGCGCCATGCGAAAGGCGTAGCGGATGAAGCGTTGCTCCAGGGCGCCGCCCTGCCGCAGCGACGACACGTGATAGTTGCTGGTGCCCTGCCCGACGACCTGGCAGGCGAGGTGCGGCGGATTGAGCGTGGCCAGCGCGCTCTGGTCCGACCCGGCGTAGCTGGCGCCCATGGTGCCCACGCGCCCGTTGCACCACGGCTGCGCGGCCACCCATTCGACCACGTCGTAGCCGTCGGGCGCCTCCAGTGCAAAGGGATACCACTCGCCGGACGATTGCCCGCGCCCGCGGACGTCGTTGATGACCGTGGCGTAGCCGCGACGGGCATACCAATGGCCGCGCCGGGCGTAGTTCGTGCCGTCCTTGAGATAGGGCGTGCGCTCGACGATGGCAGGGAATGCTCCCTCCACCGCCTCGCCGTTGCGCGCGGGCAGGTAGACGTCGGCGGCCAGCGGCACGCCGTCGCGGGCGGGAATGAGGACGTTTGGACTAACAATCGAGTCGTAGGCGCGGTGCGAGCCTTGGAACGGCGCCGCTGCATCAGGCATGGGCAATAACCATTGGCGGCGAGGCGGCTGATTGTGGCCTACGGGAGTGCCAGGCAACAACGACGGTCGGTAGCCGGTGCCCAGCGGCCCCGCTTCCGGAATCCGTTGCACAGACCGATCAGATTCGGGGTGTGAGCCGCGCCCAAGCTTCGAATCACCCTCACCCTAGCCCTCTCCCATCAAAGGAGAGGGGACCGGACGTGCTCTCCAATCTACTTCGGAACGTTTACGCAAGGGTCTCCCTTGGCGGGAATGACGGAGAGATCTCGCCCGGGGCTCCACTCGCGGGAACGACGGACTCGATGCAGGCCACTGCCTGCGCATCCGATTGTTCCACGGCTCGTTAGGCTTAGGGCCATGGCTCGACGTTCCGGTCATCGCGCGGTGATTGCCGTTGGCGGCGTGGTGCGTTCCGGCGACGGCATCGTGCTGGTGCGGCTGACCTACAGCCGGCATCGCGGCAGGTTCATGTTCCCCGGTGGCAAGGTCGATCCCGGCGAATCGCTCGAGGCGGCGCTGGTGCGCGAAGTGTGGGAGGAGGCGGGGATCGAGGCCGAGCCGGAGGGCATAGTGGCCGTGCGTCACCGCGTCGATGCCGACGAGTTGAACACCTTTGTGATCTTTGAAATGCGGCACGTGCGAGGCCGTCCACGCGCGGTTTCCTCGGAGGCCGATGCGGTGGGCGTGTTCGGCGCCGCCGACCTGCGGGGCACGCCTGACAAATTCGTCTCGCTGGTGCCCGAGATTGCGCTGCCGGTGCTCGACGGGACGTACACACGGCTGGCGCGGAACGACGACTTCGCGCCGGCGCCATACGGTCCCGAGACGTTTCGCGTCTACGGCCCGCGCGGGCAAGCGTGGTCTGAACCGGAGTGATTCGACCAGAGCGTCGTGGGCGAATAGCGCATACTTGAGCCGACGGTGGCGGAGGGCGCGGCCGAGATTGCGTCGACGGCGCGGAGGGTGCCCAATGGCTCGACAGCAGCTGCTCAGACGCTGGTGTATCGGCGCCATGTTCGTACTTGGCGTTGCGTGGCTGGCGCTGGCAAACATCTATTCAGCGGCAGGCGCGCAGTCGTCGTACGTCGCGGTCGCGACCATCGACGGCCCCATCGACATCGTCGCCACACGCTACCTCGAGCGGGTGCTCGACGAGGCGTGGGACACGGACGCCGCGTTGCTGGTGGTGCGGCTCAACACGCCGGGCGGGCTGGCCGACAGCACCCGGGACATGGTGGGGCTCATTCTCGAGTCCCGCGTGCCGGTGGCGGTTTACGTGTCGCCCGCAGGCTCGCAGGCCGCGTCTGCCGGCACCTTCGTCGCCGCGGCCGCTCACTTCGCGGTGATGGCGCCCGGCACCAACATCGGCGCCGCGTCGCCGGTCACGGCCGGTGGTGAAGACGTGCCGGCGACCCTGGCGGAGAAGGTCAGCGAGGACACGCAGGCCTTTATTCGCAGCATCGCCGAGCAGCGCGGTCGGGACGCGGCTGCGCTCGAAGCCACGGTGACGCAGGCGAAGTCCTACTCCGCGGGCGAGGCTGAAGACGCGGGCATCATCGACTTCCTCGCTGAGGACCTCGAAGATCTCCTGCGGCAGGCGGACGGCGCGGAGGTCGAGACCACAAGGGGTATGCAACAGGTCAACGTGTCCGGACTCCAGGTGCGCGAGCTCGATCCGACCGGCGTGGAGCGTTTACTGTCCGTGCTGGCGAATCCCACCCTGGCGCTACTGCTCCTGTTCGTCGGTGGATTCGGCTTGCTCGTCGAGTTCTCGGCGCCCGGACTCGGCGTGCCGGGGATCGTGGGGGTGGTGGCCCTCGCCCTGGCGTTCACCGGGCTGGGACAGCTTCCGGTGAACTGGCTGGGCGTGGTGCTGATTCTCGGCGCCTTGGGGCTGGCGGCGCTGGAGGTTCAGGCGGTCGGCTTCGGTCTGTTCGGAGCCAGTGCCGTTGCGGCGTTCGTCGCTGGGGCGTTTCTGCTTGTGGGCGATGCGTTTCGAGTGCCGGAGATAGGTATTCCGGAGATCGAGATCGGCGTGAACCCGTGGTTGATCGGGCTGCTCGGCGGCGTGTTCGCGGCGGTAATCGCGGTCATAGCCTGGGCGCTTCGGTCGGACCGCGTGCGAGCCACGTCCTCGTACGTAAGCCCTGCATCTCAGGCCGCGCTTGTCGGCCGGCTGGCGGAAGTGACGCACACGCTCGATCCGCGCGGCGAAGTGCGGCTTGCCGGCGAGCGCTGGGAAGCGGAGCTGCCGGCGGGGCGCCACGCGGATGTGGGCGAGCGCGTTATGGTGCGGGATGTCGAAGGTTTGCGACTGAGGGTCGATATCTTGCAAGAGTCAGCGTCAGAGGCGCCGACGGTGACGAGCTGAAGGAGGCTTCACCATGGCCATTATCAACTTCGTGCGTGACTACCAGCGGATCGCCCGGTTTCGCTTCGGGCGGTTCGAGGGCATGTTGGGGCCCGGCATCGTCTTCGCGATTCCGATCCTGCACCAGATTCGCCGCGTGGAGACGCGCACCGAGGTGCTGGACATTCCGCGGCAGACCAACATCACCAAGGACAACGCCTCGATCGACATCGACTTCCTGGTGTACATGCGCGTGGACATCAACCAGGCGCAGCGGGCCGTGCTGGAGGTCGAGGACTACCGCGCGGCGGTCGTCGGCCTGGCGACCACGACGCTGCGGGCGGTGGTTGGCGACATCGACCTGGACGACGTGCTCTCGCAGCGGGAGCGCATCAACGAATCGATTCGGGTGAAGCTCGATGCCGAGACCGCGCGGTGGGGCATCAAGGTCACCAACGTCGAAATTCGGGAGATCGACCCGCCGCGAGAGATTCAGGAAGCCATGAATCGCCAGATGTCGGCGGAGCGGCTGCGCCGCGCCGTGATTCTGGAAGCCGACGGTACGCGGCAGTCGAACATCACGGTTGCCGAAGGTGAAAAGCAAGCGGCAATTCTCAAGGCCGAAGGCGCTCGGCAGGCCGAGATTCTGTCCGCCGAAGGCGACCAGCAGGCCGCCGTGCTCCGCGCGCAGGGATTCAGCGAAGCACTCGAACGGATTTTCGTGATCGCGCAGCAGGTGGACCCGAACACCATGAGCCTGCAGTACCTGGACACGCTCAAGTCGCTTGGTGAGAGCCCGTCCTCGAAGTTCATCTTCCCGCTGGAGTTCACCCGGCTGCTGGGCGCCATTGGGGGCAAGGGGGCTACGGACTCCGACGGGTAGGCAGGTCGAGCGCGGAACGTCGACGCGCGCTTGCGGTTGGCGGAGGTTGGCGGCCTAGCCCTGCGGCGGGCTCGTGACCGGCGGAAGTTGCCAGGCTTGGAGCTGGCGCTCGGCGCTGACGGCGAATAGCCGGTTGAGGCGCGGGGCAACCGCGACGCCGCGGATGGCGGCGAGCGTGGTGGCGTCGCCGAGCACTGCGCCGTCGGAGCGGATGACGGTGATGGTCATGTCGTCCACCAGCGCCGCCACGTAGTCGTCCATGGGATAGACGGCGCGGGCGCGCACGCGCGGCGCAAACCAGACTTCGGTGCCGTCGAGCGTGAACGAGCCGACGCCGGCCTCCCCGGCGAGAATGAGGATGTCGTCGCGCGGGGCGCGCGCGGCGGCGGTGGCCGGAAAGCGCAGTTGGGTCCGGATATTGGCGCTCTCGGCCTCGAATACCTGCAGACCAGTGCTGGTGAGGGTGATGACCTGGTCCCCTTCCTGCGTGAAGATGACCTGCAGGATGTCGCCGTCGACGCCGAAGCGTTGCTCAAGATTCCCGTCGGGTCGGATCAGCACGACCTGGTTCTCGCCACGATTGGATGACCCCACGGCCACGGCTCCGCTTCGCTTATCCAGATCGATCGATGCGGCCGAGATGTAGCTCTTGGTGGGGCCCCAATCCGGGCCCTGCCGAGTGAAGGCGAACACCCGTCCGACGCCGCTGGCGTTCGTGCTGCGAACCACGAGCCGGGCGCCCTCGTCGTCAAAGAGCGCCTGCTCGAGGAGCTGATTGTCCGGGCGGAATGGAGCCGGCCATACCTGATTCCCAACGGCATCGAGCAGTTGCACGTCGAACCCGTGAATGGCCAGGAGGTCGCCGTGCCTTTGCATGGATACGTGCGCCAGAGGCATGCGCATGTCGCGTGCCCAGCGCAGGCCGCCGTCCGCTCCGAATGACGCCACCTTGCCCGAGCGAGCCACGGCCACGACCTGCTCCCCGAGCTCCGAGGCGGCCAAATCCTTGGGGTCGAAGTCCAGCCGTTCCAGCCACAGCAGCTCGCGCCAGGATTGACGCTCGGGCGCACGAATGGTGGTCACGTTGAAGGTGAGATCCGTGACGTCCTCGACGCGGACCTGGACGCCGCGAGCCAGCCACTCGCCCGCGACGGCGTCGGCGGCGGCGTCGTCGCCGAAGCGGCCGACCTCGACCCACCCGGGGTTGGCGCGCGAGAGGCGGAGGTCGTCGACGATGTGGGCCAGCGAGGCGCGCGCGGCGGCCTCGTCCTGGTAGGGGCCGACCAGCACGGCGCGCTTGCGCAGGCGCCAGGCCTCGATGGTTGACTCCCCGATGGCCTCCAGCCGCGCCCGCAGCCCATCCTGGGCCAGTCCCGGCCCGATGCCCTCGATGAATGCGCCAAGTCGCTCGCGCACCCGTTGCTGCAAGGTCACCAGGTGCATCAGTCGTTCGGGCTGCTCGGTCTCGCGGTAGCCGCGGACGGTCGGGCCAATTTCGACCAGGGCGTCCACCACGGCGACCAGGTCCAGGTGGGTTGCCTGATCGTCCGGCGCCGGGCCCAGCGGGATGACCTGTTGGGATAGCGCGGAAATCGACGGCCATTGCGCCTCGACGCTCAGCACGAATTGGTCGGCCGACAGGGAGCCGCGGGCAAAGGCGTTGGAATTAATCGCCAGCGTCCGCAGCACGTCGAGCGATCCCGTCGCGACCTCGAGCGCGGGTTCCCAGTAGGGCCGCAAGCGGCCGGCGAGTGGTCGGGGCTGCATCTCCCCGCAGGCGACGGCGCCGCCCCCAAGCATGATGGCCGCCAGAGCCATCCGCCGCGTCAGTACGCGACGGCCAGCGGTGGATTCCATAGCCGCTAGACGGGCACCGCGGCCGGCTGCACGGCCCCGCGGAGTGACCACGGGGTCGCATCCGTCAGCTGAATGGGCACGGTGTCGCCGGCGGCCAAGCCCGCCTGGTCGGCGCTGAACACCAGCTTGTTCGAGCGGGTTCGACCGCGCCAGGTGGGCGGGCGTCCCGGCGCCTTGCCGCTTTCCAGCGACTCCAGCAGCACGTCCTCGACCGAGCCAACCAGGGCGCTGTTGATCTCCCGCGCGATGGGCGTTTGCACGCGTTCGATCTCGTGCAGCCGCCGCAGTTTCTCGTCTTGGGGAATGTCGTCGGCCCACTGGTCGGCCACGGTGCCGTGCCGCGGGCTGAAGGCGGCGACGTGGACCTGGTCGAACCTCAGATCGGCGACGAGGTCGCGCGAGTTCTCGAACTGCGACTCGGTTTCGCCGCAGAAGCCCACGATGACGTCAGTGGTGACGGCGACGCCGGGCACGATCGACCGCAACATGCCGATCGTCTCGCGGTAGTGCGACACGCTGTAGCCGCGCGCCATGCGCCGCAACACGGCGTCGTCGCCGGATTGCACCGGCAAGTTGATTTCCTCGCAGACGCTCGGCAGGTCGCGCATGGCCAGGGCGAGCGGCTCGGTCATGAATTGCGGATGGGCGGTGACGAACCGCACGCGCTCCACGCCGGGAAGCGCGTCGACGGCCGCCAAGGCGTCGGGCAGGCGGTGTCCGTTGAGGTCGAACCCGTAGGCGTTGACGATTTGGCCGACGAGGACGATTTCGCGCGCGCCCTCGTCGACCCATTGCCGCGCCTCGTCGACGATCTCGTCGAGCGGGCGACTGCGCTGGGCGCCGCGCCGAAACGGCACGATGCAGTAGGTGCACCGCTTGTCACAGCCGTAGATGACGTTGACATAACGCGAGACGGCGCCTACGCCGGGAGGCGGCGCGGCCTCAACGTCCTCGTACGCCTCGGTGCCGGGGATCTGCCGTGACATGCGGGCGAGCATGGGCTCGGTATTCAGCGAATCGAACAGCACGTCGACCGGCCGGAGATGCGGCTCGAGCTCGGTGCGGTCGGCGTGAACGGTGCAGCCGGTGAGTCCGACCAGCAGCTCGGGCCGCCGCCGCTTGGCGCCTTGCAGCAGGCCCAGCATGCCCCAGACTTTGCGGTCCGCGTTTTCGCGCACGGCGCAGCCGTTTACCACCACGGCGGTTGCGTCCGCCAGGCTGTGGGCCGGCGCGTGCCCGGCGCTCATCAGGTCGCGTGAGATTCGCTCGCCGTCGGCCTTGTTCATCTGGCACCCGATCGTCCAAATGAAGAACCGATGGCCAGAATTGGTGGCAGGCATACCCGACCTGGGGGAGAATGTCGCGACGCACCGTCGCCGCAAGACACCCTGCATCATACGCTGGCAATGTCGTCGGCCGGCGATGATTCCCGAGATTCGCCCATGAAGCTTCTTCGCCAGGCGTCGCGGCATCCGCGCCTTGTGGCCTGGGCCGCAATGTCCGCCGTCTTCGTCGCATTGGTTCTTGTCGTGTCCCTGGGTCGCGAGCTCGACGTCTGGCAATACATCGGGCTGAGCGCCGTCGCGATTGCCATTGCGGGACTCAGCGTGGCGCTCACGTTCAGCCGGAGTGACGATCCCGAGTTCGATGGCTAGCCGTCCGCCGCGCATCCTCATCACCGGCGGCGGCGGCCAGATCGGCATCGAGATTGCGCGGCAGCTCGATGAGGCCAACGTGACGGCGCTGGGTCGCAGCGCACTGGACGTGACGAGCGGCGCGGCGATGGACCGCGCGCTGGGCGAGATCAAGCCCAACGTGGTGATTCATGCCGCGGCGATGACCGATCCCGAGGCCTGCGAGCGCGATCGCGGCGCGGCGCAGCGGGTGAACGTGGTGGGCGCCTGGAACGTGGCCCGCGCGGTCGCCCGCGCCGGTGCGGAGATGGTGTATCTGAGCACCAGCTACGTATTCGGCGGCGACAAGCTGGGGCCATACCGGGAATACGACGAACCCGGCCCGATCAACGCCTACGGCGTGAGCAAGCTCGGCGGCGAACGCGCCGCCCGCCAAGCCTTGGACCGCCTCTATGTCGTGCGCTCGGGATGGGTGTATAGCCGGTGGAACCGAGGCTTCGTGGCCCGGCTGCTGGAGTTGGCCGACGACGCGTCCAACGTGCGTTACGTGGGCGACCAGGTTGCCAACCCAACGTCTGCGGGCGACCTGGCGGCTGCCATTCTTCGACTCATCGATACGCAGGCGTATGGCGTGCACCACCTCGTCAACGAAGGCGCGACCAGCTGGTATGGCTGGGCGACCGCGGTGCTGCGCGCCGCCGGACGTGACGACGTGGAGCTGGACGAGATCTCGGCCGAGGACTTCCAGCGCGAGGCGCGCCTGCCGGCGAACAGCGAGCTGGCGAACGAGATGGCGCGAGCGGTGGGGCTCACGCTGAGGCCCTGGCACGACGCGCTGGAGGAATTCGTGCGGCAGTGGGTGGCTGATCGTGGCTGACGCGCCGCGTTGGAGCATCGTCATCCCGACGTGGAACGGACGGCACCTCCTGGCCGAGGCGCTGGACGGGCTGAGCCGGCAAACGCTGCGGGACTTCGAGACCATCGTGGTCGACGACGCGTCCGACGACGACACGTGCCTCTGGCTGCGGCAGCACCGACCTGACGTGGTCTCCGTCGAGCTTGCCCAGCGACGCGGGCTGGCGCACGCGATCAACCAGGGACTGGCCGTTGCCCGCGCCGAGCGCCTCGCGTTCCTCAACAACGACGCAGTGCCGGAGCCCGAGTGGCTGGGCGAGCTGGAACGAACTTTTGACGAGCATCCGGACGCCAGCATGTTGGCCTCGCGGATTCTGCTCTATGCGACGCCGGACCGATTGCACGCCGCCGGCGACTTCTTCACGGCCAGCGGGTTGCCGGGCAATCGCGGCGTGTGGGAGCGGGACGGCGCGGAGTTTGACGAGCCGCGCGAAGTGTTTGGCGCGTGCGCCGCCGCCGCGGCCTACCGGAAGTCGCTGTTCGATGCGATTGGCGGGCTGGACGAAGACCTCATGATGTACTGCGAGGACGTGGACCTGAGCTGGCGGGCGCAGCTCGCCGGCCACCGGTGCCGCTACGTGCCGACGGCGCGCGTGCGGCATCGGCGGGGCGCGAGCGCCACCAGCGAGTTCGAGAGTTTTCTGGTCGGGCGAAACCGACCGCTGGTCACGGTGATGAACGTTCCGGGATTCGTGATGCGCCGCCGGTGGTGGTCCATGCTGCGAGCCCAGGGGCAAATCGCGCTCGACGCGCTGCGCAATTTTCAGGGTCGCGCGGCGCGGGCAACCCTGAACGGCCAGCTGGCGGCGATTCCGCAGCTGGGCCGCGCCTTGCGCAAGCGTCGACGTCGCCAGCGAACCCGAACGGTGAGTGAGGCATACGTGTGGTCGCTGCTGGACTAGGATCGGCCGCCCGACGAGTATCGGCGCGATGGGCGTTGACGCCGGCAGTTGCGCTCGCCGCCGGACTTGCCGGATGGATGGCCGCGCGGCTGCAGCCGTCGGCGGCGATGGCCGGTGGCGTGTTGCTGGTTGGCGCCCTCGCGGTCGTCCGACGGCCCGCGTTGGGGCTGGGCGGACTGCTGGCCCTGGCGATCGTGGCGCCGTTCGTGATCGTGCCGGTGCGCGTGGGCGCTCAACCGCCCGTGATCGCGGTGCTCTTGGCCCTCCTGATCGGCGCCACGGCGCTGGCCATGGTCCGGGGCAGCCGAACGCTCTCCCGAGACCGCATCCTGATCGTCCAGGCTCTCTACCTGCTGCTCGTTCTCCTGGCCACGGGGATTGCCTGGCCCATCGAGCGGGATTTCGAGGCGCTGCAGACGGGCCTCAAGCTGGCGATGGCCGCGGCGGTCCCGCTACTGGTTGTGATGTGGCTGCCGCGGTCGTCAATCAGGCGCCATGGACAACTGGTGATCGTTGGCGCCGCGGCGGTCCAGGCCGCGCTGGCCGTGGCGCTGCACCTGGCCGGGGACGTTGGCATCCGGTTCCTGGAGGCGCTGTCTCCGGCCGGCTATCCCGCAGCCGACATTCAGCGGTTCCTGCCCGACGAGGTCACGCCGCGCGCCACGGGACTGCTCGTGGATCCGAACGTTCTGGGCGTCACGCTGGCCATGGCGCTGCCGTTCGCGATGGTTGGTTGCACCGGGTCGGCGCGTCGGTTCGCGCTCCAGGCGACGGCCATTGGTCTGATCGCGGCGGCGCTCATGCTCACGCTGTCGAGGGGCTCCTGGGTGGGCGCCGCGGTGGCGGCGCTTTACGTCATCGCGAGCACACGCCCGCGATTGGGCGCCGGGCTCGCGCTGGCCGGTGCGCTTGGGCTGATCGTGCCGTGGCCGGGGGGGCTGGGGGAGGCGATGCGTGCGGCAGTGGTGCAGCGCGACCTTTCCGACGCCCTGCGGCTGGGCGAACTGCAGGAGGCGGCCCGCGTGATTGGTCGGTATCCCTGGTTTGGCGTGGGCTACGGCGCTTCGCCTGACGCGGACGTTTTTGTCGGTGTATCGAATACGTGGCTATGGATCGCGGAGCGCGCCGGCGTGCTTGCGGCGGCAAGCGCGCTGGGCGTGGTCGTTGCCACGACGGCGCGGGCCGTCCGTGTCGTACGACGCGACCCGATGGCGCGCGCGTGCGCGGCGGGGCTGGCGGCGCTGCTCGCGGCCTCCCTGGTCGACCACCACTTGGCGAGCTTCCAGCACCTGGCCGTGCTGGGCGGCGTCCTTGTCGGCGCCACGCTGGTCGTCGTTCGGCGCAGCCCCTGACGTGCGCGTCGCTCTCGACGGCCGGATGCTGCATCGCGACCGCGCGGGGATCGGCCGGTATATCTGGGAGCTCCAGCAGGCCATCGCCGAGCTAGGCGATCCCAGACTCGACGTCATGCTTCTGCTCGATCCGCGCGACCGGCGCCACCGTGGCGCCGCGCTGCCGGTCCGATCCGCGCCGGCGCCGGCACGGCATCGCTTGGAACGGGCGACGCTGGCCTGGGGGCTACGGACATTCGACGCGGCGCATTTTCCCGACCACGCCCTGCCGCCCGGCGTGCGGACGCCGAGCGCAGTGACGGTCATGGACGTTTCCTTCCTGACCCACCCATCGGCGTACGACCCATCGAGCCTCGAGTTCTATGGCACTGCCATTCGGCGACTGTCCAGGGCGGCGCACGTGATCACCTTGTCGGCGCACGTTCGCGATCAGCTCCTGGAGCGGAATCTCATCCCTCAGGACCGTGTCAGCGTCGTTCACGCGGCGCCAGCGACCCCGCTGCATGCGGGCTGCGATTCGAATCCGACCGGCAAGGGCTACGCCCTGATGGTGGGAACAGTGCAACCACGCAAGAACCACGTGCATGCCGCGAGCGCGTGGGTGCGCTCCAAGGCCGCGCGCGCCATGCCGCTGCTGGTGGCGGGCGCCCTTGGCTATCAAGGCGTCGATATCGTGAGAACCGTGAGGATGTTGGATCGTCAGGCACGGGTGCGGTTCATCGGCTCGGTGTCGGACGCGATGCTGGGAGTGCTCTATCGACATGCGAGCCTGTTGCTGCAGCCATCGCTCGACGAAGGGTTTGGGTTGCCGGTGCTCGAGGCCATGCGGGCCGGGACGCCCTGCGTCATTTCCGACATTGGCGCCCTGCGGGAAGTGGCGGCCGATGCGGCGCTGTACGTGGACCCGCAGGATCCCGTGGCGCTGACGGACGCAATCGACCAGGTCGTGGGCGATCCGTCGCTGCGCGCGAAACTGCGATCGGCCGGACGCGAGCGAGCCGCCGGGTTTTCCTGGGCGCGGGCCGCCGCGGCCACCCTGTCGGTTTACGACCGCCTCACGTGAGCGTCCTCGTCGTCACGCCGTCGGTCCCGTGGCCGCCGACGCATGGCGCGGCGGTGCGCAACAGCGCGTTCATCACGACGCTCGCCGAGGAGTACGACGTTGACGTGATCACCCTCGCCGGCGCGCGCGAGCGTGTGCGCCCGCACCCGAATGCGCGCAGCACAACCGCCATCCGCCTGCGGCGGGCGCCATTGTGGCGACGTCTGGCCAACGCCGCCGTCGGACCTGCGCCTGATCTTGTGTTTCGCCACCGCACGCCGGAGCTTCGAGCCGCCGTGCAGCAGCGCCTTGTCGCGGGCGGTGTCGAGGCGGTGCAGGTGGAAGGCTTGCAGCTGGCGCACATCGTGCACGACGTGGCTGCCTCCACCGAAGGTGAGCGGCGACGGCCGCCCGTGGTCTTTGACGCACACAACGTGGAATGGCGCATTCAGAGCCAACTCGCCAATCTCGCGCGCGGCGCACGCGCCTGGCACTCGCGGCGGCAGGCGGCGCTGCTGCATGGCGTCGAGCGGTGGGTCGTAGGTGCGGCTGATGCCGTGGTCGCCTCGTCGGCGGCCGACGCCGCGTCGCTGGCGACGCTCGGCAATCGCTCGGTCGCGGCGATTCCACACCCGGTTCCGGCGCCGGCGGAGCCGCCCGGCGCCGACTGCGAGTCCGAACTGCCGCGCGTGCTGCTGGCCGCCAATTTCGCCTACCGCCCGAACATCCTTGGGGCCGAGTGGCTGTTTGGCACCGTGTGGCCCGCGGTGCTGCGACGCGTGCCGGAGGCCGAGCTGCGAGTGGTGGGTCCGGGGTCGCTGAGCCTGCGCGCGATTGCCCCGGCGCGCTGCAGCGTGGGCGGGCTGGTTGATGACTTCGAGGCGGAGCAGCGGGAAGCCTGGCTCAGCACCTCGCCCGCGCCGGTGGGGTCGGGGGCGCCGCTGAAGGTGCTGCAATCCCTCGCCCAGGCGCGCCCCGTTGTGGTTCAAGCCAAGGGGCTTGCGGGGCTGGCGCGGTCACTGGCCGGCATTGCCGCGGCGGACTCGGCCGCGGCGTTTGCCGACGCCATTGCCGATCTGCTGCAGGGCCACGAGCGACGGCGCGAGATGGGGCGAAGCGGCCACGCTTACGTCGCCGAGCACCATGCACCGCCGCTTGTGGGAAAGGCGCTGGTGGACGTCCACGGCGACCTGCGGGATTGGGGACAGGATGGAGGCGCGGGATGACGGTGGCGGTGTGCGCGACGGTCCTCAACGAGGCCCGCGACGCCCAAGCATTGGCCGAGAGTCTTCGGTCGCAGCGCCGGACACCTGACGAACTCGTCATCGTCGACGGTGGATCGAGCGACGGGACTGTCGAGATTCTGCGGGAGTCCCTGGCCGGCATGGAGGGCGTGCAGGTCATCGCCGCGCCCGGCAGCAACATTTCGGCCGGTCGAAACCTGGCGGCGCGCTCGGTGACGTCCGACCTGATCGCCTTCACCGATGCGGGAATCGTCCGGTCGCCGGATTGGCTTGGGGCGCTGGTGGATGCCGCGGAGCGGGCGCCGCTCGCCGCCGGGGCGTTTGGCTACATCCTGGCCGCGCCCGGCAACGCCGTCGAAACGGCCATTGGCGCCGTGGGGCTTCCGTTCGCGCGGGAGATCGATCCGGCGCACTATCCGCCGAGCGGTGGGTCGGTGCTGCTGCGACGGCAATGGTTTGATCAAGTCGGCGGTTTTCCCGAGTGGCTCGACTACGGCGAGGATCTGTGGCTCGATCGGAGGATCTGGGCCGAGGGCGGTTGGTTTGTTCACGCTCCGGGCGCCGACGTTTGGAATCGACCGCGTTCGAGCCTGCCGGCATTCTTCCGCCAGTATTTTCACTACGCGTCGGGCGATGGCCGGGCCGGCATGCTCGGGAAACGCCACGCCGCGCGCTTCGCGGCCTACGCCGTGGGTCTATCCCTGGTACGGCGGCCATCGTGGGGCCGCATCGCGCTGCTCGCGTTCCTGGGCTATCGATACCTGGGCCGACCGATCGCGCGGGCGCGGGCAATGCCCGGCGGTGGATCGGCTGCACCGGCTCTCGTCCCGCTCGTGCGGGTGGTTGGCGACGCGGCCAAAATGCTGGGCTATGCGGCGGGCTGTTGGCGTCGGCTGAGGGGCTAGGACGATGACCGTGGATGTCTCGATCATCATCGTCACGTACAACGTGCCCGACCTCTTGCAGCGATGCCTGGCGACTATCCCGGACTCGACCGGCGGGCTGTCGGCGGAGGTCTTGGTGGTGGACAACGGCTCCGGCTACGGCACCTGGGACAGCATCGTGTCCCGGCCGGACGTGCAGGCGATTCGGGGCAGCCGCGAGCTGGGATTCGGCCGGGGCAACAATCTTGCCGCTTCGCGCGCACGGGGACGGTGGTTGCTGTTCCTCAATCCCGATACGGAGTTCACGCCGCTCGGACTCCGGCGCCTGGTGGAGCGCGGCGATGCCGATCCCGCGCTGGGCATCCTGGGGCCGCGGCTCGAGCTGGCCGATGGATCGTTGGACCCGGCGGCGTGCCGCTCGTTTCCGACGCCTGCCTCCGCGGCATTGCGCTTGCTCCGCTGGCCTCGCCGCCTGCCGCCGCGCGGTGTGCGGCCCTATAACGTTGCGCCTTCCTCCAGACGCGAAGCAATGGTGGACGCGGTTTCCGGCGCGTGCATGCTGGTGCGCGCCGAGGCCTTTCGCCGGGTCGGCGGCTTCGACCCGCAGTTCTTCACCTACGGCGAAGACCTCGACCTCGGATATCGCATTCGACAGGCCGGCTGGCCGACCCTCTTCGTGCCGTCGGTGGTGGTGCGGCACCTCAAGCGGCAATCAACGCGGCAGCGCGCCGTCCGTGCGCGAGTGGAATTCTATCGAGCCATTTGGCTTTACTATCGGAAGCACCGGCAACGTGACGGTGTTTGGCTGCGGGCGGTCGTCACCGCCGCGATCGTCGTCCTAGCGCTTGGCGCCGTTGCCCGCCAAGTCGCTCGCCAAATGTTGGCGCTGGGTCGGCGCAAGGGGGCAGTGAGTTGACCTGGGTTCGACGCAACTGGGAGGGACTCGAGGCCACGGGAACGGTGGCCTTGGACGTTGCGGCGTTGCTCGCGGCCACCGCCATCGCGTACGTCGTGCGATTCCGGTTGGGGTGGGGGCCCGAAGTGGCGTCGAACCGGTTTCTCTTCTTCGTGCCGGTCAACCTCACCTTCACGGTTGCGAGCGTCCTGGCTGGGCTCGCCCTCGGCCTGTACACGCGGCATCGCACGGCAGGTCCGCTGGATCGGGTTGTGCGAACGGCCGGGGCGGTCACCGTCGGCGCGCTGCTCACGGTGGCCGCCACGTTTTTCGTGATCCAGGATCGACTCGAATTCGTGCGCCTGCTCGTGGCGTACATGTGGCTGGCCGGCATCGTGCTGGTGGTTGTCGGACGATCACTGCTCATCGGGGTGCGGCAGGCGCTGAATCGCTTCGGCATCGGGATCACGCGCGTCATCGTGGTCGGGGCTGGAACCGAGGGCACCGAGGTGCTGGCGCGGCTGTTTGACGAGCGCACGCGGCGATTCCGGGTGGTCGGCTTTGTGGACGACTTTGCCACTTCGGTGACCGCCGGCGGCCAGCAAGTGCCGGTGCTGGGTCGCGTGGACTCGCTGGCGGGCGTGCTGAGCGAGCACCAGGTCGACAAGGTGGTGGTGGCTATCCCGTCGCTTTCGCACGACGCGCTGCTGGGCATTCTTGAGCAGACCGAGGCGTCGTTTACCGACGTGTGGCTGCTGCCGGACTTGTTCCAGCTGATGGTGTCGCCGGTGACCACGGGCGGGATTCGCGGGCTGCCGTTGATGGCCGTCAACGACGTTCGGCTCCAGGGGCTGCGCCGATTCACCAAGCGCTCGCTGGACCTCGCGGGCGCGATGTTCGGAATGGTCGTCTTGTCGGTTCCGATGGTGCTGGTCGCGCTCGCCATCCGCTTGGACTCTGCCGGGCCCGTGTTCTACGTCCAGCAGCGCGTCGGTCGCGATCAGCGGCGATTTCCGATCGTCAAGTTTCGGACGATGCACCGCGACGCGGAACTCAGCGGCCAGACATGGACCGTTGCGAACGATCCGCGGATCACTCGCGTTGGTCGCTGGCTCCGGCGCTACTGGATCGATGAACTGCCGCAGCTGATCAACGTGATACGTGGGGACATGAGCCTTGTGGGCCCACGGCCCGAGCGGACGTCCTACGTGCGCCAGTTCGAGCGCGAGTATTCTCGCTATATGGTCCGTCACCGTGAGCGCGCCGGGATGACCGGTTGGGCACAGGTCAATGGGTTGCGCGGCAATTCGTCAATCGACGAGCGTACGCGATATGACCTGTACTACGTGGAAAACTGGTCCTTGCTGTTCGATCTTCGAATTCTGATGCGCACGCTGCGAATTGTGATGCGGGGCGATGTCGCGTAGGAACCGGCAAAGGCGTCGGTTGACGCGGCGGCAGTTGCTCGTGGGGGCCATGGCTGCCATTGCGGCAACGGGATGCGATATCGGTGGGTTCGGCGACGGCCAAGATCCGGTGCAGACTGCGGAGCCTGCGCGGACCGATCCGCCAGTCGCGACGCCATATCTCCCGCTGGCCGTGTCGAGCTTGCCGCCGGCCGTGCAACTCCCGCTGGTGGTCATTGATCTTGCCGGCAGCGGCAACTTCGGCGATGCCGGCGATGGGCAGCCGGCCGCGCTGGCGCAGTTCCGAAGCATCGGCGGCGTGACGGTGGATCCTCAGGGCCGGGTCTATATCTCGGACCCTCAGGCGAATCGCGTGCGGCGCATCGGCGCCGACGGCGTGATTCAGACCGTGGCCGGCACGGGCATTCGCGGATCCGCCGGTGACGGTGGTCCAGCGATGCAGGCCGAGCTCACCGAGCCGACCCGGCTGCTGGTTGACGGCGCCGGAGTACTGCTCATCGCCGAGTTGCACCGAGTTCGACGGGTGGCGATCGACGGCACGATCACGACGGTGATTGGCGACGGGCAGCCGGGGATCGAGGGCGACGGAGGACCGGCGAGCCTGGCCCGCCTGGCGGGCAACGCCGGCATGGCGCTGGACGGCGAGGGCACGCTGTTCATTGCCGAACGCGCGGCGCACCGCGTGCGACGCATCGGCCCGGACGGCGTGGTGACAACCATGGCGGGCACCGGCATCGCCGGCAGCGCGGGGGACGGTGGCGCCGCCGCAAACGCGCAGTTGAATCAGCCCGTCGATGTGGATGTCGACGCATTTGCCAACATCCTCATTGCCGAGCTTGGCGGGAACCGGATTCGTCGCGTATCCGGTCAGAGCAGCGTCGCGGCCATCCACACGCTCGCCGGCACCGGCGAGCCTGGGATGGGGGGCGATGGCGGCTCGGCGGTGAGCGCCCAGCTTCACGGGCCTCAAGCCGTGGCCGTCGATACCGACGGCAACGTGTTTGTCGCGGATTGGAACAACCGGCGCGTCCGACGCATTGACCCCAGCGGCGGCATCACCACGATCGCCGGTGACATTCAACAGCCATCGGCATCCGGCCGCCTGGCCGTTGACACCCGGTTGGAGCTGCCGGCCGACGTGACGGTGACCACGCGCGGCGAATTGCTCGTGGTCGAGCAGGGCACGCGCCGGCTGCGGGCGCTGGTTCCCATTGCCCAGATTCCCGCCGAGCCCGAAGCGCCGGCGGCCCCGCCGTATCAGCCGCCGGCTCCGTCCCAGGCGCTGCCGCCGCCGGTTGCCGCGGAGCTGATTGCCGAGGTGTTCGCGGGCCGCGGCGAACCGGGCTACGACGGCGAAGGAGGCTCGCGGGCGGACGCCCAGTTCACCACGCCTCGCGGCATTGCCGTGGACAGTGCCGGGCGCGTGCTCGTGGCCGACACCGGCAACCACCGCATTCGGCGCATCGAGCTTGACGGCACCGTGCGGACCGTGGCGGGGAACGGGAGTCCGGGATTCTCGGGCGACGGCGGCCTGGCGACGGCGGCGCAGCTGAATCGCCCGCACCACGTCACCGTCGACGCGCAAGGCGCGCTCTACATTGCCGACGCCGGCAACTTCCGCGTGCGGCGGGTTACTCCCCAAGGCGTGATCGGCACGATGGTCGGCGTCAGCGCTCCGGGCTCAGGCGGCGACGGCGGCCCGGCGGCCTTCGCGTCACTCACCGAGCCGGTTGGCGTGGCGCTGGATCCGTCGGGACGGCTGTACGTGGTCGACGCGCCGGATCATCGGGTGCGCCGCGTGGAACGCGATGGAACCATCGTCACCATTGCCGGCACCGGCAACTTCGGCTCGGGCGGCGACGGCGGACCCGGCACGGCGGCAGCGGTCGGTTTTCCCCAGCGCGCGGTGGTCGACGCCGGCGGCGACGTGCTGATCTCGCAGCTGCAAGCGGGTGTCGTGCGCCGCTTGCGCCGCGATGGAACTATCGAGCTTGCCGCCGGCTCGTCGGACACCACCGCGCCCGACACGGGACCGGCGGGGTCGGTCCGCATCGAGGCTCCCATTGGGCTCGCGGCAGACGCTGCCGGTGGGTTCTACGTGGTCGAAAGCGGAGCGGGGACGGTGACGGCCGTTGGCGGTGGCGCCGCGCGCGTGATCGCCGGCGACCCGACGGGTTCGGGACAGCCGGGTGGACCGGCCGGCGAAATTCCGCTGTTCACCGCCATCGATATCGCAATCGCCAATGACGGCAGCATCTATTTGCTCGAGGGACGCGGCATCGTGTGGCGCATTGCCCCGCCCGGACAGCCGCTGCCCGCGGAGCCCGCGCCATCGCCGGCCGGTGAGGCGGAAGCGACACCGGAGGCTGCCGAGGAGGAGACGCCGACTCCGACGCCGACGATCGAGCCCGCCGCGAACGAATCGGCCAACATCGAATCCGTGACGCTGGCGCTCGATCTCGACTCTGCCCAACGTGCGGTGGAGCCAACGCTCCAATTCCACCCCGGCGAGCGGGTGAGTATTTCCATCGAATTCACCGACATCGCCGACGGCACACGCCTCGGCATTCGCTGGAACGAGGGAGATCGTGAGATCGGCCGCTTTCTCACCGATCCGGTGCAAGCCTCGCCGCGAGCGACGTATGGCTTTTGGTTCTTCCTTCCGCCAACCGCCGCCGCGGGGCAATGGAGCGTCGAGGTTCTTGTCGGTTCGCAGTCCGTGAGCCGGGCCGATTTTGTCGTCGTGCCAGGTGACGTCAGAATTCAACGGGACGGCGGCTAGCGGTCGTCGGCGCCGGTCGCCGAGGTGCATGGCTCGACTGCGGACGCGGAAATTCACAACTCCGCTACGCGCGGGCATGGATAATGCCTCGGCTGAAGGCACTGGGCCCGGGGGCCGCGGCCCACGGAAGCACTGGGGAGAACCGATAGGCATGGCGGAAGCCGAACCTCGTGAATCTGAGGCGCCGGACGACCAGGCGCCACGGGTCGACGACGACGATCGTCCGACCATTCGCGTGACCGATCGCCGTGCGGCGTCGGGCTCCGCGGATCAGCCAGAGGCCGATGCGGGATCGTCCGAGCCGTCGACCGACGAGGCGCCCGATCTCGAACGGCGACATCGGGATCTTCTCAATCGACTCACGCGGGTGCAGGCCGACTTCGCCAACTACCGGCGACGCACTGAGGCCGACGCGCGGGAACGCGCCTCGTTCGCCAACATGGCGATCGCGTTCGACATCTTGCGGGTGATTGACGGATTCGAACGCGCGTTTCAGTCGCTGCCGAGCGAACTGCGGTTGCTGAGCTGGGTGGACGGGATCGCGCTGACGCAGGCTCAGCTGCTGGGCGCGCTGGAAGCGCACGGCGTCACGCCGATCGAGTGCAAACGCGGCGACGCCATCGACACCGCGATCCACGAGGTGGTGATGTCGGACGACGGCGACGGTCCGATGGCGGTGGCCGAGCAGCTGCAGCGCGGTTATCGCATGCACGACCGGGTGTTGCGTCCGACGCTCGTCAAATCGGCGCCGGCGGCCAGCCTGGAGTCGGAGGCCGAGTCGACGGCCTCGGATGACGCGAAACCGGCCGACGGCGGCGTGGGCTAACGGCGAACGGTGGCGCGCCAGTGAGCAGCAAGCCCGACTACTACGACGTGCTGGGGGTCGGTCGAGACGCCTCCGAAGCCGAGATTCGCCGTGCCTTCCGCAAGCTGGCGCGTGAATACCACCCGGACGTCAGCAAGGCGCCGGATGCCGACGCCAAGTTCAAGCAGATCAACGAGGCCTACGAGGTGTTGCGCGACGCGGAGAAGCGGCAGATGTATGACCGCTTCGGACACGCCGACGCGCGCGGCGGATTCGGGGCCGGGGTCGACGACTTCGCCGGCGTCGGTGACATCTTCGACGCGTTCTTCGGGCGCGGCACCTCGCGCACCCGCAGAACGGAGCATCGCGGCGGCGATCTTCGCGCCGTCGTGGCGATGGACTTCATCGAGTCGGTGTTCGGCGCGACGAAGGTGGTCGACTACGAGCGCCACGAGCCGTGCGGCGCCTGCGGGGGCGATGGCGCCGAGCCGGGCACCAAGCCGACAACTTGCCGGATGTGTCGAGGCGCCGGGCAGGTGCAACGGACTCAGCAATCGCTCTTCGGACAGTTCGTGAATGTCGCGACGTGTCCGCGCTGCCACGGCGAGGGGCGCGAGATCACGGAGCCGTGCTCCGGGTGCCGCGGCACCGGGCTGGAGCGCCGTGCCATGAGCCGGGAAATTGAGATTCCCGCCGGGTTGGCGCCCGGCACCGAGTTGCGTCTCTCGGGCGCCGGCGATCACGGCAGAAATCGCGGCACGCCGGGAGATCTCTATGTCGCGATTGAGGTCGAGCCTCATCCGCAGCTCGAGCGGGAGGGCGACGACATCGTGAGCGATCTCGCGCTCAACATCGCCGAAGCCGCCCTTGGGAGCACGGTGGAGATTCCGACGGTCGACGGTGAGGAAACCGTGACGGTCCCGGCCGGCACGCAGCCCGGCACGGTGCTCAAGCTGCGCGGCCGCGGCGTGCCGCGGTATCGCGGATCGGGACGGGGCGATCAGCGCATCACGGTCAAGGTGGTGGTTCCCAAGAAGCTGTCGTCGGACCAGCGGCAGGTGCTGGAACAGCTGCGGGAGTCGCTGCCCGCCGGGCGCGATGCCGATGGCCGAAGCTTCGTCGAGAAGGCACGCGCCGCATTTCGGTGAGCCAGCGCTGGCTCGAGATCTCGGTCAATGTCGATCCTTCGGACGCCGACGACGTGCGAATCGAGCTCGGTCGGTGGGTGGGACCGGCGCTGGCCGTGGAGCACTCGGCGGACGACGCGCATGGCCAGGTGACCGTACGGGCCTACGTCGCCGACGGTCCGGAGTGCCAGTCGACGCGTGAGGCCCTCGAGCGCGCGCTGTGGCATCTCGGCGCCACCGGCGCCTCGACCCTGCGAACGCCGCACGTCCGGTGGGTGCGACCCGAGCAATACCTGAACGAATGGCGAGCGTTCTACCGCCCGTTCACCGTCGGCCGCTGCTTCGTGATCGCGCCTTCGTGGACGGATGCGCCAGACGGAGACCGCCAGGTGATTCGGCTCGATCCCGGCATGGCGTTCGGCACCGGGCTGCATCCAACCACGCAACTGGCGGTAGAGGTCCTCGAGGGAGCGGTCGGTCCCGGGCACGACGTCATCGACGTGGGCACGGGCTCCGGTGTCCTGGCGATCGTCGCGGCCCTGAGCGGTGCGCGGCGCGTGCGCGCCGTCGACACCGATGCGGACGCTGTGCGGACGGCGCGGGCCAACGTGGCCAAGAACGGTTGTGGCGACCGGGTGTCGGTGGTGCAGGGACGGCTGCCGCTCCACAGTTGCGACGCGGCGGACATCGTGGTGGCCAACATTGTGGCTGACACGCACCTGCGCAGTCTCGACCACTACCGCGCCGCCGTGCGCCGAGACGGTCGCGTGATCCTGGGGGGCATCACGTCGGCCAGGAGCGCCGAGATGCAGGAGGCGGTTGCCCACCATGGACTCGATGTCGAGAGCGTGTTGTGCCGGGATGGGTGGGAATGCCTTAACCTCAGCGTGCCGCCGGCGGGAGACTCTTGAATAGATGAGTGGGCTTTTCGGTTGACCGACGGATGGAATCCCGCTCCCCGCCTACGCGGGGACAGGCTTCGCGGGAATGACGGACGGGTCACGCCAGAGTCTCGACCAATGGGAGCCGCACCATGACGGCAAATGGGACAGGTTTGGCAGACGCTGTCGCCGACTGTTTGTTCTGCAAGATCGTGGCGGGGGGCATCCCGTCGGATCAGGTCTATGCGGACGACGCGGTGTTCGCATTTCGCGACATCGCGCCCCAGGCCCCCGTGCACGTCCTGGTTGTGCCGCGTCGGCACGTGTCGGGTCTTGACGGCCTGCGGGACGATCCCGACCTGGCAGGACGCCTGCTCACCGCCGCCGCGACGGTGGCGCGGATGGAAGGCGTGCATGCGTCGGGCTATCGGGTGGCCGTGAATCACGGACGCCACGGGGCGCAGTCCGTGGGCCACGTGCACCTGCACGTGCTCGGTGGCCGGCAGCTTCAGGGGGAGCTTGGGTAGGCGGGCATTGGCCTAAGGGGATGGATGCCAGCCTTGGGAGGCCTCCGCAAAATGAGATCGACATCCCACGGCCAAGCCTCGGATCACCCTCACCCTCACCCTCTCCCATCGAGGGAGAGGGGATCGGACCCGCTCTCCAAACCACACCGGGGCCAAGCCTCGGATCACCCTCACCCTAATCCTGTCCCATCGAGGGAGAGGGGATCGGGCCCGCTCTCCAATCCACACCGGGGGGCGCAAGAGTCTCCCTGCGCGGGAAAGACGAACTTACAGTCGCCAACTGCCCAGGTCGGACGACCTTTGACGGCCATTGGCGGCCTGCTAAGCTTATGGTGACGTGCGGGGATTTTGCGCCCAGCTTGCGCTAGGGCGAATCGAATAGGTCTATCACCCAGGCGGTTTTCAGGCCGCTCTGGGTGTTTTGTGCTGTCTTCAGATAATTCCCAATTCGGGGTGTTGGATTTGCGACTGACAAGGCGAGGCCATTAGCGAACGTTGGGCGATTGCGTCTGATGGGACGTGGATGTCGACCCTGCACCGCGAGCGTGCATCAAGGCCCGGCGCGCGCTTGCTCGTCTTGGACCCGGGCCGATTGGATTCACGACGGTATACGTCCGGCACATTCGCCGGACCTGAGAAGCTGAGGCTCCATGGCTAACAACGGTGCGGCATCGCAGGTAGAGGCCCGGTATTACGGCAAGACTCGAAGTCTGATCGACCCGCCGAACCTCATCGATCTGCAGGTCGAGTCGTTCAACCGGTTCAAAGAGGAATATCTGCGGGAGCTGTTCGCCGAGATTTCACCGATTCAGGATTTCACCGGGCGCAACCTCGAGTTGCACTTCGAGGTGCCGGACGAGCCGTTCGACACGCCGGCCTATTCCGAAGAGCAATGCCGCGAGGCCGACCGCACCTATCAGGCGCCGCTGCGCGTCAAGGCTCGGCTGCACAACAAGCAAACCGACGAGATCAAAGAGATGACGGTCTACATGGGCGACTTCCCGCTCATGACCAGCCAGGGCACGTTCATCTACAACGGCGCGGAGCGAGTGGTCGTGAGCCAGCTCGTGCGCTCGCCTGGCGTGTACTTCTCGGCGGAAGACGACCCGGCCACCGGGAGGCGTCGATTCGGCGCCAAGCTGATCCCGAAGCGTGGCGCCTGGCTCGAGTTCGAAACCGCGAGCCAGAACCTGATCGGGGTGAAGATCGACCGCAAGCGACGCATTCCGGTGACCACGTTCCTGCGCGCGATCTCGTCGGAGTGGGGGGCGGACGACGTGCTGTTGGACCTGTTCGCCGATATCGACACGGACCCGGATCACCAGTTCATCCGGTCCACCATCGGCGATGCCACCACGCGGCGCGATACCGCCTTGAGCCACGAAGACGGCCTCATCGAGCTGTACCACCGGCTGCGACCCGGCGACCCGGCCACGGTGGACAACGCCCGCGCCCTGATTGAGCAGACGTTCTTCACCATTCGCCGCTATGACCTTGGCCCCGTTGGGCGATACAAGCTCAACAAGCGGCTGAGCGCCGATCCCGACGACGAAACGCGCACGCTGCGGCCGGAGGATCTGCTGGCCATTGTGCGGGAGATCGTCCGCCTGAATGTGGTGCAGGGACAGCCCGACCACATCGACCACCTCGGCAACCGGCGCGTCCGCGCGGTTGGCGAGCTGCTGGCCGAGCAGTTCCGGATCGGGCTACTCCGGATGGAGCGCGTGATCAAGGAACGGATGAGCATTCAGGACGCCGCGGAGGCGACGCCCTCAGGGCTCATCAACACGCGGCCCGTGACCGCCGCGATCAAGGAATTCTTCGGCGGCAGCCAGCTGTCGCAGTTCATGGACCAGGCCAATCCGCTGGCCGAGCTTGGGCACAAGCGTCGCCTCAGCGCCATGGGACCCGGCGGGCTCTCGCGCGAGCGCGCGGGATTCGACGTGCGGGACGTGCACTACAGCCACTACGGCCGCGTGTGTCCGATCGAAACGCCGGAGGGTCCGAGCATCGGCTTGATCAACACCCTGGCCACGTTCGCCAAGGTGAATCCGTATGGGTTCATCGAAACGCCGTACCGCCGCGTGGCCCACAGCGTGCCGGCGTCGGATGCGGCGGCGCTCGCCGGCCGAACCGCCACTAAGCCAATTCACGGACCGGATGGCGGCGACGTGCTGATAGCCGCCGGCGCAGAGATCACGCCCGAGGCGGCGGACACCCTGGCTGCCGCGAATGGCGACGCCGAGATCCCGGTGCGCCCGTGGGTCACGGATGAGATCGAGTACATGACCGCCGACGCCGAGGAGCAGTTCACGATTGCCCAGGCGAACGCGACGTTGAAGCCAAACGGCGAGTTCGCCGCCGACCGCGTGTCCGTGCGCCATGGGGCGCAGATCCACGAGTCTCCCGTGGCCGAGGTCGAATTCATCGACGCCTCGCCGCAGCAGATCGTGAGCGTGCCGGCGGCCATGATTCCGTTCCTGGAGCACGACGATGCCAACCGCGCCCTGATGGGGGCCAACATGCAGCGGCAGGCCGTGCCGCTGATCACGCCCGAGGCGCCGCTGGTGGCCACGGGCATGGAGACTCGCGCCGCGCGTGACTCCGGGCACATGGTGAACGCCGTCGCGGACGGCACCGTGCGCGAAGTCACCGCCCGCGAGATCGTGGTGGAGCATCCCGACGAGGGCGAGCACACCTATCGGCTGCGCAAATTCGAGCGCTCGAATACCGCCACGTGCATCAGCCAGCGGCCCGTGGTGCGGGTCGGCGATAAGGTCGAAGCCGACCAGGTGATCGCCGAGAGCATGGCGACGAGCGACACCATGCTTTCGCTCGGCCAGAACATCCTGGTGGCCTTCATGTTCTGGGAGGGCGGGAACTACGAGGACGCGATCGTCGTCAGCGAACGCCTGGTGAAGGACGACGTGTTCACCTCGATCCACATCGAGCAGTACGAGGTGGAAGCGCGCGACACCAAGCTGGGACCCGAGGAGATCACGCGGGACATTCCCAATCAGAGCGAGGAAGGCCTGCGCAACCTCGACGACACCGGCGTGGTCTACGTGGGGGCCGAGGTCGGACCGGACGACATCCTGGTCGGCAAGATCACCCCGAAGGGAGAGACCGAGCTCAGCGGCGAGGACCGCCTGCTGCGCGCGATCTTTGGCCGCGACGCGCGTGAAGTGAAGGACACGTCGAAGCACCTGCCGACCGGTGAGTCCGGGCGGGTGATCGACGTGAAGCGCTTCACCGCCGCCGACGCCGCCGACCTGCAAGCCGGCGTGACCGAGATGGTGCGGGTGAGCGTCGCCTCCAAGCGCAAGCTGATGGTCGGCGACAAGATGGCCGGACGTCACGGCAACAAGGGCGTCGTGTCCATGATCCTGCCCCAAGAGGACATGCCGCACCTCGAAGACGGCACGCCCATCGATCTCATCCTCAATCCGTTGGGGGTGGCCTCGCGAATGAACGTGGGGCAGTCGCTGGAGACTCACCTGGGCCGGGCGGCGGCCAAGATGGATTTCCGGGCGATCACGCCGGTCTTCGACAGCGCCGACGAGGCCGACATCATCGCGGCGCTCGCGGAGGCCGACCTGCCCGAGCACGGCAAGGCGCGCCTGATCGACGGTCGCACCGGCGAGCCGTTCGACCAGGAGGTCGTCGTGGGCGTGATCTACATGATGAAGCTCGGACACATGGTGGACGACAAGATCCACGCCCGGTCGACGGGGCCCTACTCGCTGATCACACAGCAGCCGCTCGGCGGCAAGGCGCAAATGGGCGGCCAGCGATTCGGCGAAATGGAGGTGTGGGCGCTGGAGGCCTACGGCGCCGCTCACACGCTGCAGGAAATGCTCACCGTGAAGTCCGACGACATCCTCGGTCGCGTCAAGACCTATGAGGCGATCGTGAAGGGAGAAACCATCCTGGAACCCGGCATTCCCGAGTCCTTCCGCGTGCTCGTCAAGGAGCTGCAGAGCCTGGGGGTGGCGGTGGACATTCTGGACGAATACGAAGAAGAGGTGCCGCTAGTGGTCGAGCACACACATGACATGTTGCCGGACCTGGACGGCATCAACATTCAGGGCCGTGAATACCGGCTGTAGGAGGCAAAACGAGCGTGCTTGAGGTAAACAAGTTCAACGCGATCCGTATCCGCCTCGCATCGCCGGAGCAAGTTCGGTCGTGGTCCTACGGCGAGGTCATCAAGCCGGAGACCATCAACTACCGAACGCTCAAGCCGGAGCGTGACGGATTGTTCTGCGAGCGCATCTTCGGTCCGACGAAGGACTGGGAATGCTCGTGCGGCAAGTACAAGAAGATCCGCTATCGCGGCATCATCTGCGACAAGTGCGGCGTGGAGGTCACCCGTTCGCGGGTGCGGCGCGAGCGCATGGGCCACATCGAGCTGGCCGCCCCCGTGACTCATATCTGGTTCCTGAAGGGTACGCCGAGCCGGATTGGGCAGATCCTGGACATCACTCCGCGCGATCTGGAGAAGATCGTCTACTTCGCGTCGTTCATCGTGACGGAGTTTGACGAAGCCGAGCGCGACGCGGCGTTGGGTCGCATCGATGACGACCTGGCGGCGCGCGAGGCGGAGGTCCAGGCCGAGATGGCCCAGCGGGCGGAGGATCTCGAGGCGGAGACGGCCGAGCAGATCACGAAGCTGGACGAGCAGCTCGAAGGTGAAGTCGACCGGCTGCACGAGGAGGCCGAAACAACCGTTGCGCGTCTCACGCCGGTTGCCGAGAGCGGCAGCAATGCCGAGGAAGAGATCCGGCTGAGCTGGCTTGACGAGCCGATCATCGCCGCCGGTGACGCCATCAATGCCGAGTCGCTGGCAGCCATCGAGGCGGCGGCCGAGACTGCCGTCGCCTCAGCCAACGAGCGGTTTGGCGCTACCAAGCTGGCGCGGCGGCGAGAGGCCGACCAGGAAGCCATGGGGCTGGAGGAAGAGCGCGCGTCCCGGATTGCGGGCACCCGCGAGTTCTATCAGACGCGCGCCGACGATCTGACGACCCTGGAGCTGCACCAGCTCCTGAGCGAGCCGCGCTACCAGCAGCTCAGCCACACCTGTGGCGAGGTCTTCCGCGCCGGCATCGGCGCCGAGGCCGTCGTTGAGTTGATCGGCAACGTCGATCTTGATTCCCTGGCGGCCGAGCTGCGCGAGGAAATCGAGTCGCCGTCGATCCAGCGGCGCAAGAAGGCGACCAAGCGCCTCAAGGTCGTTGAGGCGTTTCGCCGCTCGGGCAATCGCCCGGAGTGGATGATCCTGTCGGTGCTGCCCGTGCTGCCGCCGGATATCCGGCCCATGGTGCAGCTCGATGGCGGACGGTTTGCAACCAGTGACCTGAACGATCTCTACCGCCGCGTGATCAACCGCAACAACCGGCTCAAGCGGCTGGTGGAGCTTGGCGCGCCCGAGATCATCGTGCGCAACGAGAAGCGGATGCTCCAAGAGGCGGTGGATGCGCTGATCGACAACGGCCGGCGCGGTCGCGCGGTCACCGGCTCGTCCAACCATCCCTACAAGTCGCTGAGCGATCAGCTGCGCGGCAAGCAAGGGCGATTCCGCCAGAACTTGCTGGGCAAGCGCGTGGACTATTCGGGCCGCTCGGTGATCGTGGTCGGCCCGCACCTGAAGCTGAACCAGTGCGGCCTGCCCACCAAGATGGCGCTGGAGCTATTCAAGCCATTCGTCATGCGCAAGCTCGTGGACTACGGGCATGCCAGCAACATCAAGAGCGCCAAACGCATGGTCGAGCACCCCGAGCCCGTGGTGTGGGATGCGCTCGCGGAAGTCACGCAGGACCACCCGGTGCTGCTGAATCGCGCGCCGACGCTGCACCGGCTCGGCATTCAGGCGTTCGACATCGTGCTGGTGACGGGCAGCGCGATTCAGATCCATCCGCTCGTATGCACGGCCTTCAATGCCGACTTCGACGGCGACCAGATGGCGGTGCACGTGCCGCTGAGCCGGGCCGCGCAAGACGAGGCCCGCTACATCATGAAGAGCACGCTCAACGTGCTGTCGCCGGCGGACGGTGCGCCGATCATCGCGCCGACCAAGGACATGGCGCTTGGCGCCTATTACCTGACGGAGATGGTTGAGGGCGCTTTGGGCGAAGGCCGAACGTTCGCCGATTTTGGCGACGCCCTGCTGGCCTTCGAGCACGGCGCGGTGCATCTGCACGCCAAGATCAATCTGCGGGTTACGGCGCAGGACTTTCCGGTGCCGGAGGACCAGCCGCCGTCGCCGGCGTTCATCGAGACCACGATCGGACGAATCATCTTCAACATCGCGTTGCCGCGCGATTTGCGGTTCGTCAACGAGCGGCTCGACAAGGGCGGGCTGCGTCGCGTGTTGGCCGGGGCCTTCTTCTCCAGCGGCATCGAGGCGACCGCCGAGGTGGCCGACCGCGTGAAGGACATTGGCATGTACTGGGCCACGCGCTCGGGCGTGACGATGGGTGTGTTCGACCTGGTGATTCCACCGGTCAAGCACGACGTGCTGGCCGGCGCCGACGCGGACGTGGCCGAGATCGAGCGCAGCTACAGCGACGGGTTCATCACGGACCGCGAGCGTTACAAGCTGACGGTCCAGAAGTGGACCGAGGCGATGGAACGGGTGACCGCGGCCGTGCCCGAGTATCTCGACCGGCTCGGCCCCGTCTACATGATGGGGAACTCCGGCGCGGCCAAGGGGAATTTCGACCAGATTCGACAGGTTTCCGGGATGCGCGGCCTCATGTCCGACCCGACGGGTCAGATCATCGAGATGCCGGTGCGCGCCAACTTCCGCGAGGGCCTGAGCGTGCTGGAGTACTTCATTTCGACTCACGGCGCGCGCAAGGGCCTGGCCGATACGGCCTTGCGAACCGCCGACAGCGGCTATCTCACCCGGCGCCTGGTGGACGTGGCGCAAGACGTGATCGTGATGGGCGAGGACTGTGGAGCCACGGAAGGCGACCACATCGTCACGGCGGACCCCGAGCAGGTTGAAGGCTCGGTGGGCGATCGCGCCTTTGGTCGCTTCACCCTGGGGCCGGTGGTCCATCCGGACACCGGGGAGATCATCGTGCCGGCGGACGTCATGGTCGACCGACATCTCAGCCGGGCGATCGACGACGCCGGGGTGGGCGAAGTCTTCGCCCGCTCCGTCATGAACTGCCGCAATGCGCGCGGCGTCTGCCAGCGGTGCTACGGCATGGACCTGGCCCGGCATGAGCTGGTGGAGGAGGGCGCGGCGGTCGGCATCATCGCCGCTCAGTCCATGGGCGAGCCGGCGACGCAGTTGACCATGCGCACCTTCCACCTGGGCGGAGTGGTGATGGGCACGGACATCACGGACCGCGTGCAGGGACTGCCGCGCGTCGAGGAGCTCTTCGAGGCCCGCGTTCCCAAGGGCGTGGCCGTGATGAGCGATCTCGAGGGCACGGCCGAGATCATCGAGGAAGACGATCGCAAGGTGATTCGCGTCGTGTCGGCGCACATCCATGAACAGGTCTACGAGCTCGCCGAAGGCTTTGTGCCGATAGTGGAGGACGGCGACGAGGTCGCGAAGGACGTGACCCTCGCGTTGCCACGCGAGCAGGCGGAGGACTTGCTGGCCCGCAAGGCCAAGAGCAAGTCGAAGACGATCAGCAAGCGGGCGCTGGCCAGCGTCGCGGGCGCCGGTCCGCGGGCGACCAGCGACGGCGTGGTCAGCGTGCGCGACGGCCAGATCGTGCTTCGGTCGGAGTCCGAGGAAACCCTCGAATACCCCGTGTCCCCGGCCGCGGAGATTCGCGTGCAGAGTGGCCAACTCATCTCCAAGGGCGCGCAGCTCACCGCGGGTCCGCTCAATCCACAGGACATCTTGCGCCTGCGCGGTCGCGAGGCGCTGCAGCGCTATGTCGTGCAGCAGGTCCAGTCGGTGTACCGCATCGTTGGTGTGGCCGTGAACGACAAGCACATCGAGGTGATCGTGCGGCAGATGCTCCGGCGCGTCCTGATCGAGATGCCCGGCGACACCGACATGCTGCCCGGCACCCTGATCGATCGACACGTGTTCGACGAGGCCAACGAAAAGGCCGTTGCCGAGGGGCAGCGTCCGGCGACCGCTCGCTGGGTGTTGCTCGGCGTCACCAAGGCGTCGCTCAACAATGAGAGCTTCCTGGCCGCGGCATCGTTCCAGGACACGACGCGGGTGCTCACCGAGGCCGTCGTCGAGGGCAAGACCGATCACCTCCACGGCCTGAAGGAGAACGTGATTATCGGCAAGCTGATTCCGGCCGGCACCGGATGGAAGCGGTATCACGAAGGCACGTTGATCACGGCCGGCGAAGGCGATGCCGATTCGCTGCTGGCTGATGATGTTGACGGCGAAGGCGTGCTGGCAGCGGTCGGTTCCGGCGCGGAGGCGGCCGACGACGGCGACGGTCGAGCGATCGACAGCCTGATGCAGGCCCTGGCCGGCGAAGGCGACGATGACCGGGCGCTGCTCGCCGGGATTCCCGAGCGCCCCAGCGCCGCGGCCGACCAGTTTTCCGCGTTCCTGAGTTCGGGCGCCGATGACCCGATCGAGGAGGCCAACGTTCAGGACGTGCCCGTGTCCGAAGCCGAGAATGGCGACGCGGACGTTGACGGAGACCGTGCACAGTGATAGCGTGCCGGGTGGACGCCGAAGCGCGTCCTGTTTTGTCGTGCCCCTAATTCGACAGACCTTGGTGGTCGTGTGCCAACGATAAACCAGCTTGTTCGCAAGGGTCGGCGCAAGTCACGGCGCAAAGTGACGGCGCCTGCGCTGCACTTCGCCTATAACGGGCTGCGGCGGCGCATGGTGCGCACGCGCGGGGCGCCCCAAAAGCGCGGCGTGTGCACGCTGGTGCGCACCGTCACGCCGCGCAAGCCGAACTCGGCGCTGCGGAAGGTGGCGCGGGTTCGGTTGTCGAACGGGATGGAGGTCACGGCCTACATTCCGGGTGAAGGTCACCAACTCCAGGAGCACTCGGTCGTCCTGATTCGCGGCGGACGCGTCAAGGACCTGCCCGGCGTGCGTTACCACGTCGTACGAGGACCTCTGGATGCCACGGGCGTCGAGAATCGCAAGCAAGGGCGGTCAAAGTACGGCACCAGGCGCGGCGCATAGGGGTAGCTCTCCCGTGGAGCAATCGTCGGCCCCTCACCGCCTACGGCTGACTGAAACCCGCGGCCAACCCCACTAACCAGGAGATCTAGCAACCATGCCTCGTCGGAAGCGCCCCGAGCGGCGAATGACCGCCCCCGATCCGAAATACAACAACCGGACGGTGGAGCGCTTCATCAACAAGCTGATGCGCCACGGCTACAAGGCCAAGGCGCAGGCCATCGTCTACGGCGCCTTCGACCTCGTCGAGGAGCGGGGCGGGACGCCGGCGCTGGACGCCTTCGAAGAGGCCATTCGCAACGTCATGCCGCAGATCGAAGTCAAGCCGCGCCGGGTTGGCGGTGCGACCTATCAGGTGCCGGTCGAGATTCGCGGCGACCGCCGATACTCCCTGGCCGTGCGCTGGCTCATCAGCTCCGCACGGGCGCGATCCGGTCGCTCGATGCGCGAGCGCCTGGCCTTTGAACTTCTTGATGCAGCTTCCGGACAGGGCGGAGCGGTGCGCCGCCGTGAAGAGATGCATCGCATGGCCGAGGCGAATCGCGCCTTCGCCATCTACGCGTTTTAGCCCGAGCCCGAAGCACCATGTCCGAAGCTGACATCGCGCAAACTCGCAACATCGGCATCATCGCCCACATCGATGCCGGCAAGACCACTACGACCGAGCGCATCCTCTTTTACACGGGGCGCATCCATCGCATTGGCGTCATCGACGACGGCACGACCCAAATGGACTGGATGGCGCAGGAACGCGAGCGCGGCATCACCATCGTCGCGGCGGCCACCACCTGCTATTGGCAGGACCGGCGCATTAACATCATCGACACGCCTGGGCACGTGGACTTCACGGCCGAGGTCGAGCGTTCGCTGCGCGTCCTCGACGGCGGGCTGGTGGTCTTCGATGCCGTGCACGGCGTGGAGTCGCAGTCAGAAACCGTCTGGCGTCAGGCCGACAAGTACGACGTGCCGCGCGTGGCCTTGATCAACAAGATGGATCGCGTTGGGGCCGACCCCGACGCGGCGGTCCGCTCGATCCGTGAGCGGCTGGGGGCGAATCCGGTTCCAGTGCAACTTCCCGTTGGCCGCGAGCAGGAGTTTCGCGGCGTGGTCGATCTCATCGAGATGCAGGCCATCGTGTGGGCCGGTGACGGCGCCGCCCAGCCGTCGGTCGAGGCCATTCCGGACGATCTGGCCGAAGTGGCGGTCGTCGCGCGGTTGCAATTGCTGGAAGCGCTGAGTGAATTCGACGATCACATCGCCGAGCTTTACCTCAACGACGAAGAGGTCGACGCAGGGTCGATGATCGCCGCGCTGCGACGCGGCACCATCGATTCGCTGCTTGTGCCAGTCCTGTTTGGCAGCGCGTTGCGCAACCGGGGCATCGAGCCGGTGCTCGACGCCGTGGCGCGCTATTTGCCCTCGCCACTGGACGTGCCGCCCGTTCGCGGCATTGATCCCGCGACCGACGAAACGCTCGAGCGCGGGGCATCGGAAGACGCGCCGTTTGCGGCGCTGGCGTTCAAGATGGTGGCGGATCCGCATTCGGGCAAGCTGGCATATTTCCGGGTCTACTCCGGGCGGATCGAGCCCGGCACGACGGTTCTCAACGTCGGGACGGGCAAGCGGCAACGCCTGAGCCGGGTGCTCCGCATGCACGCCGACAAGCGCGAGGAGATCAAGGATCCCATCGTGCCCGGCGACATCGTCGCCGCCGTCGGCATGCGCGACGTGAGCACCGGCGACACGCTGGCCGACCCGGCGCATCCCGTGCTGCTGGAGTCGATTACGTTCCCCGACCCGGTCGTGACGATCGCCATCGAACCCAAGAGCCGCGCGGACCAAGATCGCATCATCACGGCGTTGGGCAAGCTCGGCGATGAAGACCCAACCTTCCAGGTGCGAGCCGACGAGGAAACCGGCCAGACGCTGATCGCCGGCATGGGCGAGCTGCACCTCGAAGTGATTGTGGACCGCCTGCTGCGCGAGTTCCGCGTCGGCGCCAACGTGGGCCGCCCGCAGGTGGCCTATCGCGAACGCCCCTTGCGGGCCGTCCAGGCGCCGGGCCGCTTCATTCGCCAGACGGGCGGGCGCGGGCAGTATGGCCACGTGGTCGTCGAGCTCGAGCCGCTGGAGCCGGGCGCTGGCGTCGAGATCGAGTCGCGCATTGTGGGCGGCGCCATTCCGGTCGGCTTCTTGCCGGCCGCGGAACGCGGGGCGCGGCGCGCGCTGACCGGGGGACTGCAGGGCTTTCAGGTCATTGACGTGCGAATTCGCATCGTCGACGGATCGTTCCACGAGGTGGATTCATCCGAGCTTGCCTTTGAAATCGCCGGATCGTGGGCGGTGGAAGAGGCCCTGCGGCGATCGGGAACCGCAGTTCTCGAGCCGGTGATGGCCGTCGACGTCGTGATTCCCGACGAGTACGTGGGCGACGTGCTGGCGGGCTTGTTGTCCAAGCGGGGCGAAGTTCAGGGGACCGAGCCGAGGGGCGGGTCGAGCGTTATTCGCGCCGAAGTACCGCTGGCCACAATGTTTGGGTACGCTAGTGCGTTACGCTCGGCCACTCAGGGCCGGGGTACGTTTTCGATGGAGTTTTCACATTACGCCGTCCGGCCGGGGGCCGGGACGGGACAGGAAGTTCTGACAGGAGTCTAGGCGCGGGGCCGCATGGCCAGCGCATCAGGAGCACGCAGCGAATGGGACGAGTCAAGTTCGAACGCACGAAACCGCACGTCAACGTCGGCACCATCGGCCATGTCGACCATGGCAAGACCACGCTCACGGCAGCCATGACCAAAGTGCTGTCGCTGAAGGGCTTGGCGCAGTTTGAGGCGTTCGACGCCATCGACAAGGCGCCCGAAGAGCGCGAGCGTGGCATTACGATTTCGATCGCTCACGTCGAGTACGAGAGCGATAGCCGGCACTACGCGCACATCGACGCGCCGGGCCACCGCGACTACATCAAGAACATGATCACCGGCGCGGCGCAGATGGACGGCGCCATCCTGGTGGTGAGCGCGCCCGACGGCCCCATGCCGCAGACCTTCGAGCACGTGCTGCTGGCACGGCAGGTCGAGGTGGGCGCGATCGTCGTCTACTTGAACAAGGTCGACATGGTGGACGACGAGGAGCTGCTGGAGCTGGTGGAGCTCGAGTTGCGCGACCTCCTGAACAAGTATGAGTTTCCGGGCGACGACGTGCCGATCGTGCGCGGCAGCGCCCTCCACGCGCTGGAATCCGAGAACACCGATCCGGACGCTCCCGAGTTCGCGCCGATTCTCGAGTTGGTCGAGACCATCGACACGTACTTCGAGGAGCCGCAGCGCCCGGTCGACGAGCCGTTCCTCATGCCCATCGAGGATGTCTTCGGCATCAAGGGGCGTGGAACGGTGGTGACGGGCCGGGTCGAGCGCGGCGTGATCACGCCCGGCGAGGAAGTCGACATCGTCGGCATGCGCGACCTGGTGGACCGTCGGGTGTGCACGGGCGTCGAGATGTTCCGCAAGACCCTTGACGAGGGCGTGGCCGGCGACAACGTCGGCTGCTTGCTCCGCGGGATCGAGCGGCACGAGGTCGAGCGCGGCATGGTTTTGGCCGCTCCCGGGTCGATTACACCGCATACGGAGTTCATGGCGAATGTCTACGTCTTGACCAAGGACGAGGGCGGGCGCCACACCCCGTTCTTCAACGGATATCGCCCGCAGTTCTATATCCACACCACCGACGTGACCGGTGAGGTCAATCTGCCGGAAGGCACGGAGATGTGCGTGCCCGGCGACAACATCGAGATGACGGTGACGCTCGGCGCGCCCGTGGCCCTCGAGGATGGTGTGCACTTCGCCATTCGCGAAGGCGGCGTGACGGTTGGCGCCGGCGTCGTGACGAAGATCGTCAACTAGCTGCGATGGCCGAGGCACGCGCACCCGCCGACACTCCGTCCGAACCGTCGGCCGGGCGGCCGACCAGCGGGCGCGCCCGGCGACAGGCCCCGCGGCAGCGGATTCGCATTCGCCTCAAGGCCTACGATCACAAGGTCCTCGACGATGCCGCCCGACGCATCATCGAGGCGGCGGATCGCACCGGGGCGGACGTGCGCGGCCCGATTCCGCTTCCCACGCAGAAGAAAAAGTGGACGGTCATCCGATCGCCCTTCATCGACAAGGATTCGCGTGAGCAGTTCGAGATGCGCACCCATAAGCGCCTCATCGACGTGATCGACCCGACGCAGCAGACGATGGACGAGCTGCTGCGGCTGCAGCTTGCCGCCGGTGTCGACATCGAGCTGAAGTCCTAGCGGCATGGCCACTGGAATCCTTGGGCGCAAGCTCGGCATGACCCAACGCTTCGACGACGCTGGGCACGCCTTTGGCGTGACATTGATCGAGGCCGGCCCATGTACGGTGACCGACGTGCGGACGGTGGAGCGCGATGGCTACATCGCGCTGCAACTGGGATTCGACGCGACCCGCGATTCGCGGCTTTCGCGAGCGGAGCGAGGACACCTGCAGGATGCGCCGGCCTACCGCGTGCTGCGCGAATTTCGCCTGGACAGCGCGCCTGACCTCGACGTGGGCGCTGAGGTGCGGGCCGACATGTTTGCGCCCGGCGACCTGGTTGACGTGACGGGCATCTCGAAGGGCAAAGGCTTTGCCGGCGTCGTGCGGCGTCACAACTTTCGGGGTGGGCCGCGCACGCACGGCCAGTCGGACCGGCTGCGGGCTCCCGGATCGGTGGGCGCGGGTACTAGCCCGAGTCGCGTGTTCAAGGGCATGCGCATGGCCGGCCGCATGGGCGGCAAGCGCGTGACCGCCAAGCGCCTGCGGGTGGAGCACGTGGACGCGGAGAAGAACTACATCGTGTTGCGCGGCGCCGTGCCTGGTCCGCGCAAGGGGATCCTCGTGGTACGTCCGACATCGCGACATGGGAGCCGGGATTGATGGCTGCCAATGACACGGCGCCGGTCGCGCCCGTCGACACCGACTTGTTCGGCGATCCCGGAGCGCGGGACGAGCTTCTGCGTCGGGCGGCCATCGTCGGCGCGCAGCGCCGTCGGCAAAGCACGAGCAGCACGCAGACACGTGGCGAGGTAACGGCGAGCGCGCAAAAGCTCTACCGCCAGAAGGGCGTGGGACGCGCGCGCGCCGGCAGCGCGTCCGCCGGACAACGGCGGGGCGGCGCGGTAACCTTTGGACCCCGTCCGCGCACCGTGCGGCGCCGGCTCAGTCGTCGCGAGCGGCGCGAGGCGCTGCGCAGTCTGTTGGCGCAAAAGGCGCAGGCCGATCGCGTGCATCGCGTCGAAGCCTGGGGAGATTCGCCAAAGACCAAGGAACGCGCAGCCTGGCTGGCCGACGCCGGATTGGCCGGACGATTGCTGCTGCTCGATGCCGAGCCGCCCGAGGCGCTCCGGCGATCCTCACGCAACATTCCGGGCGTGACGGTGGAGCGCGCCGATGCCGTGGGATTCATGGATGTTGCCGCAGCCGATCACGTCGTGGCGACCGACGCCGCGCTCGAGGTCCTGCGGGGAGTTCGCAATGGCTGATCCCGCCGACATCGTGATTCGACCAGTGGTGACCGAAAAGTCGACCACGCTCGTGGAAGATCGCAAGTACGTGTTCGAAGTGCATCCCACGGCGTCCAAACACATGATTCGGGAAGCCGTTGAGGCCCTGTTCCGCGTGGACGTGACCGGCGTGAATGTCATGAATCTTCGCGGCAAACCGCGGCGATTCGGGCGGTTCACCGGCTACCGATCCTCCAAGCGCAGGGCCATCGTGACGCTCGCCGAGGGGCACGCCATCGACATCTATCCAGGAACCTAGGCATGGGACTTCGCACCTACGATCCGACCTCTCCGGGGCGCCGGGGCTACGTGTCGGTCGATCACGAGGAAGTGACCGAGTCCAAGCCGCACAAGCCGCTGTTGCGACCGCTGACCGAACGAGCCGGACGCAACAACCAGGGCCGCATCACGGTGCGACACCGCGGCGGCGGGGCCAAGCGCCGCTATCGCGTGATTGACTGGCGCCGCAACAAGCCGGGCGTGCCCGCAACTATCGCGAGCATCGAATATGACCCGAATCGATCGGCTCACATCGCACTGCTGGTGTATGCCGACGGCGAGAAGCGCTACATCCTGGCGCCGCAGGGCCTGCGGGTTGGCGCCGAGGTCGTCTCGGGGCCAAAGGCCGAGCCGCGCGTCGGCAATGCCATGCGCTTGGCGGACATGCCGGCCGGGACCGAGGTGCACGCGGTCGAGCTGGTGCCCGGTGGCGGGGCCAAGCTGATTCGCAGCGCCGGCATGGGCGGACAGCTGATGGCCAAGGACCGCGGCCTGGCCACGCTGCGGCTGCCGTCGGGCGAAATGCGGCAGGTCCCGCTGGCCGGCATGGCCACCGTGGGCCGCGTCGGGAACCAGGATCACAGCAACCAATCGGCCGGCAAGGCCGGGCGCATTCGCTGGCGCCGCCGCCGGCCGCAGGTGCGGGGCTCGGCCATGACGCCGCGCGATCATCCGCACGGCGGCGGCGAAGGGAAGGCCCCAGTGGGACTCCCCGGCCCGAAGACGCCGTGGGGCAAGCCGGCCCATGGGCGACGGACCCGCCTCGGGCGGCGCCGCAGCGATCGCTATATCATTCGACGCCGCAGGAGATAGGGCAGCATGTCACGAAGCTCGAAAAAAGGCTGGTACATCGACCCCAAGCTGGAGAAGCGCGTGGCCGAAGCGAGCCGCAGCCGGCAAAAGCAGGTCATTCGCACCTGGAGCCGGGCAAGCGTGATCCATCCGGAAATGGTTGGGCTCACCATCGCCGTGCATGACGGTCGACGCCATGTGCCGGTGTACGTCACGGAAAACATGGTGGGCCATCGCCTCGGCGAATTTGCGCCCACTCGCACCTATCGCAGCCACAGCCAGGCGGGGTCGCGCGTGGCGGCGCAGCAGCAGGGAGCACGCTAGGCGCATGCAAGTCTGGGCAACGGCCAAGTACGTGCGCATGGCGCCACGACGCGCGCGCCTGGTGGCCAATGAGGTTCGGGGATTGCGCCCGGAGGTTGCCTTGGCAACGCTGGCGCACCTGCCCCAGCGCGCGGCGTTCGAGATTGCCAAGGTGCTGAAATCGGCATTGGCGAATGCCGAGCACAACTACGGCCTAGAGCGGGAAAGCCTGATCGTGCGGGACGTGCGCGTCGATCAAGGGCCTTCGCTGAAGCGCTATCGCGCGAAAGCTCGCGGGCGCCCGGGGTTCTATCGGAAGCGGTCCGCCCACATCACCGTCGTCGTGGACGACGAAAGCGAATAAGCATGGGCCGAAAAGTTCACCCAATCGCCTATCGCCTCGGGTACACCAAGCGCTGGCTCAGCACGTGGTACGCCGACCGCGACTACACGGCGCTGCTGGCCGAGGATTTTCAGATCCGCAAGATCGTGCGGCAGTTCCTCGACAACCCGCCCGGACGGCGCGATCAGCGTCGCGGCGGACGGCGGCGCGGATTCGGCGCCGGCGTCTCGCGCATTGAGATCGAGCGCCAGGTCAGCCAGCTGCGCGTGATCATTCACACAGCGCGACCGGGCATCGTGATTGGCCGCGGGGGAAGCAACCGTGAGGAAATCCAGCGCTTGCTGGAGTTGCACACCAAGAAACGCACCGTCGTCGACGTTCAGGAAATAGGTCAGCCCGAGTTGGACGCGTTCCTGGTGGCGCGCAACGTGGCCGAGCAGCTGGAGCGCCGAGTGTCCTTCCGGCGGGCCATGAAGGTCACCGCCGAGCGCAGCATGCGCGCCGGCGCCCTGGGCGTGAAGGTCATGGTGAGCGGCCGCCTGGGCGGGCGAGAGATGGCGCGGACCGAGTTCGAGCTCAGCGGCACGGTGCCGCTGCAGACGCTCGACGCCGACATTGACTACGGCTTCACCGAAGCTCGCACGGCGCAGGGGCGCATCGGCGTCAAGGCGTGGATCCATCGCCGCGACGCGCTGAGCGACACCGCGGATATGCTGGCCGGCCGCGTCGGCCGGACCGGGATGGGCGGTCGACGCGCCCCGAGAGGCAACTAGCGTCATGTTGATGCCCAGGCGAACCAAGTTCCGCAAGGCTCACCGCGGCCGGCGGCGCGGCCGCGCCGCGCGCGGCAATGACTTGCAGTTCGGAGAAGTCGGGCTGCAGGCGCTCAGCGCAGGCTGGGTTGACAGCCGAGAGATCGAGGCGGCGCGGCGCGCCATCACCCACGCCATCCACCGCGGCGGCCAGGTGTGGATTCGGCTCTTTCCCGACAAGCCGGTCAGCGCCAAGCCGGCCGAGACGCGCATGGGGAGCGGCAAGGGCAACGTGGACCATTGGGTGGCCGTGGTGAAGCCCGGTCGCGTGCTGTTTGAAATCGCGGGCATCGATGAGGAACTCGGCCGAGAGGCCATGCGACTCGCGTCGCACAAGATCTCCGTGGCGACCCGCGTCATCACCCGAAATCGCGAGGTGGTCGTTGGCTGATCTGGCAGAGATTCGGGCGCTTGATCCCGATGCCTTGGAGACCCGACGCCGAGAGGCGAAGGAAGAGCTGTTCCGCCTGCGTCTGCAGCATGCGACCCTCCAGCTCACCGCGACCTCGCGGCTGCGTGAGTTGCGGCGCGACGTCGCGCAGATCATGACCGTGCAGCGTGAGCGCGAGCTTGTTGGCGCCGTTGCCGTGGAAGAGGACGCGTGATGGTTCCGGACAATCAACGACGCCAGCGGCGCGTCGGGACCGTGGTGAGCAATCGCTCCGACAAGACAATCTCGGTCCGGGTGGAGGCCGTGCGTCGCCACCCGCTGTACCGCAAGCCGGTTCGCGTTCGACGCAAACTGCTGGCGCACGACGCCGAAAACGCGTGCGATGTCGGTGACGTGGTGGAGATTGTTTCGTCGCGGCCCTATAGCCGCCGCAAACGCTGGCGGCTCACGCGCATCGTGAATCGCGCCACCCTCACCGAGGAAGAGCAGGCAGCGGTGGAGGCCGCCAGCGAGGCCGCGCAGGTGGCGGACGCCGAGCCTGAAGAAGAAATCGAGGCGTCCGTTAGCGCATCCGCCGATGCCGAAGCTGATGCCGAGGCGACCACCGACGCAGCGGCTGAAGTCGAGGCGGATGTCGAGGCCGACGCATCGGAAAGTGAATCTCGCTAGCTCCATGGTTCAACAACAGAGCCGGCTCAAGGTCGCCGACAACAGCGGCGCGCGCGAAATCATGTGCATCCGCGTGCTCGGCGGTTCCGGCCGCAAGTACGCCGGCGTGGGCGACATCGTGGTGGCCAGCGTCAAGCAAGCCGCGCCCAATAGCCCCGTGCCGAAGGGCAGCGTGGTGCAGGCGGTGGTCGTGCGCGTCGCGAAGGAATACCGACGCGTCGACGGATCGCGAATTCGCTTTGACGATAACGCGGCCGTCGTCTTGGACGGCACGGCGCCGCGCGGCACGCGCATCTTCGGCCCCGTGGCGCGAGAGCTCCGCGAGCGGCGCTTCATGCGCATCGTGTCGCTGGCGCCCGAGGTGCTCTGAGCATGGCCGGCCCGCACCGATTTCGGCTCCGCAAGGGTGACACCGTCGAGGTGCTCACCGGGCGTGACAAGGGTCGCCAGGGCGCCATCGAACGCGTCGTGCCGGAAACGGGTCAGCTCGTGGTTGAAGCCATCAATGTGCGCAAGCGGCACACCAAGCCGCGGGCCATTGGTCAGCGGGCCGGTATCATTGAGTTCAACGCCCCGCTCGACGCCTCGAACGTCATGCTGGTCTGCCCGCATTGCGGCGCGCGTTCCCGAATTGGGATTCGCGTGGGTCGTCGCGGGGCGCGAATCCGCCACTGCAAGAGCTGCAACGAACCACTGGACGAGTGATGGCACGCTTGCTTGACCGATATCGAGAGTCAATTCGCCCCGAATTGCAACGGGACCTTGGGCTCGGCAACCTCCACGAGGTGCCGCGGCTGGAGAAGGTCGTGGTGAACGTCGGCATCGGCGCGGCGCTGAGCAACGACGCGATCGTGGACCACACGGTGCGCGATATCGCCGCGGCCACGGGTCAGCGGCCGATCGTGACGCGGGCGCGGCGCAGCGTGGCGGCCTTTCGCCTGCGCGCGGGCCAGCGCGTGGGCGTGAAGACCACACTGCGCGGCCGGCGGATGTATGAGTTCGTCGACCGGTTGATCAACCTGGCGCTGCCGCGGCTGCGCGACTTTCGCGGTTTGTCGCCGCGGGCCTTCGATGGACGCGGCAACTACTCGATCGGCCTGCCCGAGCAGCTGGTCTTTCCCGAAATCGACTACGACTCGATCGACCAAATCCGTGGTCTGGAAGTCACCATGGTCACCAGCGCGCAGACCGATGCGCACGCGCGACGCTTGCTGGAGGCCATCGGTCTGCCGTTCGAACGCAAAGAAGCCATCTAGGAGTCTGCATGGCCAAGAAGTGCAAAATCGTGAAATGGGAGCGCGAGCGAAACGCGTTCAACTCGCCGAACTTCGACGAGCGATCGCTGCGTGGCCGGAAGCTTCGCTACAAGGTGCGCTATCGCAATCGCTGCGTGCTATGCGGCCGACCGCGGGCATTCATTCGGCGGTTCGATCTCTGCCGAATCTGTTTTCGCACCCTGGCGGCACAGGGTGAGATTCCCGGCGTGACGAAGTCGAGCTGGTAGGGCGCGATGACTGACCCTATTGCCGACATGCTGACGCGGATGCGCAACGCCGTGACGGCGCGCCACCGCAAGGTGCGGGTGCCGCATTCCGGGCTCAAGGAAGGTATCGCTGAGCTGCTGCGCGCTGAAGGCTTTATCGCCGGCTTTTCCGTGGTCGAAGAGTCGCCGCGGGCGTCACTTGAAATCGACCTGCGGTACGACGCCAACGACGAGCCATTGCTGCGAGGCTCGAAGCGCGTGAGCCGACCGGGCCTGCGCGTGTACACCCGCGCCCGCGAGATCCCGCGCGTGATGGGCGGTATCGGCGTGGCCCTGGTCTCGACGTCCAGTGGACTGATGACCGGCAGCGAGGCGCGACGGCGCCGACTCGGTGGCGAAGTGCTCGCCTTCGTCTGGTAGCCAACGTCATGTCACGCATCGGCCAGCTTCCCCTACCAATCCCCGCTGGGGTGACGGTGAACATCGGCGACGGCAACGCGGTTGAAGTCAAGGGGCCGCGGGGCTCGCTAGCGCGCGCCCTACCCGTGTCGATGACGATCACCGCGGCCGATGGCATGGTGCAGGTGACCCGACCGAATGACGAGCGCAAGCAGCGGGCGCTGCATGGCCTGACGCGTCAACTACTGGCAAATATGGTGATGGGCGTCACTGAAGGCTTTCAGAAGCGCCTCGAGATTCAAGGCACGGGATACCGCGCCTCGCTCCAGGGCCGCGCTCTGGATTTGCAGTTGGGGTTCTCGCATCCGCAGGTGATCAGGCCGCCGGAGGGCGTGGACATTCAGGTGCCAGACCCAACGCGCATCGTGGTCGAGGGGATCGACAAAGAGGCCGTGGGTCAGATTGCCGCCGAGATTCGCGCGGTGCGTCCGGCCGATCCTTACAAGGGCAAGGGCGTCCGCTATGCCGGCGAGTATGTCCGGCAGAAGCCCGGCAAGACCGCTGCCGGATTGGCGACCGCCTGATGGCGACGCACTCACGGCGCGCCAGCCGATTGCGGCGCCATCAACGCCTCCGGATGCGGGTTCGCGGCACGGCGGAGCGTCCGCGCTTGGCCGTATTTCGCAGTTTGAAGCACACCTACGCCCAGGTGATCGACGACGCCCGCGGAGTCACGCTGGCCGCTGCCTCGACGCTTGATTCGGACGCGGGCGAGGGCTCGAGGCGGGAGCAGGCCAGCGGCGTGGGTCGCGCCATCGCCGAGCGCGCCAAGGCGCTGAAGGTGTCGCGCGTGGTATTCGATCGCGGCGGATTTGCCTACGCCGGCCGCGTGAAGGCCGTGGCGGACGCGGCGCGCGCCGATGGGCTGGAGTTCTAACCATGCAGTTTGATGGTCGCGGGCGACGACAAGCCAGCTTTCTGGACGCTGATGGCGAGCGCCAGCGATTCGAAGATCGCGTGGTGCGAATCAAGCGTGTATCGAAAGTTGTCCGGGGCGGGCGCCGCTTTGGCTTCAACGCCATCGTGGTGGTGGGCGATCGCAACGGTCGGGTCGGCGTCAGCGTCGGCCGGGCCCGCGAAGTGGCGGACGCCATTCAGAAGGGCCAGGAGCGTGCGCGCCGCGGCATGTTCGACGTGCCGCTCACCGAGGATGGCTCCATCCCGCACTACGTGGAGGCAAGATTCCGCGCGTCCAAGGTCATCCTGCGTCCGGCCGGCTCGGGGACAGGCGTGATCGCGGGCGGCGCCGTGCGCGCCGTGTTGGAGTTGGCCGGTGTGCGAAATGTGCTCACGAAGATCATCGGCTCGTCGAACGCCATCAACGTTGTTCAGGCAACCGTTGAAGCCCTGCAGGCGCTGAGCGACCCGAGCGAGCAGCGGGCGCTGCGACTGGCCCAGATCGATTCAGGCGGCGATGGCTAGCGCGAAGCTGCATCTGCGGCAGGTGCGGAGTTCAATCGGCACCACGCGTCGCCAGCAGGAAACGCTGCGCGCGCTGGGTCTGGGCCGGATTGGCAAGACCGCCGAGCGCGAGCAGTCGGCGGCGATCGACGGCATGCTCGTGGTGGTGGGACACCTCGTCGAATGCCGCCGTGAGGCCGCGGAGTAATCGAATCGTGAAGCCCCACGAGCTTGTTCGAACGTCGCGACGGCGACGACGTCGCCAACGGGTCGGTCGCGGCGAAGGCAGCGGGCGCGGCAAGACCTCCGGTCGCGGCATGTTGGGCCAGGGCGCGCGAAGCGGGTCGGGGCCGACGCCGGGATTCGAGGGCGGCCAAACACCGCTCCTGCGGCGCTTTCCGGCCCGCCGCGGATTCACCAACGACCGATTTCGGACGGACTACCAGCCGGTGAACCTGGGCCGTCTGGCTCAGTTTGACGAAGGGTCCGTGGTGGGGGGCGATGAGCTGCGCGCCCGCGGCATCATCGACGACGGCCTGTTCAAAATCCTGGCGGGCGGCGAATTGCCGCATGCGCTGACGATTCGCGCACCCAAGTTTTCGGCTGCGGCCAAGAAGAAGATCGAGGAGGCCGGCGGCACCGCCGAGGAAATTCCTGCGTGATCCAGACCGCCATCACCGCGTTCCGATTGCCGGATGTGCGCCGGAAGATCCTGTTCACGATTGGCCTCCTGGTGCTCTTTCGCCTCGTGGCGCATATCCCCATGCCGGGGGTGGCGACGGATCGGCTGCAGGAGTTCTTCGAGGGCAATCAGCTCCTCGGATTTCTGAATCTGCTTTCGGGCGGCGCGCTCGAAAACTTTTCCATCGTGGCCCTGGGCGTCTATCCCTACGTCACCGCGATGATTGCGTTTCAGGTCCTCACGCCGCTGATTCCGCGGTTGCAGGAGCTTTCCAAGGAAGGCGAGAGCGGACGCAAGAAAATCGCACAGTACACGCGAATTGCCACGGTTCCGTTCGCCATGCTGCAAGGCTTCGGCCAGATCACGCTGCTGCGGAGCTCGCAGGCCGATTTGATCTCGCCCTCTCTGGGAGCCCCCGAGATCGTGGCCATGCTGATCGTCATGGCCGCCGGGTCGATGTTCCTCTTGTGGCTCGGCGAGCTGATCACGGAAAACGGCGTGGGCAACGGCGTCTCCATCATCATCTTTGCGGGCATCGTGGCGGGGGCGCCGCAGGCCGTGGGACAGGCCCTGTTCGCCGGGGAGAACATCGGCGGATTCCTGGCAGTGGTGGTGATTGGCCTGGCGATGATCAGCGCGATCGTGTTTGTACAGGAGGCGCAACGGCGCATCCCCGTGCACTACGCCAAGCGCGTGCGCGGCAATCGTATGTACGGCGGCCAGAGCACGCACATTCCGCTCAAGGTGAACTCGGCGGGAATGATTCCGCTGATCTTCGCCTTCTCCTTCATGCTGCTGCCGGGAACCATTGCCAGCTACTTCGAGGGCACCGACATCACCTGGTTGGCCGGCCTGGCCAGCGGCATTGCCAATGCCATGAGCCCCAGCAATTTCATCTACTGGGTTGCGACGTTCTTCCTGGTGATCGCCTTCACCTACTTCTACACCTTGGTCATCTTTCAACAGCAGAACCTGGCGGAGAACCTGCAGAAGAATGGCGGCTTCATTCCGGGGATACGGCCGGGCCGTCCCACGCAGCAGTACCTGATGCGCGTGGTGAATCGCCTGACGGTGGCAGGGTCGCTGTTCCTTGGGTTCGTCGCCGTGCTTCCCTTCCTGGCGCAGCTGGTGACCAACGTCAACGCCGTGGCGCTCAGCAGCACGGGATTGCTGATCGTGGTCGGCGTCGTGCTCGACACCATGCGGCAGCTCGAGGCCCAACTCTTGATGCGCAACTACGAAGGATTCATCCGGTAGGTTGGCGAGTCACTCACCGTTGATCATGGTTTTTCTCGGGCCGCCGGGCGCCGGCAAGGGCACCCAAGCCGAGATGCTGGTTCAGCGCCTCAAGATCCCCCATGTGTCAACGGGCGGGCTCTTTCGCCAGGCGATCGAGGAGGGCGCGCCTGTCGGGATGGAGGTGCGCGACTACGTCGAGTCGGGCCGACTCGTGCCCGACAATCTGGTGATGCAGCTTGTCGAGAGTCTTGTGGCCGGGCAGCGAAATTCCGGAATTTGCTTCGACGGATTCCCGCGCACCCTGGCGCAGGCGGAGGCGCTGGACGGCGTGCTCGCCAGCTATGCCGCGCGCGTGCACGTGGTGCTGGTCTTGGATCTTCCCGACGAGGTCGCGCTCGGTCGGCTGATGAGTCGCGGCCGAGACGACGACGACTACGCGACGGCGCGTTATCGGCTGGAGGTCTATCAGACCACGACGGCGCCGCTGATTCAGTACTACACGGAGCGCGGCCTCGTGGCTCGGGTGGACGGCGACGCGGACATCGACACCGTGGCGCAGCGAATCGGTGACGCGTTGGAGGCAATTCCTGCATGAACGCGGGCAAAGTGGTTGTGAAAACACCCGAGCAGATCGAGGGGATGCGGGCATCGGGCCGTTTGCTGGCGCGGGCGTTGGCCTTGGTCGAGGCGGCGGTGGCGCCCGGCGTCACGACGACCGAGCTCAACACGGTGGCGGACGAGTACATTCGCGATCACGGAGGCACGCCGTCGTTCCTGGGCGTGCCGGCCGCCTCCCCCGGGGTTGCGCCCTTTCCCGGCAGCATCTGCGCCTCGACCAACGATGTCATCGTGCATGGAATCCCCAGTGGAAATGCGCTGCGGGAAGGCGATATCATTGGGGTCGATTGCGGAGCGATCCTTGACGGATGGCACTCCGACTCGGCGGTAACCGTTGCCGTCGGCGAAGTCGACGACGAGGCGGAGCGTCTGATCGCCGTCACGCGCAACGCGCTAGACGCGGCAGTCGCCGCCGCCCTACCGGGAAATCGGCTGGGAGATGTCGGCGCGGCCGTGCAGCGCCTCGTTGAGAGCGCCGGGTTCTCGGTCGTCAGGAGATTTGTGGGACACGGAATTGGAAAGGCCATGCACGAGCCGCCGCAGGTGCCGAATTTCGGCACGGCGGGCACCGGCGCCGTGCTCGAGGTGGGCACCGCGCTCGCCATCGAGCCCATGGTGAACGTGGGCAGTCCCGACGTGCGCTTCGACGCCGACGGCTGGACCGCCCGCAGCGCCGACGGCAGCCTGTCGGCGCACTTCGAGCACACGGTGGTCGTGGGTGCGTCGGGATCGATGGTCCTCACCGAACGGGCGGGCGCCTGATGGCCCAACGATCGGCACGCGAGGCCCGCACGGCCGACTCCAACGGCAAGAGCAAGTCGCCGATGATCGAGGTCGAGGGCGAGGTCGTCGACACGCTGCCCAACACGATGTTCCTGGTGCGCCCCATCGGGCCGAACGGCAAGCCACTGCGGCTGGTCACGGGTTCGGACGAAGACGAGCCGCCGGCGATCTTGGCCCACCTGTCCGGCCGCATGCGGCTGCGCTTCATTCGCGTGGGCGTGGGCGACCGGGTGAAGCTGGAGCTATCCCCCTATGACCTGACGCGCGGACGCATCACCTGGCGTCTGCGCCACGATCGGGTCGAGTAGGGCCGTCGCATGAAAGTCAGCGCATCCGTGAAGCCGCGTTGCGACAAATGCCGCATCATTCGTCGTCGCGGCCGGGTCCTCGTGATCTGCGAGAACCCGAAACACAAGCAGCGGCAAGGGTAGACAGGCAGCGCCATGGCACGCATCGCCGGAGTAGACATTCCGCGGGAGAAACCCGTCGAGATCGCGCTGACCTATATCTACGGGATCGGGCGCACGTCCAGCCGCCGAATCCTGGCAGACGCTGGCGTGACCGGGACCAAGCGGGTCATCGATTTGACCAATGACGACCTGGGACGGATTCGCGACCAGATCGACCGCCACGTGCGCGTGGAGGGTGAAAAGCGTCGCGAGGTACAAACCAATCTCGCGCGCCTGCGCGAGATTGGGTGCTATCGCGGCATTCGCCATCGCGTCGGTCTGCCGGCGCGCGGCCAACGCACACGAACCAACGCCCGGTCACGCAAAGGGCCACGCCGTGCGGTGGGAATCCGCAAGCGCGTGATCAAGCGGGGTTAGCATGGCCGAACGATCCAGTCGCGCACGTCGCCGGGACCGCACGCCGGTGCCCAAGGGGGCCGCCCACGTGCACGCGACTTTCAACAACACGATCATCACGATCACGGACCTCCAGGGCGAGACGCTGACCAGCGTGAGCGGGGGAACGGTCGGCATCCGGGGGTCGCGCAAGAGCACGCCCTTCGCGGCGCAGCAGGCGGCCGATCAAGCGGCGCGGCAGGCCATGGACATGGGCATGCGCGACCTGGATGTCTACGTTCGCGGTCCGGGCTCCGGGCGCGACGCGGCGATCCGCGCGCTGCAAGGGTCCGGCCTCAACATCACGAGCATTTCCGACGTGACGCCGATCCCCCACAACGGTCCGCGCCCACCGAAGCGCCGACGCGTCTAGGCCGTATTCGAGGAACAATCGCCCATGGCACGCTACACCGGTCCCGTCTGTCGGCTCTGCCGCCGCGAGGGCGAAAAGCTCTTCCTGAAGGGCGATCGATGCCACACGCCGAAATGCGCGATCGAGCGACGCGGCGATCGTGGCGGTCCCGGCGCGCGCGGACTCTCGCGTCGTCGGGCCACCGAGTTTGCCGTGCAATTGCGTGAGAAACAGAAGGCCCGTCGCCTCTACGGGGTGCTGGAGCGACAGTTCCGCCGCTACTTCAAGCGCGCGGGCCGCGGCGCCGGATCGCGCGGCGAGCGCCTGCTGCAGGAGTTGGAGCTGCGCGTGGACAACGTGGTGTATCGGATGGGATTCGCGCTCAGCCGGGCGCAGGCCCGCCAGCTGATCACCCACGGCCACATCGTGCTGAATGGCCGCAAGCACACCATTCCGTCGGCCACTCTGAAGGTTGGCGACAACGTGCAGGTGCGCGAGAAGAGCCGCCGGATCGAGGCGATCGCCGGCGCGCTGACCCGGGCCGACGCCATGGGGCGTCCGGCTTGGGTGCACGTGACTCCAGATGAATTCAGCGGCGTGGTGACGGCGCTGCCTGAACGCGACCACATTGACGCCACTGTGAACGAGCAGCTCATCGTTGAGTTCTATTCCCGCTAGGGACTTCGTGCGGAGGCGCATGCGCGACCTGCAGCAGCCGCACCCGAGAGGACGCCTGTGTTACTAGAATCGTTGGAAGCCGCCAGTCCGGTCGAGTCTGATCCGATCGCCGTCGAGTCGAAGGAACTCGGCGACGACTACGGCTTGTTTCACATCGAGCCGTTGCGGCCCGGGTTCGCCCACACCCTCGGCACGCCGCTCCGACGCGCCTTGCTGTCGTCGCTGCCCGGCGCGGCCATCGCCACGGCGCGAATCGATGGTGCCTTGCACGAGTTCAGCACGCTTGAGTTCATGCGCGAGGACATCGTCGAGTTTCTGCTCAACGTCAAGCGCGTGCGGCTGCGGTCGTTCAACCGCGAGCCTTCGCTGTGCATGCTGGAGCAAACCGGGCCCGGCGTCATCACCGCCGGCCACATCGAGCTGCCGAGCGGGGTGGAGATCGTCAATCCCGACCACTACCTGTGCGAACTGCCTGGCGAAGGTCTGCTGCGCTGCGAGTTCACCGTCGAGCAGGGCGTGGGCTACGTGCCGTCGGAGGGCGCCAAGTCGTTGCCCATCGGCGTGATCCCGCTCGACCGCGTGTTCACGCCGGTGACCAAGGTCGAATATCACGTGGAGCACGCCCAAGTCGGGCAGGACACCGAGCACGACCGGCTGGTGCTGCAGGTGTGGACCGATGGATCGACGGGACCGCACGACGCGCTGCGCGCCGCCGCCCAGCAGCTCGTTACTTCGTTCGGCATGATCGGCGGCGACGAAGTCGCGGCCGGGCCGGCGATCGATTTGCTGGCCGATCAGGGCGTTGCGCCGGGCGAGCCGCTGGAAGACCTCAAGCTCTCAAATCGGGCGGTGAACTGCCTGAAGCGGCACGGGGTGGAGACGATCGAGGAGATCGCGGCGATGACCGAGGACGACCTCTTCGCGCTGCGCGGCATGGGCGTTCGTCTCATTGACGAGATCCGCGCCGGGCTGGCCCAACGCGGGCTCACGCTTGCCGACGGCAATGGGGCGGAGGAGACGAGCTAGCCATGCGCCACCGCCGCAAGGGACGGCACCTCGGCTGCAACCCGGCGCGCCGCAAGTCGCTGGTGCGTGGCCTGGTGCGATCGTTGCTGCTGCACGGCCACGTCCAAACTACCGAGGCGCGGGCCAAGGCCATCCGACCCGAGGTGGATCACCTGGTGACGCTGGCGAAGCGCGGCGATCTTCACGCCCGACGCCAGGCGCTGGCGTGGCTGCCCGACCGCGAAGTCGTGAAAGACCTGTTCGACACCGTGCCGGAGCGGTTTCCCGATCGCACCAGCGGTTTCACCAAGATGTATCGACTGGGCCGCCGGCTGGGCGATGGCGCCCCCTTGGCGCGCTTGGAGTTGCTGTGACCCAATCGCGCACGGTACGCGCCACGATCGAGTACGACGGCGTCGGATTTGCCGGATTCCAGCGCCAAGCCGCCGCGCGCACCGTGCAGCAGGAGTTGGAGGCCGCACTGGCAACGGTCGTGGGCCACCAGATCCACGTCACCGGCGCGGGCCGGACGGATGCCGGTACGCATGCGACGGGTCAGGTGGTGAGCGCGCGCGTGGCGACGCGATTGGATGACGCGACGCTCTGGCGAGCCTGGAATGCCCGGTTGCCCGAGGATCTCGTCGCCCTAAGCCTCTCGACCGTGGCCGACAGCTTCCACGCGCGGCGGGACGCGGTCGAGCGCACCTACGAGTACCGCATCGCCCAGACGCCGCAGCGTCCGGTCTTGGACCGGGGCCGCGCGTGGCACGTTCGCGAACCGCTGGACGTTGCGCTGATGGAGGAAGCCGCAGGCGAATTCGTTGGCGCCCATGACTTTCGCGCGTTCACCATTGGACCTGAGACGCGCACCCGGCGGGACATCACGAACATCGCCGTGTGGCGCGAGGGCCCTATGATCGCCGTGCGCTTGTCGGGCAACGCGTTTCTCCACCGCATGGTGCGGCGCATGGTGGCTGCCCTGGTGCGAGTCGGCCGCGGGGACTTGACGGCCGCCGACGTGCGACGCCTGCTCCACTCGGGCGACCGCGCATCCGTGGGGGCGACGGCGCCCGCGCACGGCTTGACGCTCGTCGGCGTGCAGTATCCGGCGGCAACCAACCGCGCCCACCGGTCGGCGGTGGCCCTGGAGGTGTCGGCATGAGCGCCAAGGCGAGCGGCGCCCGCGACTGGCGGGTGGTCGACGCGAACGAACGTGTGCTCGGCCGGCTGGCAACCGAGATCGCCCAGCTGTTGCGGGGCAAGCACAAGCCGGAATTTGCGCCCAATCTCGATTGCGGCGACGGCGTGATCGTCATCAACGCGTCGCAGGTGCGCGTGACGGGCAACAAGCCGACGCAGAAGTACTACTACCGCCATTCCGGCTATCCGGGTGGGCTGCGGCAGACGCGTCTCGACCGCATGCTGGAGCAGCGCCCGGAGCGGGTGATCGAGCTTGCAGTCCGCGGCATGCTGCCCAAGAACTCCCTGGGGCGGGCCTGCTTTCGCCGCCTGCGGGTGTATGCGGGCGCAGAGCATCCCCATACCGGCCAACGGCCGAAGGCGGTAACCTGACACCATGCTTGAAGGGAACTACTACTACGGTCTGGGCCGGCGAAAGTCAGCCATTGCCCAAGTGCGGGTCTTTCCGGGCGGCGGTCCGTTCATCGTGAACGGCAAACCCATCGAGCAATTCCTGCCGCTGGCGTTTGACCGGTACCACGCCCTGGAACCCCTGCGCGTGCTTGAAGAGGCCAACGTTGGCATCTCGGCGCTGGTGAAGGGTGGCGGTCAGCGCGGCCAGGCGGGCGCGATCCGCTTGGGCTTGGCGCGAGCGCTCTGCGAAATGGACCGCGAGTTTCGTCCGCCGCTGAAGCGCGCCGGCATGCTCACGCGCGACGCCCGCGTGAAGGAGCGCAAGAAGCCAGGACTGGTCGGCGCGCGCAAGGCCAAGCAGTTTACGAAGCGCTAGTTTTCGCTCAGTCGTCCGCGGTTTGAGTCGGCGGGGCCTCACCGTGCTCAGGGTCGGGAAGATCGAGCTCCGGTAGCGCGCTGAGCGACGGAATGCCGAAGTAGGCCAGAAACAGATCGGACGTCCCGAATTGGACCGGGCGTCCGGGCGTATCGAGCCGCCCGACTTCCTCGACCAGCCCGCGGGTGAGCAAGGTGGCCAGGGCGCTGTCGGCGTCCACCCCGCGGATGCTTTCAATTTCCGACCGGGTCACGGGCTGTCGATAGGCGATGATTCCCAGGGTTTCGAGCGCGGCCCGCGAGAGGCGCGCTCGCGTTTCGAGGCCAAGCAAGCGCCGACAAAACGTCGCCGCCCGCGGCGACGAGACCAACCGATAGCCGTCGGCATGCTGCAGCAGCACGATGCCGCGGTCGGCGTAGACGTCCTGCAGCCGCGACATCGAGTCGGACACGTCGGCGGCCGGGGCGCCGGTGATCTCGGCGATCTCGTCGACGGTCAACGGGCGGTCGGCCACGAACAGCAGCGCCTCGATCACGACGCTCAGGCCCAGATCGTCGACCAGCTCGTCGGCGAGATCGGGGCCGCCAGCGGCCGGCGACTCGCGATCGGGCGTGGTCATCGGGTCGTTTGCCCGTCGCCGTTGGCCGTCGCGGCCGACCAACGCAACGTGATTTCGCCAAACGGCCGCGCCTGCACGACCTGCACGCTGCGCTCGATCACCAGGTGGAGCAGCGCCATGAACGTCGCGACAAGCTCGTCGCGTCCGTTGCACTCGGCGGCGAGCGCCGAGAACGACAGCTCACCGTCGCGGGCCATCCGCTCGCGCACGGCGCGCACGCGTTCTTCCACGGTGACGCGCCGGTGCGGCACCGGCGGCCCGGCGTTGGCCTCCTCGGCGCCGGCCACGAGCGACCGCATGGCGGCCATGAGCACGTCCAAATCGCCGCCGCCGGACTCGAGCGGCGGCTGAGCAACAAGGGGTGTGGCTACCCGAATGAAGGAGGTGGCGCCCGATTCCCAACGTTCGCCCAGATCGGCGGCAACGGCTCTGAACGCGGCGTACACCCGCAACCGGGCGGCCAGATCCTCGGCCGTCTCTTCCTCCGGGTCGTCGGGTTGGGCCGGCAGGAGCGCGCGCGACTTGAGCAGCAGCAACTGGGAGCCGACGAGGAGGAATTCCGAGGCGGCGTCGGCGTATTGCGCCTCGATGTCCTGCGCGTAGGCGAGGAATTGGTCGGTGACTGCGAGCACGGAGACGCCCGTGATGTCCAATCCCTGACGCTCGATGAGATCAAGCAGCAGGTCGAGCGGTCCGTCGAATCCGTCGACCCGGACCTCGAAGCCGGTAAGCGCCGAATGTTGACCGACCGCGCGCCAGGGAACCTTCATCGCTTCGAGTCCAACTCCGCCAGCAGCCGCCCACGGGCGTGGTCGCGGTGGCCGTAGGCGCGGATGGTTTGCACGACCTCGGGCGCTGAGCCGGCAAGCTCCGCCAGTTGCGCGCTGGCCTCGGTATGCGCCACCAGGCCCGACACCCGGCCGCGACGGCTGCTCGGCGGATGCCGTCGCCAGCGGATCAGCAGCCACGGCGCGGACGTTTCCAGCAGCGTCAGCATCACCCGATCGATGCGGCCCGGTCGGCCCTTGCCCACATCATGCAGCAGCGCCGCCACCCAGAGCACGCGGTCGTCGGGCGCGGCGGCCCGGGCGGCCGCATATACCGCCAGCGAGTGCCGCTGATCGACCGGCCGCAGCCGCCCCACGAGCCGTCGCTCGTTCGGCGTCAGTTGCTGGAGGGCCGCAGCCAGTTGCCGGCGCGGAACCCCGCGGCCGAAGGTCCGGGCGAACTGTTTTGCGCGGTAGCTAAGCGCCAAGGAGAAACTCGAAGATCCATTGGGCCGGGCCGGTGATGATGATCGTTCCCTGGGGAATCAGCCAAATGAGCATGAAGATGCCGATGAGCAGGTAGGGACCATATCGCCGCAGCTCGTTCAGCCGGTCGGCGAGCGGCTGCGGAGCGACGCCGACGAGCACGCTGAATCCATCCAGCGGCGGGATCGGCAGCAGATTGAAGACGGCAAGCACGATGTTGATTTCCACCGCCACCAGCAATGCCTTTGCCGCCAGGACATCGGGCGTAGATCCAATCAGGTTCGGCAATGAGTCGAGAAGCTGGCGCGTGACCGGGGTCAGCGCCAACGCAAGCGCTACGTTCGACACCGGGCCGGCGAGCGCGACCAGCGCCATCCCGCGGTTGAGGCCGAAGCGGAGCCGGTAGGGATTGACCAGCACCGGCCGACCCCAGCCGAATGAGGCGAAGGCGATCATGAGCGTGCCCAGGGGATCGAGGTGACGCATGGGATTCAGCGTCAAGCGCCCCTGGAGCCGCGGCAAGTCGTCGCCAAGCCACGTGGCGGCCAGCGCGTGCGCGGCCTCGTGAATAGTGATCGCCACGACGAACGCGACGATCACCATGATGAGGAACTCGGGATCGGAGGCGTATCTCAGCAGCACGGCGCAGTCCCGGAGCCTAAACTTGACATAATGTGTCGCGCATGCACGAATCGCGGCATCACGCCGGCCGCAGCCGAACGGGGTCGCCGCGTTTCGCCCCCAGGGTCGATTGGGCGCTGCTGCCGGGAACCGCGATTTCCAACAGCCCAAGGCTGCTCACCACGGCGACAGGATCCGATCCCGATCCGTAGGTCGGCTGCACGCCGTCGATGCGCATACCGCAGAGTTCCACAACGCCGTGCGCGATTGCCTCTACGGCTGCGCTCGGGATGTTGGTGATCAGATTGCCAAAGTGATCGACCTGGACGATCCGCCCCTCCGCCATGCCGTCCCGCGCCTGCGCCACGGTCTCGGGTGCGGGAAGGGCGTCACCGATGGGCGATGCCATCGCGTCCGGTCGCACGTAGCGCGCAAGGTGCCCCGCGACGGGGGCGAACACATCCCGACCATGAAACGTGGGGTGAGGATCGGGGTTCCAGTAGTCGGGTCGGTCGAGATGCCAGACGCCTTCGATGGCAGGCGGGCCCATCAGGAGGCCGTTGTCGGGTCCCACCAGCCACCGCGACGCCGCGCGCACGATGAGGCCGCGGCGCCGGCCGCCCACACCGGGATCGACGACCGCCACGAGGATCGCGCCAAGTGGCAGGCGCTCCAACGAGGCCGCAACGACGACCGCGCCAAGTGCAATGTCTTGTGGGGGGATTCCGTGCGTGATTGAGACCACACGAGCGTCCGGGGCTTGGGCCAGCACGGCGGCCTCCATCTGGCCGGCGTAGGAATCGGTGGTCCCAAAGTCGCTGATCAGGGCGACGAGGCGCTGCATCAGGCCCCGAATGCCACGGAGTACATGCCGCCAATGGTGGCAGGGATGACGCCCGCTGGCCGTGGTGACCCCGACAGTCGCATGCGCGGAGGTCTATTTGACATAAATATTCTCAGCCGACGAACCGTCGGCCTGGGTCGACTTGATCGCCGCGAGCCGGGAGCGAGTCCGCCGCAGCGCGTCGCGGAGCGCCAGCTCGGGGTCGATCCCCACGCTCTTGGCGTCGAGCGCCAGACCCAACAGCGCGTCGCCGGCGCGGGCATCGTCGGCGGCGATTTCTGAATTTCGATACCAGCGAATCGCAGCCGTGGCGCCCGGCGGCAGACCGTCCGTCGCCGCACGGCCATCCAGGATTGCGGAGAGCTTGGCCGCCTGCGCCAGGGCGGGCAGCGCGCCGTCCCGGATCGCCTGGCCGTCTCGCGCGGCTTCGGCGCGTTTCGCGTGCTGCCAGATGGCGGCGACCTCGGATATCTCGTGGGCGGTCTGCTCGCCAAAGACGTGCGGATGGCGGCGCACCATCTTGGCGGTGACTCCTTGGACGACGTCCGGCCAGGCGAAGTTCTCGGCCTGGCGCGCGATTTCGGCGTGCAACACGATGTTGGCCAGGAGGTCGCCGAGCTCGCCCGCGAGGTCGCTCGGCTCGCCGTCGTCAATGGCGTCGACGACTTCCGCGGCCTCCTCCAGGACATACTTGCGCAGCGAGGCGTGGGTTTGGGCCCGGTCCCAGGGACAGCCTTCGGGTCCCCGCAGCGTTTCGAAGACCTCGCGGAGACGAGTGACCGATCGCTCGCGCGAGGCTTCGGTAGGCTCCGCGCGCAGCGTCAGGGGGAACTCCGCCGGTCGATCGTCGAGGTCCTGCCAGGTGGTTGAACTCCACGGGCGGAGGCGCAGTTGGGCAGCATGGCCGAACTCCCGCGCGATCGTTTGGCGCCAGCGTTCGAGCTCGGCCGCATCGCGTATGCCCCGCACCACCGCCGCCAGCGCCGGGTCGGGCAGCCACGCTTGGGCCGCCGGTCCGATCAACGCCGGTCCGGGCGCCTGAGGTCCGTCCAGACCCAACACGTCAACCTCGCAACCGGTATCCGCCAGGACCTCCGAAACGATGGCCGCTCCCGGGTCGTCATCGGCTCCATAGCCAGGGGCCAGGTAGGTCAGGTCGCCCGTCCCCAGGCCAAGCAGCCGTGCTTTCCACGATCGGCGCGACGGCGTGGCCAGCCGCACCACGGGCCGATCCACAAGTCCGTCCGGCGGCTCGACCCAGCTGACGAGCGTGTCGGCGCCGCGAATCGCCCGACGAGCGCGTGGCGCCAGCGCGGCGGGATTGCCGACGCCCACAAAGACGACCGTGCACGACCGGACCACTGTCATCAGATTCACAAACACAGGTAGGAAGGCTGGGCTATTCTAGGCGTCGGTCTAGCCGAGCATCGCGGCACGCCCCGCAACGTTGCGGGACCACGCGCGCCACACCAGGTAGACGGGATTTCATGACCAGCCCAACCGACGCGCGCTATTCGCGCGAGCACGAATGGGCTCGATTTGACGGCGATGACGTCGTCGTGGGCATCACGCGCTATGCCGCCGACGAACTGGGCGACGTGGTGTATGTGGAGCTTCCCGCCGAAGGCCTCCACGTCGAGGTGATGGACGAATTCGGCACCGTTGAGTCCGTGAAAGCCGTGTCGCCGCTCTACGCGCCGGTGGCCGGGGAAGTAATCGCGGTCAATACAGCGCTCGACGGCGCGCCGGAGCTGGTCAACAGCTCGCCCTTTCACGAGGGCTGGCTGATCCGCGTGCGTCCGGATGACGCCAACACGGCCATCGAGGATTTGCTGGACGCCGAGGCCTACGACGCATTCGTGGATGAGCTACTCGCCTAGCACCGACGCCGATCGCGCGCGCATGCTGCGGACCATCGGCGTTGATTCGATTGATGACCTGTTCGTCGATATCCCTGACGCCTACCGCGATCCCAGGCTCGATTTGCCCGAGGCCCTGCCCGAGGTCGACGTGTTGCGCGAGGTGCGCGGGCTGGCCGAGCAGAACCGGGTCCCCGAGGGCGTTCCCAGTTTCCTAGGGGCCGGGTTCTACCGCCATTACGTGCCGGCGCTCGTGGATCAACTGCTGCTGCGCTCCGAGTGGTACACGGGTTATACGCCGTATCAAGCCGAGATGACGCAGGGCACGCTGCAGTCGATGTACGAGTTTCAGAGTCTCGTCTGCCGGCTCACGGGCATGGAGGTGGCCAACGCCTCGCTCTACGACGGCGCCACCGCGGTGGCCGAGGCGGTGCTCATGTGCCGGGCCATCACCCGCCGCTCCGGCGTCGTCATGGCCGGCACGGTGCATCCGGCCTACCGGGAGGTCGCGGCCACCTACACCCAAGCGGTCGGCGTGAAGCTGCGCACCGTCGACGCTTGGATGCGGACCGGCAATGACGTGGCGCCGGACATCGAGGCGGTGGCGGCGGCCATCGACGATACGACCGCCTGCGTGGTGCTGCAGCGCCCCGATTTCTTCGGATGGGTGGTGGATCCGGCGCCGGTGGTGGAGGCCGCCAAACGTCACGGGGCGAAGATCGTCTACGTCGTCACGGACCCGATTTCGCTTGGATTGCTCACGCCTCCGGGCGAACTGGGGGCCGATATCGTGGCGGGCGAGCTGCGATCGTTGGTCGGCCCGCCCGCATACGGCGGGCCGGGCGCGGGGATGCTTGCCACGCGGCAGGCGTTCATTCGCCGCCTGCCTGGGCGTATTGCGGGACGGACGACCGACCTCGACGGGCAGCAGGGATTCGTGCTGACCCTGCAGACCCGCGAGCAGCACATCCGGCGCGAACGCGCGACCTCGAATATCACGACCAACCAGGCCCTGGTAGCGCTTGGGGCGGCGATTTCGATCAGCGCCCTGGGGCCGGCGGGCGTGCGCGCCCTCGCGACGCGAAGCCTGAGCGCGGCGCATCGGTGCGCGGATGCTCTCAGGAACGTTGGGGCCACCATCTCGAGCGCAGCGCCCTACTTTCACGAGTTCATCGTGCATACGCCACGCGGCGGCGAGGAGACCGTCAAGGCGCTGGCGGACCAGGGGGTCTTCGGCGGCTATCCGCTGGGCCGGATCGATCCCGTGCTCGATGACGCCTTGCTGGTGTGCGCGACGGACCTCACGACAAGCGCCGACCTCGAGGCGCTTTCGAATGCCTGGCAGGCGGTGCATCGTGGCTAGCGAGCCGTTGATCTTCGAGCTGGCCAGTCCCGGCCGGCCCGGCGTGCGACCGCCGCTGCCGCAGTTCGACGCCGTCGATCCGGCGGCGGTGCTGCCCGAGAGTCAAATCCGCGAGACGCTGGATCTGCCGGAGGTCTCGGAAATCGACGTCATGCGTCACTTCGTGCGCCTCTCGCAGCGCAATCACAGCATCGACACGGCGATCTATCCGCTGGGCTCCTGCACGATGAAATACAACCCCAAGATCAACGAGGTGACGGCGCGTCTGCCAGGACTGCTCGAGCCGCATCCCTACCAGCCCGAGGCGTCGGTGCAGGGGCTGCTTGCGCTCATTCATGATCTGGAAGCCCTGCTGGGTGAGATTGCGGGCTTCGCCACGGTCACCACGCAGCCCGCGGCGGGTTCGCAGGGCGAGATGGTCGGCTTGTTCTGCATCCAGGCCTGGCTGCGCAGTCGCGGTGAGCGTCGGACGACGGTGCTGGTGCCCGACTCGGCGCATGGCACGAACCCCGCCACGGCCACGATGACCGGGATGCGCGTGGAGCCCCTGGGCACGGCGCCGGACGGCAACATCGACCTGGACGAGCTTGACGCCAAGCTCAATGACGATGTGGCGGCCCTGATGCTCACGCTGCCGACCACGCTTGGCCTGTTCGAGCAGCGAATCCTGGAGGTCACGCGGCGCGTCCATGCGGCCGGCGGGCAGGTGTATGGGGACGGCGCCAACATGAACGCGATGCTGGGCCGGGTGCGGCCCGGCGATCTGGGCATCGACGTGATGCACTTGAATTTACATAAAACTTTCACCACGCCCCACGGCGGCGGCGGGCCCGGGGCGGGGGCGCTCGGCGTGCAGCCGCACCTGACGCCATTTCTGCCGGGCCCGCGTATCGTCCAGACGGATGCGGGCTATGCCCTGGAGCCGGCGGGTCCCGACAGCATCGGCCGGGTGCATTCGCACGTCGGCAACGTCGGCAACCTGATCCGCGGTTACACCTACATTCGCAGCCTGGGACGCGAGGGAATGCGTGAGGTCGCGGATGACGCGGTGCTGCACGCCAACTATCTGCGGGCGCGACTGGCGCCGCACTTCGACATCCCCTACGACCGGATCTGCATGCACGAGGTGGTGCTGTCGGGCACGAGGCAGCGAGGGCTGGGCGTCCGCACCACGGACATCGCCAAGCGGCTCATCGACTACGGCGTCCATCCGCCCACGGTGTACTTTCCGCTGATCGTCGACGAGGCGTTGATGATCGAGCCGACGGAAACCGAATCGATCGAGTCGCTGGACCAGTTCGCGGAGGCCCTGATCAGCGTGGCCCACGAGGCCAAGACGGCTCCGGATTTGCTGCACGCCGCGCCTACGACGGCGCCCGTTCGCCGGCTGGACGAAGTGACGGCCAACCGCTCGCCGGACGTGAACTGGACCCCGGCCGGCTAGAACCCAAGGCTCAGTTGGCCCGGGCGCGCTCCCACGTGACGACGTGCAGGTGCGCCTCACGCGCCGCGCGGAAGGCCAGGGCGGCGCCGTTGGGGCTGATCCGCCAGTCCAGCACCTCCATGTCGATGTCGTGTCGATCCGGATCCGTGAGCGCGCCCTCCACATAGAACCCGGGGACCGCCAGTCGCCAAAGGCGAAACGGGCGGCCCGGCGCTCGTCGGAGGGATACGGCCAAGAGGCCGCTCTCATCCGGCAGCCAGCGCAGGCTCATACGCGACGGCAGGGTCCATCTGCGGCCGCTGAACAGGTCGATGACGAACTGTCCGTTGCGGCCGCGCTCGTCGAGGACGACCGCGAACGTCATGTACCGTCCGGAGGGAGAGACATTCGCGGCGAGCACCTGGCGACCGAGCGGCCATTGCTCGTGCAGCTGGTCCTCCGGTCCTATGACGCGGAGGGTGGTCTCTGCCTCCAGGCTGTCGCTGCCGATCACCAGCAGCATGCCGTCGGCCCGCCAGCCGGCGACGCCGCCCAAGACTTGGGCCACGACCCGGCGATCCCCGCCATCCATCCGCGTGCGAACCACGTCCGCCGGATACATGAAGGGCGCGATGGCGCCTGAGTTCCATAGGCTGCCGGCCAGGTGCGTCTCCGCCGGATTCGAGAGCGGATGACTGCCGATCCGTGGCACTTCCCATGTAGCCAACGTGTTGCGGTCGTGCACGCGCGCAGTCTCGTGCTGTTGACCGGCGGTCAGGATGTAGCGCCCTGTCCTCGAAAACGTCCCCCACAGGTGCGAGACGACCCGCTCATCACCTGTTTGGACGTTCACCGCTCGCGTATAGGGCTGCCCCGCGTCGTCGACGTCGAGCATCCAGACCTCGTCCCCACCAGGCGACCAGAACCAGCCGGGGTGCACCGGCCGCAAAACCGCCGCCTGCACCCGCACGGTCGCCGGGTCTATGCCGGTGGCCACGGTAGCTCGAACTCGTTGAGATAGGGCCCGCCGAAGCGCACGTCCGGTTGGTCGTAGATCGATTGCCAGCGCGCAGGATTTTGGAGATCGATCTGGAACGGGAGCCCCCCTCGAGGCGCGTAGATCGCGGGCCAATCGGCGGCGACCCACGGCAAGGGGTTGGTGCTGGCGCGCATGGCGTCGTATCTGATCTCGAAGTGCAGGTGCGGCGAACCGCTGCAGGCATATGTCACCGAGTCGCCGCTTTCGCCGATCACCTGTCCGCGGCGAACTCTCTCGCCAATGTGCGACACGAGGCTTCGTGACAGATGTCCGTAGATGGTTGTTATGCCGAGCCCGGGATGATCGACGGATACGTGCAGCGGCCAGGCGCGGCGCACGCCGCCGATCTCGCGCACGACGCCATCGGCCGCGGCGATGACTTCCGTGCCGCATGCCATGCCGAAGTCGACTCCGAAATGCAGCCCCTGACCCTCGTTGTAGATGCTGCGGCGCATGCGGTAGGCAAACGTGGTGTTGCCGTACCACTGGTCGAGCCACCAGGTTCGGGGTGACGACTCCCCGGCGATTGGGAGCGAAAGGGCTTCCACGGCGGGCGCCGGGCGCGCGGTCACGGGCACGACGGTTGCCAGCCCAAGTCCGGCGACATAGGCCAAGAGCCGCCGGCGTCCGAGCAGCGACGAGGGATGAGGCATTTGGGCGTGAACTCTCCCCGCTGGGGCCAGCGTCGCCGCTGTCGGCGGCCCGCCGAACAAGCGTGCGAGACTGTGGCGCGCCACAGCCATCAGGTGCCGGAATGCGGATTACGCGCATCGAGCGAATTGTCGTCGACGCTGGTCACACGCCCACGGCGGGACGCCACATGCGGCGCGGGCTGGCCGATTGGGCCCTGTCCGAGGTATGCAAAGTTACCACCGACACCGGCCTCGTGGGGTGGGGCGAGACCCTGCCGCACTACACGTGGGGCGTGGTGACCGACGCGGGCGTGGAGCGCGCCCTGGGTGCGAATCCAGCCGATCTGCTCTGGGACGACTCGCTCGGCGCCGGCCTGCAGCAGGCACTGTTCGACCTGGTTGGGCAGTCGCTCGGAGTGCCCGTGCACCGGCTCCTGGGCTCCGCCGTGCGCGCGCGTTGCCCCCTGGCCTGGTGGTGCTACGACATGCCGCCGCACGACTGGGCGGCGGAGGCTCGCGCCGGCATCGAGGCGGGCTACACCGCGTTCAAGCTCAAAGCGCGTCCGTGGTTCGACATCATCGAGCAGGTGGAGGCCGTCAGCGCCGCCACGCCCACGCACGCCAAGCTGGACCTGGACTTCAACGCGCTGCTGGTCGATGCCGGACACGCAACTTCGGTGCTTACGACGCTGGCCGGCTATCCCAAGGTCGCGATCTTTGAAACGCCGATTCCGCAGACCGACATCGGCGGGAACCGCGCCCTGCGAGCGTCCGTGCCGCGACCGATCGCGATGCACTTCGATTCCCCGCCGTTCTTGACGGCTGTGAAGGAGGGCGTGTGCGACGGCTTCGTCGTGAGTGGCGGCGCCGCGACCTGCCTGCACCAGGGGGCGCAGGCCGCCGCCGCCAACATGCCGCTGTGGCTGCAGCTGGTGGGCACGGGCATCACGACGGCCTTCGCCATGCACCTGGGCGCGGTGCTGCCGGCCGCGCGCTGGCCGGCCATCAGCTGCCTCAACACCTACGCCTACGACCTGCTCACCGAGCCGTTGCCGGTGGAGCATGGCTACGTGCCGGTGCCCGATGGGCCGGGACTCGGCGTCACGGTTGATGAGGATCTCATCCACCGCCTGCGGCGACCGGATGCGACGCCCATAGAGTTGCCGCGCACGATCTATTCGGTCCGCTGGGCGGACGGGCGCACCGCCGAATACGTGGACCGGGACGTCTACGAGCCCGATTTCATGGCCGGCAACCAGCCCGTCTTCGAGCGCGGCGTGACGCTGACCACGAGCGAGGACGACGGCAGCGTGGATTTTGACAATCGCTTTCGGGCGATTGAGGCCGCCAGCTGCCTGGTCGGCGCCTCTGGTGCGTGAGGCTACCGTTCGATTCCAAATGTCATTACTCCGCCGGCAGCCCATAGCGGCGCTGATATGGCAATCAGCACCACGGCGAATAGGCCTAGTACGAGTCCGGCAATTGCCATTCCCCGACCACGCTCGGTTTTCTCGCTCTTCAAGAGCCCGAAGCACGAGAGCGGAATTCCGATGAGCACCCCCAGAAGCGCCCCATAAGTTCCCAAATAAGGAATCCAAGCAATTAGGGCGCTCAGAATTCCTAAGACCATTCCAGCAACTGCCATGAATCCGCATTTCGTGGACCTATTGGTCCCCAATCAGGCCACAGTAGTGGGCAACACTACACAACGGGGCATTCGGCAGCTAGTTTAGGACGCCGAAAATATGCATGGACTCTACACATGGAGAGGCGGCGTGCAATTAGCTCATCGCCCCACCTCTCTCGCACCAGGGCGGTTTTCGCATTAGTAGAACTAATACGCATTAGTTCTACTATCTATAGCCTGCGGCCCGGTGCGGCTACGGGGCCGTGACACGACGGCCCGGCTGCGTACCTGGCGCGCGCGCGGGTGAACTGAGAGGGTGGATTCCCACCCCGTATCAAGTACGGGGCAGGCTCTTCGCGGGAATGACGGAACGAATGCGGCCTGCTGCCAGGGAGTCGCCGGGCACTTTCGAGCTGGGGCACACTGCATCGATTGCCGCCGCGAGGGTGCGTCATGTCGACTACCAATGAGCAGCGCGAGCACGTGAGACACGAGCTGCCGCAGATCGCCGAGATCGTCGACCCGGAATTGCGTGAGAAGGTCGTGGAGGCGTGGGCCGTGGCGCTGAACCGCAGCAGCTTCGACGCCATCGCCGATATTCCGGCGTCCGGCAACCCGGGAATGCCGACGCTCATCAATGGCACCCAGGCCGACCACATTCGCGGGGTGACCCAGCTGGCCATCGTCTTGGGAGACGAGCTGCAGCGGCAGTTTCCCGAACTCCACGTCGACCGCGATCTGCTCATCGCCGGCGCGCTGTGTCATGACGTGGGCAAGCCTTGGGAATTCGACCCTGAGAACCAGGCGCGTTGGCAGTCGTCGCCCAGGAGAGCCGGCCGCCCGTCGATCCGCCATCCGGCCTACGGCGTCCACATCTGCCTGACGGTGGGGCTTCCGGAAGAGGTGGCGCACATGGCGGGCGCCCACTCCGGCGAGGGCGAGCTCGTCGAACGCAGTCTGGAGAACACCATCGTCCACCACGCCGACTACGCCTTTTGGCGGGCGGCGGAGGCCGGAGGATTGCTGGAGGACGCCTGATCGCGGGGACGTTAGGTCGTCACCCCGGCGGATGCCGGGGTCCAGAATCCGGCATTCCTCGGCCGCACCGGAGCAACTGAACTGGATTCCGGCCTTCGCCGGAATGACGGACTCAGAGTGACTCCCCGGCGGCAGTAACGGCGGCTTGACACCGGTGATTTTGTTATGTAAAGTCAACGCCATGGATCGAACGCTGCAAGCTGCTTCCGAGCGCTTCCTGGACAGTCTGCGGGCCAAATCCCCGCGGACGCGAAGCACCTATGCCACCGGTTTGCGTCGCTTTGTGGCGTGGGCGCGCCAGGATGCCGGAGCCGCGGAGATCACGCTCGACCGGCTGGACGACGGCTCGCTGGAGGGCTTCTATCTGGCGCTGGCCGACGAGCTTGGGCCCGAGCGTGAGGCGACCATCCAGACCTATGTGGCCGCCGCGCGCGCATTCCTGCGGCATTGCTTGCGCGAGGGATCGCTGACCACCGTCTCGATCGAGCGTGCCGTGGAGCGCCTCCACGGCGTGCGGTCCGCGCCGCGCTATCGCACGCCGCGGGTCGACGACGCGCTGGCGCTTGTCGTTGATTATGTCAAGAACGAGCTCCCGAAACTCATTCCCGCCGATGCCGGCGAGGAGACGCGCCTGCGCTTCGCCCGCGACCGCGCCCTGGTGCAAGTGCTCTACGGCACGGGAATGCGGCGCGCGGAGGTGGCGCGGCTCGATCGCCGGGACGTCGACGACGGCCACGCCGAGCAGGCCTTGATCACCGGCAAAGGGCGGCGCGAGCGGGTGGTCTTTTTCGATGACGACGCGCGGGAGGCGATGCGGGCCTACCTGGGGCTGCGGCGCGATGCCTACGTGCCGCTCTTCATCCGCCACCACGGCGCGCCGCGCGACCCGGGCCGGGGAGGCGAACGCCTCCGCCTATCGCCGCAGTCGGTCTGGAAGATTGTGAAGCGCTACGGGGCGGCGGTCGGAGTGACGGCCACCACCCACGGCTTCCGTCACCTCAAGGCCACTTCGCTGCTCAATCGCGGCGCGAATCTCTCGCACGTGCAGGACATCCTGGGACACGCCTCGCCGGATACGACCAAGCGGATTTACGCCCACTACGAAACGGCGCATCTGCGCGAGGTCTTCGATCGGTTCAGCGTGCCGGCGGACGAGGCGTCCGCACGCGCGCGGCGCCGACGCCGGTCGCCCGAGGAGCTGGCGCGTTAGTAAGCGTCCGATCGATGAGGGGCAGACGGCGTGCATCCGCCCCAATCCGTTAAGCAGCCCCTTCGACAAGCTCAGGGCGAACGGATTGGGGCGTGGCTCAGGGACTAGTTCGAATCTTCCCCAAATAGCTTCGCGAGAGACGCTAGCGCGGCGGCGCGCAGCGCGTCGCCGCTCTCCGGCGTCCAGGCCGCCGGCTGCTGGTACCAGGGATGGGCGGTTTCGGCCTCATAGCCGCCGTGCGCGGCCACGCGGCGGGTGGGCAGGTAGCCCCAGTTGCCGTTGCTCCATCCGGCCACGATGGTTGCCGGCGCCGGTGACCCGGACCGGATGGCCTGCCCATCCGCGGCAAACAGCTCCACCGGCGTGGCGACGACGGCCAGGTCGCCGACTCGCAGCGCCTGAAGCTCGACCTCCTGCCGGCCGGTCCACGCCGGGTCGTCGTGGGCTGCGAGCACGCGCTCGGCGTGCTCGACTTCGTAGGCCTGGTAGTGACGACGCATCACGTCGCTGTCGGCGGCTGCGACGCGCGCTTCACCTGCCGCACGCATTGCGCGGGCTGCTTCGGGGCTCGGCAACTCGGCGTGTGCAAGCAGCGCCCCTTGCGTTGCTGCGGCGACCGAGGCCGAGGCCGATGGGCGCGCTGTCTGGAGGGCCCGGACCGCCGTCAGGGCGAGGGCGTGGCCGTGGCTGCGGGACTCGCCGTAGCCGCGCGCTCGGGGATCCGTGAAGCGCAGATTCGCATTGGCGCCGGCCCCATTGATGAAGATGCACGGCGCGCCGGTGATCAGCTGCACGCGACGCCGCAGGTGGCCGGGGTAGTCCGCGGAGAAGATGCGCTCGCGGCTGCTCGTGGGGTGGCAGCCATAGTTCACCAACGTGACGACGGGCTGGCCGCCGCCATCGCGCGCCTGCGCCGCAATGAGCGTTGGGTCGATTTCGTGCGGCCATCCGTCACCGGGTCCGTCCGGGGCCACCTGCCGCGAGCGTCGGTTGACCCCGGCAAGCCAGGTTCCAAAACCAACAACGATCTCCGCGCGCGTTTGCCGCTCCAGGGCTGCCCCGGCGACGGCAACGGTAGTCGCCGACAGATCCTCGAGAAAGTCGTCGTCCGTGTCGCCCATGGGCGGCAGCACGCCGGTTTCCGGTCCCCCGTGCCCGTGGGTGCAGGCGTACATCTGGTGGTCGACCGATATCCCCGTTGCCGCGCCGACGCGCTCGCGAGTCCGCTGAATCCATGCCGGCGTGAGCCCGACCAGGTCGAACGCCGCCAGCATCACGGTCGAGCCCCCACTGGTAGCTGCCAGGACATGCAGCTCAAGTGGGTCCTTTGCGCCGAGGGCAGACCCCATGCGCGGACTGAACCCCGACAGGTCAACGCCCACCCTTGGCGTGATGTCACCGCTCGCGACGCCGATGTGGATTCGGCCACGTGCGGTCATGGGGCCTCGGCCTCGACGCGGTAGTGGTCATAGCGACCGGCCAAGGCCGCCGGCAGCGTGCCTTCGATCCGGGTCCCGTCCGGTTCATGCGCCTCGCGCACGACCGCGCCGCGACGATGAAACAGGCTCACCAGCTCGCTGTCGGCGTAGGGGATCCGCACGGTGAGGTTCACGCTCGACGCGCGCGCCGCCTCTCCGAGCCGATCCCGAAGCTCTTCCAGTCCCTGCCCGGTGAGCGCGGAGACGCGCACCGCGTTGGGAAAGTCGGCGACATCCACGTCCGGGGCCAGATCGCTCTTGTTGAGAGCCGTGATGACGGGCCGGGCGTTCACGCCGATCTCGCTGAGCGTGTCTTCCACCACCTGCACTTGCCGCAGCATGTCGGGCGCCGCCGCGTCCACGACATGCACCAGGAACTGCGCTTCGAGCACCTCTTCGAGCGTGGCGCGAAAGGCGTCCACGAGCCGAGGCGGCAGGCGCTGAATGAACCCAACCGTATCCGTGAGCAAGAGCTCCCCGCCTTGGGGAAGCTGCAGCCGCCGGGTGGTCGGATCGAGCGTGGCGAAGAGCCGGTTTTCGGTCAGCACCGCGGCGTCGGTGAGCGCATTGAGCAGCGAGCTCTTGCCGGCGTTGGTGTAGCCCACCAGCGCGGCGACGTTGAGGCCGGCGTCGCGACGCCGGCGCCGGCGGCTGCCGCGCTGCTCGCGCACGCGCTTCAGCCGGGCGTCGATGTCGCGGATGTGGTCGCGATAGAGCCGCCGGTCGGTTTCGATTTGCGTCTCGCCCGGACCGCGGAAGGGGCCGATGCCGCCCCGCTGGCGGGAGAATTGGACCCACAACTCCGATAGGCGCGGCAGCAGGTATTCGAGCTGGGCGCGTTCCACCTGCAGGCGGCCTTCGGCGGTCTGCGCGCGGGCGGCGAAGATGTCCAGGATCACGCCGGTGCGGTCGAGCACTTTGCCCTCAAAGGCGCGCTCGATGTTGCGCTGCTGGCGCGGGAGCAGCTCGGCGTCGATCACCAGCACGTTCGCCGCGGCGGCGCGGCTGGCCTGGATGGACTCCTGCAACTGACCTTGACCGATCAGCGTGGCGGGACTGGGCTCGCGAATCCTGACGCAGCGGCGTCCGGCAACCGATGCGCCGGCTGTATCGACCAATCGGGCCAGCTCATCCAGCGAGGTCTCGGCTGGCCAATCGCCCAGCGACGCGAGGCCGTCGATGCCCACAAGAAAGGCCCGCTCGCGAGCCTGGAGCGGACCGCTCTCAGAAGGTGAGCGCGGCGATTCGATCCAGAGCCTCCTGCAGGCGGTCGTCGGGCGTGGTGAGGGAGATGCGGAAATAGCCCTCGCCGCCGGCGCCGAAGCCCACGCCCGGCGTGACGATGACTCCGGCGGATTCGATGAGCTGGTGCGCGAAGTCAACCGACGTCATGCCCTCGGGCACCGGCGACCAAAGATAGAGGCTGGCCTTGGGCGTCTCCGGCTGCAGCCCCGAGGCACGAAGCGCGTCGAGCACGAGGTCCCGCCGCCGTTGCAGGTGGGCGTTGCGGCTGTCGATCCAACGCTGCGAGACGTCCAACGCGGCGATCCCCGCGAGCTGCACGGCCTGAAAGATGCCCGAATCCACGTTGGTCTTGACCCGCCCGAGCGCCTCGACCACCTCGGCATTGCCGACCATCCAGCCGATGCGCCAGCCGGTCATGTTGTAGGTCTTGGAGAGCGAGTGGAACTCGACGGCCACGTCGCTCGCGCCGGGCACTTCGAGGATGCTGCGGCAGCGCGTGCCGTCGTAGGTCACCTCGGAGTAGGCTGCGTCCTGGGCAAGCACCAGATTGTGGCGGCGGGCGAAGGCCACGGCCTGCTCGAAGAATTCGAACGGCGCGATGGCCGCCGTGGGATTGCTGGGATAGCAGAGCCACATCAGCTTGGCCGCCTCCAGCGCCTCCACCGGAATGGCCTCGAGATCGGGCAGCCAGGCGTTCTCGGCGGTGAGCGGGACCATGTGCGAGCGTCCCCCGGCCAGCATCGTGCCGATGGCGTAGACCGGATAGCCCGGATCGGTCATGAGCACGGTGTCGCCGGGGTTGATCAGCGCGAGCGGCAGATGCGCGATGCCTTCCTTGGACCCGATGAGCGGCACGACCTCGGTGGCCGGGTCGAGGGTGACGTCGAAGCGTCGGGCGTACCAATCCGCGATGGCGGCGCGGAGCTCGTCCAGGCCGTAGTACTCGGGATAGCGGTGATTGGCGGGGTCGCGCACCGCCCGCTCGAGCTCCGCCACGATCGGCGACGGCGTCGGCAGGTCGGGGTCGCCGATGCCGAGGCTGATGACGTCCACGCCCTCGGCGCGCTTGGCGTCGCGCAGCTTGTCGAGCTCCGCGAAGAGATAGGGCGGCAGGGCCGAGATGCGGTCGGCGAATTGGATGGGTGATGCGGACACTAGGCGGCGCCCACTGGCATGGGAGGCAGCGCCATTATGCGGACCACTGGCCGGTGAACACCGTCGCCGCGGGTCCCTGCATGGTTACCTCGTTTCCGTCGCCGTCCCAGGTCACGTGCAGCCGTCCGCCGGGCATATCCAGGGCGACGTTGCCGGGCGCCACGCGACCGGCGGCGATGGCCGCGGCCGCCGTGGCGGCGGCGCCGGTGCCGCAGGCGAGCGTGAGGCCCGCGCCGCGCTCCCAGACCCGGACCCGCAGCTCACCTGGGGCCGTCACGTCGACGATCTCGAAGTTCGTGCGCTCGGGAAACGTCGGGTGGTGCTCGACCAGCGGTCCAACTGTGGCCAGCGGAAACGCGTCCACGTCGTCGATGAAGGCCACGGCGTGCGGGTTACCCACCGAGACGCCCGTGATCTCGATTGCGTGTCCGTTGACGCGCAGCGTCGTCCTGTTGGGCGTGGAATCGCCGGGAACCATTGGTAAGGACGTTGGGTCGAACGACGGGACGCCCATGCCGGTGGTAACGCGGAGGCCGCCGTTTGCTTCCGCGACCTCGACCCAGCGGGGGCCGCCCAGCGTCTCGATGACCTCGCGCTGGTTGCCCAACTCGCCGCGTTCGTAGAGCCATTTGGCAAAGCAGCGGATGCCGTTGCCGCACATTTCGGCGCGCGAGCCGTCCGCGTTCCAGATCTCCATGGCGAAGCGGGCCTCCCGGCCGTCGCGAACCACGAGCACCTGGTCGCAGCCCACGCCGAAGCGCCGGTCGGCAAGCTCGGCGGCCAGCGGACCCAGGTCGACGGATAACGCCGCGCGGCCATCGAGCAGCACGAAGTCGTTGCCGGCTCCGTGCATCTTGGTGAATGCCAGGCTCATGTCAGGACCGTCTCGCCTTATCCAATCCGCGCAGCTGCGCGGCGAGCGCCTCCACGATTGTTTCTGGAGTACGCCAGTGTACGGGAAGCTGGTGCCGAAACCAGGTGCGTTGGCGACGCGCGTATTGGCGCGTGCGGGTCATTGTGCGCTGCTTGGCGTCGTCGAGCGTGAGGCCTCCGGCGAGCACGGCGGCCGCTTCGCCGTACCCCACGCCCGTGAGCGCGGGGGCGTCCGCCGATACGCCGCGCTCCAGTAGGGTGCGCGTCTCTTCGACCAGCCCGCCGGCGTACATGGCCTGCACGCGACGCTCGATGAAGGCCGACAGGACATCCGCCGGGAGTTCAATGCCGAAGATCACGCTGGGCGGCGGCGCCGGGGCTTTGCCCACAGGCTGGCGGCGCTCGGCGACTTCGATGGCACGAATCAGTCGGCGCGGGTTGGCGCGGTCGACGGTGGCGGCCCGTGTGGGGTCCAAGCGCTCCAGCCGCGCCGCCAGGCCGGCCACGCCTTCGCGTGCCTGCAGCGCGTCGAGTTCGTCTCGAAGTTCGGTGTTCGGCGGCACTGCGGCGAGCAGCGACGCCTCGAGCAGGGCCTTGATGTAAAACCCTGTCCCGCCGACCACCACGGGCACTCGCCCGCGGCCGCGAATGTCGTCGAGCGCGCGGCGGGCGTCTTGGACGAAGCGGTGGGCGCTGTAGGTTTCCGATGGGTCAATTATGTCAACCAAATGGTGCGGCACTCGGGCTCGCTCAGCGGCGCTGGGCTTGGCCGTGCCAATGTCCATGCCGCGATAGACCTGGCGCGAGTCGGCCGAAATGACCTCGATCGGGAAGTCGTCGGCCAGCGTGAGCGCCGCGGACGTCTTGCCCGACGCCGTCGATCCCGTCAACACCACGAGCATTGGGCTCACCGCGTGGCCGGACCGAGAGGGCGGCGGCCCGCGTTACCATGCATGACGCACATCTGCCGGCTGCTGGGATAACCGCTTTCGGTGTCTGATTCGCCTCCCGTCGACGGCCCCGCGTCGGGGCCGCCATACAGCCATTTGCAGGCCGTGCTCGACGCCGGCCACTTTGCCGTCACCTGTGAACTCGGGCCGCCCAAGGGCCCGGATGCGGCCGACGTGCGGGCGAAGGCGAAGATCCTGCGCGGCTTCGTGGACGCCGCCAGCTGCACGGACAACCAGGGCGCGGCGCTCAAGATGTCGCACTGGGGCGCGGCGCTGCTCTGCCGCGAGGGCGGCGTGGAACCGATCATGCAGCTCTCATGCCGCGACCGGAATCGGCTGGGCATCCAATCGGACGTCATTGCGGCGCAGGCGTTTGGCATTCGGAATTTTATGTCAATCAGCGGGGACTCGCTCGTCCTGGGCGACCATCCCATGGCCAAGCCGGTCTTTGACCTGCAGGGCGTGCAGCTCGTGCGCTTGTTGAAGCAGCTCCGAGACGAGAATCGCAATGCTGCGGGCGACCCGATCAAGGGCGACTTCCGGCTCTTCATTGGCGGTGCGGCCAATCCCTTTGCGCCGCCCTATGGCTTCCGCCCGCTGCGCATGGTCAAGAAGGCCGCCGCGGGCCAGGAGTTCGCGCTGACGCAGATGATCTTCAACGTGGAGCGCTTCGCCGAGTGGATGTCGCGCATACGCGATGAGGGCATTCATGAACGAATTCACATACTGGCGGGCGTGGGTCCGCTAAAGTCGGCTCGGATGGCCGAGTTCATGAAGTTCAAGGTCGCGGGGATGGAAGTTCCCGACGCCGTGATGCAGCGCATGCGCGGCGCGCGCAAGCCGCGCGCCGAGGGCATTCGCATCTGCCTGGAAATCATCGAGCAAGTGCGCGAGATCGAGGGCGTGCACGGGGTGCACGTGATGGCGATCGACTGGGAGAAGGCCGTGCCGCGCATCGTGGAGGCCGCAGGTCTCGAGTTGCCCCGGCCGACACCGGTTCCCGCACTTGCGCCCGCTGCTGCCGTGGGCACGGCCGCCACCGCGGCCTAGCGTGGCGGAAGGCGCCGCTCACGCAACGATCGAGGGCTTCGCGGCGGCGCTGGCGTCCGATTCACCCACGCCCGGCGGCGGCAGCGCGGCGGCGGCGGCCGTGGCGCTGGGAGCGGCGCTGGTGGGCATGAGCGCCCGGCTCACGCTGGCCAGGAAACGCTTCAAATCCGTGCATGCCGAAATGAAACGCATCGTGGCCCGGACGGACGCGATTCGCGGTGAGGCGCTGGCGCTCATCGAGGCGGATGCCGACGCCTACGCCGGGTTGCTGGAGTCCTATCGACTGCCACGCGCCGCCAAGGCCGCGCGGGCCGAAGCGATAGGCACCGCGGCATTGGCGGCAAGCCGCGTCCCCGCGGAGGTGGGCGAGCTGGCGCTCGAGGTGATCGAGCTTTCCGGCGCCGCCATTTCCGAGGCCAATCCGAACGTGCGCTGCGATGCCGCCGCCGGCGCGGCGCTGGCGCGCGGCGCCATGCGCATCTGCGAGATGAACATCGCCGCCAATATCGGCTCGGTCGCCGACGACGCCGCGCGCGCTGCGCTGGAGCGCAGTTGCGAGCGTTTTCGCGACGCACTGGCGCGTGCCGACGCTGCCGCGGACGGCGTCCTGGCGGAGTTGCGATCGTGACGGCGCTGACGGGCCGGGAGCCGGCTCGGGCGCTGCGGGCGTCGCTTGCCGCGGAACTCACGCAGTTCGCCAAGCTGCCCGCCCTAACCTTCGTTCGGTGCGCGACCCATCCCGCCGGGGCCGCCTACGCCCGGCAGGTTTCGCGCGGCGCTCGCCGCGTTGGCGTGCCAGTCGCCGAACAATTGCTCGACGAAGCGTCGACGACCGCCGAGGCCGTCGGGCTCGTGGAGCGGCTCGGGGCGGACGAGCAGATCCAGGGAATAATCCTGGCGCTGCCACTTCCGTCGTCGGTGGACACTGCGTCCATTGTCGCCGCGGTTCCGCCCTCGAAGGATGTGGACCGGATTACTCGCGCCGCCATCGGCGCGGTGCTGGCAGGCGCATCCGAGCTGGCGCCGGGCGTGGCGACGGCGGTTCTGCGCCTGCTGGAGTACTACGAAATCCCGCTGGCCGGGCGTCCGGTGGCGGTCGTGGGCCGCAGCCGCGGCGTGGGCAAGCCGGTGGCGTTGCTGATGCTGGCGCGCGACGCGACCGTGACCCTTTGCCACTCGCGGACTCGCGATCTGGCGGCGGTAACCTCGCAGGCCGACGTGCTGGTCACGTGCGTGGGGCATCCCGGCCTGATTACCCGCGAGCACGTGAAGCCGGGCGCGGTGGTCATCGACGTGGGCGCCACCTACACGTCCGAAGGTCTGAAAGGCGACGTGGATGCGAACGGTGTGGCCGAAGTCGCCTCGGCCTATTCGCCGGTGCCCGGGGGCGTGGGGCCGCTGACGGTCTATTGCCTGCTGGAGAATCTGCTCACACTCACCCGGGAGGCGCAGGGCGAGTAGCCAAACATCGGCCGGCGACCTCGTGCGCCGCTGGGCTACGATCCGCCGGTCAGCTTCCCGCTCGCCTGGCTCACGGCGGCAAGGGCCTCGTCACTTATGAACATCGTGCTGGTGATCTTCGACACGCTGCGGAAGGACCATCTCGGGGCCTATGGCAACGAGTGGATCTCGACCCCGCACCTGGATGCCCTCGCGCGCGAGTCGGTGCGGTTCACGCGGGCCTATCCAGAGTCGCTGCCGACGCTGCCGTTCCGACGCGCCGTGCACACGGGCTTGCGAACCTATCCGTTTCATGGTCACCGCACCTTGAAGGGCGACTTTATTGGCGCGCCGGGATGGGGGCCGATTCCCGAGGAGCAGGACACGGTGGCGGAGCGGCTGCGGGAGGTGGGATACCGCACGGCGCTGCTGACGGATTGCTATCACCAGTTCAAGCCGTCCAAGAACTTCCACCGCGGGTTCGACGAGTGGGACTGGATTCGCGGCCAGGAGACCGACCGATTTCGCTCGGGACCGGCGCTGCCGCCCGGCGCCATCCGGCATCACGTCCCCGAGCGGTTCCCGCCGGTGCACCAGCGCACCGAGTTCTTCCGGCAGTACCTGCTGAACAACCAATTCCGCCAGGACGAGGCCGACTACTACCCGGCGCGACTCTTTCGCAGCGCGAGCCGCTGGATCTATGAAAACCAGGACGCGGAGCGGTTCTTCCTGGTGGTGGACTCGTTCGATCCGCACGAGCCGTGGGAGCCGCCGGAGAACTACCGGCGCATGTACGACGATGTCGAGGACGACACGGCGGACATCATCCAGTCGCTCTATGCGCCGCACGAGGGGATGTATACGGCGCGCGAGCTGGAGCGCTGCCAGGCGAACTACGCCGGCGAGGTGACGCTGTGCGACCGCTGGTTCGGCCATTTCTTCGAGGCACTGAAGTTCAGCGGCCGCTTGGACGACACGCTGGTGATCGTCGTCTCAGATCACGGACACAACCTGGGATTCGATCCCGGCGACAAGGGCCTGGTGAGCAAGCAGGGGCATCCCCTGACCCGCGCGGTGGCCGACCTGGCGCTGCTGATCCGGTCGCCGGACGGCGCCGGGCGTGACACGACCTGCGACGACCTGGTGATGAACACCGACGTGGCGGCGACGATTCTGGCTGCTGGAGGTCTGGCGCCCGATGTCGACGGGGCGGACCTGGGGACGCTGCTGACGGGTGAGGGGTCGTCCGCTCGCAGCCACGCGACGGTGGCGTGGGGTCCGCTGGTCACGGTGATCGACGACACCTGGTGGTGCAACGCCACGATTTGGGGCGAGGAGCCGCTGCTGTACCGGGTGCAGGACGATCCGGACCTCACGAACAACCTGGCGAGTCAGCATCCCGACGTCGTGGAGCGACTGCTCGGATTGGCGATCGAGGACGCCGGCGGTGAGATTCCGGCCCACTTCGCCGAGTTTCAAGGGCAGCCGGGATGCACGCCTTATCTCTCCCGGACGCAGCTGGGCGTTCGGACGGAGCGGTTCTAGGCGGGAGACGTTGGCGCCGCGACCGGACCCATCAGGCCGAGTACTGGGCCGGCGAATAGTCCAGTGTGGCGCCGCCGTCCACGACCAGCGCGTGGCCGGTGACGAACGACGCGTCCTCGCTCGCGAGAAAGAGCGCGGCACGGCCGATCTCCGCCGCCTGCGCCATGCGGCCCAGCGGGTGCAGCGCGTCTACCGACCGCGCGGCCGCCGCCGGGTCGTCGAGGGTGTTGGCCCACTCCCACAGCAGCGGCGTGTCGACGCCCGCGGGGCAGATGCAGTTCACCCGCACGCCCTGCGGCGCGAGTTCGACCGCCAGGGCCTTGGTGAAGCCGACTTGGCCGCCCTTGGAGGCCGCGTAGGCCGCGGCCAGCGTCTGCCCCACGACGCCCACCAGGGAGGCCGTGTTGATGATGTTGCCCTTGGTCCGGCGCAAATGCGGCACGGCGAATTTGCTGCCGAGATAGGTGCTCGTGAGATTGAGCGTGAGCTGAGATTCGAAGAGCTCCAGCGAAGTCTCGTCGATGGTTGTGGCCGGCGGGTGCCAGCCGGCGTTGTTGACCATTACGTCCAGCCGGCCGTGGGCGTCGACTGTGCGCTTGATGGTCTGCTCGATGTCCGCGGGCAGGCGCACGTCGGTGGACTGGAACTCCGCCTGCCCGCCGGCGGACTGGATCTCGTCCACGGTTTCGGCGGCGGTCACCGCGTCGATGTCAGCAATGATCACGCGGCACCCCTCGGCGGCGAACGCCGTCGCGATGCCTCGTCCGATCCCCTTGGCGCCGCCGGTCACGATTGCCACCTTGTCGGCTAGCCGCATGTGGACCCCCCAGGGTGAAAGTCTTCGAATCCGTCGGTGATGCTACGCGACGCTGGGCGTCTCGGCTTGTGCGACACGCGGCCACACTTGCCGGCGGCACGTGCGGGCGGGTTTGAAACCCGCCCCTACGGGATTCTCGCGCCCACACTTTGCTCGGTAGGGGCGGGTCTCAGACCCGCCCGCGGCCTGCGCTAGCCGCGGCCGAACTGCCGATCGAGCAGGTCGCGCGTGAGCAGGATCATGGTGGGGCGGCCGTGCGGGCAGGTGAGGCCCAGATCGCAGCGCTCCAGTCCTTCGACGACCGCCTGCATCTCGTCGATGGCGAGCTGGTCGCCGGCTTTCACCGCCGCGTGGCACGCGGCGGACCAGCGCAGCTGCTCGGTGACCACGCGCCGGCCGGTGGGCGCCTCGCGCGCTTCGTCGACCACGGCAGACAAGTAGGCCGCCGCGTCGATGGCCCGTCCGGTCGCGGGCACTCGGCGCACCAGCCAGGCATTCGTGCCGAACGGCTCCACGTCGACGCCCAACGCCGCGAGATCCGCCAGGTGATCGCCGACCCACTCGGAGGCCGGAGCCGAGAGCGTGACCGGCGCCGGGTCGAGCAAGGCTTGGCTGGAATTGGCGCCAGTCTGGCCCAACTGGTGGTAGAGGATGCGCTCGTGGGCGGCGTGCTGGTCGATCAGGTACACACCGGCGGGACCGACGGCCACGATGTAGGTGTGATCGATCTGTCCCAGCGCGCGGGGCACGGGCGAGCGAAGCTGTCCGCCGCCATTGGCGTCCGCCTCCGGCTGCGGCTCCCCCGGCGGCTCGCCGGGCAGGTTGCGCGGGGCCGGTGGCGGATTCCCGTCCCAGGGCATGGCGCCGGTCGGCAGATAGAACTGGTCCAGGATGGGCTCGTCCACTCGCGCGGGCGTCACCGCGCCGCCGGCCGTCAGGGCGCGGCGCACGGTGGCCGATACGCGGCTGAAGACTTCGCCGCCGCGTCGGAATCGCACCTCGGCCTTGGCCGGATGCACGTTGACGTCCACGTCCTCGGGTGGGATCTCCAGCCGGAGAACCACGACCGGGTAGCGCCGGCTCGGCAGCAGGCCCTGGTAGGCGTCGCTGATGGCGCCGGCCAGCAGCCGGTCGCCGACCCAGCGGCCGTTCACGAAGAGCGAGATGTCACGGCGCGTGCTCCGCTGGACGTGCGGCTGCGAGACGAATCCGTCGATGCCGAGCGTCTCGCCGGGCGGCAGCTCGATCAGTTCCTTGACGACGGATTGGCCGTGGATGGCAACGAGCGTGGCCCGCAGATCGCCTGTTCCGGGCGTGCGCAGTCGCTCGCGTTCGCCGTCGAGCAGGCGAAACGCGACTGATGGGTGCCCGATGGCGGCGTGCGTCACGGCGTCCATGACGTGGCCGAGCTCCGTGCGCTCGGCCCTTAGAAACTGGCGTCGCGCCGGAATCGACCGGAACAGCGCGCGCACCGTGACTTGCGTTCCGACCGGCCCGCCGTGGGGCGTCGACTCGATGATGGCGTCATCGCACGCCGTCACCCGATGCCCGGGAGACCCCGCGCCGGTCACCGACGCTATGGTTAGCTCGGCGACGGCGGCGATGCTGGCGAGCGCTTCGCCGCGGAACCCCAGCGTGCGGATGCGCGACAGGTCGTCCACGGTGCGCAGCTTGCTGGTGCTGTGGCGTTCCACGGCAAGCTCCAGCTGGTCCGACGCGATGCCATGACCGTCGTCGGTGACTTGAATGAAGCTCAGACCGCCCTCGTGCACCTCCACGGTCACCCGACCGGCACCGGCGTCGATGGCGTTCTCGATCAGCTCCTTCACCACCGAGGCGGGACGCTCGATCACCTCGCCGGCGGCGATCTTGCTGGCGATGTCGGGCGGGAGGCGGCGGATGCTCACGCGTCGGCTTCGTTGCGCAGCTCGTAGACCAGGCTCAGCGCGTCCAGGGGACTCAGCTGCTCGGGATCCAGATGGCGCAAGCGCTTGACGACAGGATGCTCGTCGGGCGTCAGCAGCGTGAGTTGGACGTTCGGCACGCCTTTGGCGCCGGCCGCTAGCCGCTCGAGCTCGACCAGGATCTCGCGCGCGCGCCGGATCACGGCCGGCGGCAGTCCCGCCAGCTGGGCCACCTGCACGCCGTAGCTGCGGTCCGCCGGACCGTCCACGATGCGGCGCAGGAACACGACCCTTTCACCCTGCTCGGCGACGGCGACGTTGGCGTTGTGCACGCGGGGCAGCATGCCGGCCACCGAGGTCAGCTCGTGGTAGTGCGTGGCGAAGATCGTCTTGGCGCGCAGGCGCGGGTGATGGTGCAGGTGCTCGACGACCGCCTGGGCAACTGAGATTCCGTCGTAGGTGCTCGTGCCGCGGCCGATTTCGTCCAGAATGAGCAGGCTGCGGGGCGTGGCCTGGGCCAGGATGGCGGCCAGCTCCAGCATCTCCACCATGAAGGTGCTGGCGCCCGCCGCGAGGTCGTCGCGTGCGCCGGCGCGCGTGAAAATGCGGTCCACCAGGCTGATCTCGGCGCGCGCGGCCGGCACGAAGCTCCCGACCTGCGCCAGCAGCACGATCAGCGCCGTCTGGCGCAGATAGGTGGACTTGCCGGCCATGTTGGGTCCGGTGAGCACCAGGATTTGCCGATCGTCGGGATCGAGCCGGGTGTCGTTGGGCACGAACGGCTCGGTCTGGCTGGCCTCGACGACCGGGTGGCGACCGGCCTCGATTTCGATGCGGCCTTCGTCGGTGAGCGTTGGTCGCGTGTAGCCCTGGAGCACGGCCACCTCGGCCAGCGACGCGGCGACGTCGAGAGCGGCGATGGCCGCCGACGACTCGAGCATGGCGGGCGCCCATCCCGCGAGGCGCTCCACCACCTCCTCGAACAGAAGGGCTTCGAGGGCTTCGATCTGCTCCTGGGCGTTGAGGACCTCCGCCTCGCGCTCCTTGAGCTCCGGGATGACGTAGCGCTCGGCGTTGGCCAGGGTCTGGCGGCGCTCGTAGTGATCTGGCACCTGGTCAGCGTAGGCGCGGCCGAGCTCGATGTAGTAGCCGAACACGCGGTTGAAGCGGACTTTGAGCGACCTGATCCCCAGGCGTTCGCGCTCTTGCGTTTCCAGCGCGGCGATCCAGGCCTTGGCCGACCCGGCGCCAGCGACCAGCCGGTCAAGCTCGTCGCTGTATCCGGCGCGAATGGTGCGCTCGCCGTCGTCGATGGCTCGGGCAATCAGCGCCTGGGCCTCGTCGCAGGTGTCGATGCGGTCGTGCAGGTGTTCGAGCGCCCCGCCTGCCCCGTCGAGCGTGTGGCGAACCGAGGCCAGCCCGTCGAGCGCGGTGGCGACGCGGCGGACGTCGTTGACGCTCGCCGTGCGCCGCAGCACGCGATTGGCCAGCCGCTCCAGGTCGCCGACGGACCTCAGGGTGTCGCGCAGCTCGGCCCGGCGGTCGGCGTCTGCGACAAGCGCCTCGACGAGGTCCAGGCGCCGCTCGATCACGTCGCGTTCGAGCGACGGACGGGCGACGTGCCGCCGCAATCGCCGGGCTCCCATCGGGGTTCGGGTTCGGTCGAGCACGCCCAGCAGGCTGTGGTCGCGGCGTGAGGCGCGCCCCCCGGATTCGAGCTCCAGGTTCGCGCGGGTGGCGGGATCGAGCTCCATGTAGGTCGACACGCCGTAGACGTGCAGGCCGGTCAGCACGTGCAGCGCGTTTGCGTCCGTTTCGCTGACGTAGGCCAGCAGCGCCCCCGCGGCGCGCGACGCCTGGGGACGGTCGGCGAGTCCCAATCCGTCAAGGTCGTGGACCGCCAGATGGCGCCGCAGCGTCTCCCCGGCCGTGCCCGGATCGGCCATCCAGTCCGCGCCGGTCACGGCGCCCGACAGGTCGATGTCGCCGAAGGCCAGCGTCTCGCGCGGCGCGACCCGGCTGAGCTCGGGACCGAGTTGACCGGCGTGCAGCTCGGTGGCGGCGAACTCCCCGGTCGTGACGTCGGCGTAGGCGAAGCCCACCTGGCTCTCCGAGGGAACCACGGCCGCCAGGTAGTTGTTTGTCTGGGGCCGCAACATGTCCTCGTCGACCACCGTGCCCGGCGTGATCACCCGGGTGACCGCGCGGTCCACAAGGCCGTTGCCGGCGGCGGTTACCTGGTCGCACACCGCGACGCGATGCCCCGCCTCGACGAGTTTGGCGATGTAGCCCGCCACGGCGTGGTGGGGCACGCCGCACATGGGTGAGCGGCCGCTGCGCCCGAACTCGCGCGAGGTGAGCACGATTTGCAGCTCTTCAGCGGCGACCTCGGCGTCGCGGTCGAACAGCTCGTAGAAATCGCCGAGGCGAAAGAATAGGAGAGCTTCGGGGTGCTGGCGTTTTATGTCAAGATATTGGCGCCGCAGCGGTGTCAGCGTCGTCGTGCTCACGCCGCCACGCCCCAGCCTCCCCTGCGAACGCGCCAATTCGGGCCGTACAAAAGCCGAACTGTAGGGCGATGGTACTACCCGCGCCCGGAGACCTCTGCATAGGCCCCGACATCCCACGCCCAAGCGTCGGATCACCCTCACCCCCGTATCAAGTACGGGGCAGGCTCTAACCCTCTCCCATCAAGGGAGGGGGATCGGACCTGCGCTCCACTCGCCACCGGCGGGAGGGACTTCGCAAGGATCTCCCTTCGCGGGGATGATGGAGGGATTGCGAAGTGGACTTCGCTCGGAGCGCCGCGCCTTTGGGCCGCTGGCGGCGTAGGCTGCGCTTGGCGTCGCCGGAATCTGCGATGTGGCCTGCCGCCGGGAGAGGTTTGTGGCGGAGCTGTTGGTGCTGGGCGCCGCGCTCTCGTGGGCGGTGAGCATTGTGGCCCTGCGGCCGCTCACCGCGCGGCATGGCGCGCTGCCCATCACCGCCGTGCGAGCCATCGCGCCGGCGGTGGCCTTCGCGCTGATCGTCACGGTCGCCGGCCGCTGGGGCGAGGCCGTGTCCATGCCCCTGGTGAACCTGCTGGCCATCCTGGTGGCGGTGGTGGTTGGAATCGGCGGCGGCGAGGTGCTCCTCGTGCGCGCCGTGCCTCGGGTTGGGGTCTCTCGCGCCTACGCCCTGGCCTCGACCTATCCGCTGTTCACCGCCCTGATCGCCGTCACGCTGCTCGGCGAGACGCTCACCGTGATGGACGGCGTGGGTGGGGTACTCATCGTGGCCGGTGGGCTGCTTCTCGCTATCGAGCCGGCCGCACGGTCCGGCGCGGCGTTGCCGGGACCGTGGCGTCTGCGCACGTCGGTGGGCGCCGTGCTCGCGCTGCTCGCGTCGCTGTTGTTCGCGCTCGATTTGAACGCCCTCAGGCTTGCCTTGGAGGGTCTGCCGCCGGAGATCGTCAATGCCGTGCGGATGCCGCTGGCGGCGCTGGCGTTGAACGTGGCCGCGCTGGCGTCCAGCGGCCGCTGGGCGCCCGTCAGCCTGGGCCGGCGTGACAGCCTGATCGCGCTGGCCAGCGGACTGCTGGCTCTGACGGTGGGCGGCTACATGTTTCTCTCGGGCATTCAAGCCATCGGGGCGGCGCGCGGCGGCGCGCTCACGGCCACGGCACCCGTCTTCGTGCTCTTGCTGAGCAGCGTGACCCTGCGCGAGCGGCCCGGACGCTACGCCATCGTCGGCGTGCTGGTCAGTGCCGGCGGCGTGGCCTTGCTGACGATCGGCTAACCGTCGATGTCGAGCAGCACCTTGCCGCAGTCGCCCGAGAGCACGAGTTGCATGGCGTCCTCGAAGTCGCGCAGCGGAAACGTGTGCGTGACCAGCGGCTCGAGCAGGTCGCCGTGGATTTGCAGGAAGGCCTCCGTGCGATACCAGGTATCCCAGATCAAGCGTCCGGTGACGCCGTAGGCCTCCAGGCCCTTGAACATAAATTCCTCGGCCAGATCGATGGTGATCGGCTTGGGCGGAATACCCAGGAACACGATCTTGCCGGCGTTGGCCGAGACCCGCAGCGCCTGCCGCAGCGCGGTGGGGTGCCCCGACATTTCCAAGCTGACCGTGGGGCGCTCCCCTAGGGCGTCGACGATGTCTTGCTCGACGCTCGGCCTTGACGCGTCGACGGTCTGGTGCGCGCCGACCTGCAACGCCAGCGTGCGGCGATAGTCCGAGACGTCGGAGGCGACGATGGGGAAGGCCCCGGCCGTGTGCGCCACCGCGATGGCCATGAGTCCCATCGGGCCGCAGCCGTAGACCGCGACCGGCTGGCCGGAAACGTCGTAGCGCATGGCGGCGTGCACGGCGTTGCCAAGCGGCTCGAAAAGGACGGCCCGCTCCAGCGGAATCGTCGGCGGCACGCGCCAGGCGAGCCGGCTCGGCACGGCGGCGTATTCGGCGAAGCCACCGGACACGTCGATGCCGAGAATGCGCAGGTTCTCGCATACGTGGGCGTTGCCGGTGCGGCAGGGACGGCACGTGCCGTCGAAGATGTGGCTCTCGATGGCCACGACGTCGCCGGGCGCGAACCCCCGCACGTGGGCTCCCAATTCCGCGACCTCGCCGACCAGCTCGTGCCCCAGGGTGAACGGCGTGGGGTAGTTGCCCGCCGCCCACTCGTCCCAGAGGTAGAGGTGCTTGTCCGAGCCGCAGATGCCGCTGCGCCGCACTTTGATGAGGAACTCATCGGCGGCCGGTTGGGGCCGCGGCAACTCGGCCAGCTCGACGCCGGGGGTGGGCGCGGCCTTGCGGACGGCAAGCATCGACGTCATCAGAGTCCTACTTGGAATTGACCGAAACTTTAGTCGGACGAATCGCCATTCGCGGCGAACTCGGCCTCCAGCTTGCGGATCTCGTCGGTGAGCACGGGCAGCATGTCGGTCTCGTCCACGGTGCGCAGGATTTCGCCCTTGCGGAAGATCACGCCGCGGCCCTTGCCGCCGGCGATGCCGATATCCGCGTCCATCGCCTCACCGGGGCCGTTGACCACGCAGCCCATCACCGCGACCTTGAGCGGCTCCTTGATCGTGCCCATCACCTCTTCAACCGAGTCGGAGAGGCCGAAGAGGTCGATCTCGCAGCGCCCGCAGGACGGGCACGAGACCATCGTGGGACCGGCTTCCTTGAGCCCCAGCACCTTGAGAATCTCGTTGGCGACGAAGACTTCCTCCACGGGGTCGGTCGTCAGCGATACGCGCATGGTGTCGCCGTAGCCGTCGTAGAGCAGACTTCCGAGCCCGACGGCCGAGCGGATGATGCCGGTGCGCGGCGGACCAGACTCGGTGATTCCGATGTGGAAGGGGTACATGGTGCGCTGGGCGATGGCCTTGTAGGCCTCGATGGTCACCTCGACCTCGAACGACTTGAGCGAGATCTTGATCTGGTCGAAGTTGAGGTCTTCGAGAATCTTGACGTGCTCGAGGGCGTCTTCGACCATGGCCTCGACGAGTTCCTGGCCCTCGGGACGCCGGTCGATCTTCTTCGACCACGCCTCCTGAATCGACCCGGCGTTGACCCCGATCCGAATCGGGATCTCGCGCTCCTTGCAGGCGCGAACCACCGCCTCGACCTTCTCGCGTCCACCGATGTTGCCGGGGTTGATGCGCAGGCAGTCCATGCCGGCTTCGGCGGCCATGAGCGCCAACCGGTGGTCAAAATGAATGTCGGCGACAAGGGGCGCATCGGTACCCGCGCGGATTTCGGGGAGCGCCGCGGCGGCGTATTTGTCGGGCACGGCCACGCGCACGATGTCGCAGCCGGCCTCGACGAGCTGGTGGATCTGGGCGAGCGTGGCGGCGACGTCCTTCGTGTCGGTGATCGTCATCGACTGGACGCTGATGGGCGCCCCGCCGCCGATCTCCACGTCGCGGACCTTGATGGGGAATGACCCTCGGCGTCGAATCACCGTGGCTTCACCTCGCCCTGTACATATGCGGACACGAACCTGGGTCGCTCCGAGCGTAGCCGGTTATCGGGACAGACTCCAGCAATCCGCTGGGCTAGAACCCCGCCAAGCGTTGCACGTCGCTGACGGTGATGACCACCGCCAGCGCCATGAGCAGCATGATGCCCACGAAGTGAAAGGCGGCCTCGCGGCGCGGATTGAGCCGCCGGCCGGTGAGCCACTCGAAGCCCACGAACACCAGCCGGCCGCCGTCCAGACCGGGCCAAGGCAAGAGGTTGATGAGCCCGATTTGGGCCGAGAGGATGGCGCCCAGGAAGAGCACCCGTTCGAGGCCGAGTCTCGCCGCCTGGTCGACGACCGCGGCGATGCCGACAGGGCCGGCGACCTGGACCGGGCCGCCGGCGATCCATTCCCCAATGGCCAGCGGCACAAGGGCGAGCGACTCGATGGTGCGCGTGATGCCGCGCGCCGCCGCGATGTGGATGGGGGCGGACTCGCGCACTTGACCGATGCGTATGCCGAGGGGGCCTTCACCGGGAGGCGGCTGGGCACGCGGCACGGCGCGCACGGTGACGGTGCCCGCATTGCGTCGAATCTCGAAGGTGACCGGTCGTCCAGCCGCGCCGTCCAAGGCGCGGATCAGGTCGCTCACGCTGGCCACGGCGGCGCCGTCAACCGAAATGATCCGGTCGTCGGCCAGCAGACCGGCGCTCTGCGCCGGCGAGCCCTCGGCGACGTCCACGATGCGCGCCCCAACTTCGTCGGCGATCAGCGAGCCGAGCATGAAGAGGAGCGGCGCGAGCAGGAAGTTCATCAGCGGGCCGGCCACGAGGATTAGCGCGCGCTGCCAGGGCTTCCGTTGCGCGAACCCCTGCGGCGCGTCGAAGTCGTCGGACTCGCCCGCCAGGCGCACATAGCCGCCCAGCGGCAGTGCGTTGATGGCGAACCTGGTACCGCCGAGATGAATGGACGCGCCGGCCGCGTCAAAGGCCGCCTGGCGGTCCCGGCGCAACTCGGCCTGGAGCTCACCCTGGCGCAGCCGCGCGGCGATGGCGGTTCCCGTTTCGGGGTCGACGCGGACCACCGGCAGCGCCAGCGAATCGGCGCCCGCGAGGTGCGCGGTCAGCTCGGGCGGCACGGCCAGAATGGCGCCAACCGCACCGGTCGCCTGCGCGGCGCGCAGCTCCGCGCGCGTTGGCGGCTCGATGTCGCTGTACAGCAGGATGGGGTTGCGCGGCCCGGGGGCGTCCGAGTCGGACGCGCCCACTAGCCGCACCGCGCCGTCGACTTGCGACGCGGCGTCCTGCGCCAGCGGCTCCGCCGGGATGGCGTCGTCGCCGCGCAGTCGCGACCAGAGACGCGGCGGAAGGCCGATGGCGAAGGTGTGGACCGCGACGCCAAAGCGGTGCGCGAAGGCGAAGTGCCCCAGTTCGTGCACGAACACGATCAGCGACAGCAGCGCCAGGAAAATCGGGATCACCACCAGCATGCTCGCCCCGGAGTCGAGCAGAGCCTGGATGGGATTCACGACGCGGCGATGAGGCTCCGGCGAACGTGCTCGACGCCCTCGCGATGGGCGTCGAGGGCCGTGTCGAGCGAATCCAGGGGCCGCACGGGCGTTGCCGCCATGGCGTCGAGCACGGCGTCAACCATTTCCCCGAAGCGCAGGTCCCCGCGCAGGAAAATCTCGACCGCGGCGTCGTCGGCCCCGCACAGCGTGGCCGGGGCCGTGCCGCCCGCCCGCCCGGCGTCCATGGCCGCGCGCAGCAGGGGAAAGCGCTCCAGGTCCGGCGTCTCGAACCGCAGCTGTTGGAGCTCGTCCAAGGCCAGGCTGGAATGGGCGGCGTCCAGTCGCTCCGGGTAGGCCAACGCGTATTGAATGGGGTGGCGCATATCCGGGGTCCCGAGCTGAGCCTTCAGCGAACCGTCGTGGAATTCAACCATGGAGTGCACGATGGATTCAGGATGAATGATCACCTCGATGCGGTCGTAGGGCAGGTCGAACAGCCAGTGGGCCTCGATGACCTCAAATCCCTTATTCATCAAGCTGGCGGAATCGGTGGTGATCTTCGGCCCCATGACCCAGTTCGGGTGCTTGAGCGCTTCCTCGGCGGTTGCGTCGCGTATCGCGGCGCCGTCGGTCGCGCGAAACGGTCCGCCCGACGCCGTGAGAATCAACCGACGAATCGAGTTTGGGTCCTCACCCACCAGGCACTGCCACAGGGCGCTGTGCTCGCTGTCAATCGGCAGAATCCGGGCGCCCGTGCCGTCCGCAAGATCGCGGAACAACCGGCCGCCCATCACCAGCAGCTCCTTGCTCGCCAGGGCGACGGTATTGCCGGCGCGAAGGGCGGCCTCGGTGGGGCGAAATCCGACATCGCCGCCGATCGTCGCCACCACCACGATGTCCACGTCGTCGCGCGCCGCGAGCTGCTCCAGGCCCTCCGGATAGGGCAGGCGCTCGCAAGCCTCCGGCCACTCCGCGGTTGCCCGCGAGGCGTCGCGCAGGCAGGCCGCCGGCACATTGAACTCGTTGATTTGTTCGATCAGCAGGTCGACGCTTGCGTTGCAGGTGAGCCCGACGACCTCGAAGTGATCGGGGTGCGTCCGCACGACGTCGAGGGTCTGGGTGCCGATGGATCCGGTGGCGCCGAGGATCACGATTCGCTTGCGGGCCGTCGTCATCGCGTGCTCCGGATAGGTGGGGCGGGGTGCCCGCGCCTCGGGATCGCTAGCCGATGAAGTGGGCGGCGGCGAACACGGCCGGCACCACGAACAGCAGGCCGTCCACGCGATCCAACATACCACCGTGGCCGGGGATCAACTGACCGCTGTCCTTGGCGCCGGCGTCCCGCTTGACCATCGACGCCACGAGGTCGCCAGTCTGCGCGGCGGCGGCCCAGGCCAGGCCAAAGGGGACGACCTGCCATGCCTCGATTGGAAGGAACGGTACGAAGGCCGCCGTGGCGGCGATGCTGCCGAGAGTTCCGCCGGCCACGCCTTCCCAAGTCTTGCGTGGCGAGATGTGCGTCATGAAGCCGTGGCGCCCAACCGTGCGACCGGCGGCGTATGCCAGTGAGTCGTAGGCCCAGGTGACCACCAGCGCCAGCAGAGTCCAGGCGAATCCGTCGGGCAGGGTACGGAGCACCACGGCCAGCCCCAGCAGCGCCCCGGCGTAGCCGCCGGCGGCCGCCGCGAGCGCCCAGTTGGCAAAGCGGTGCGAGTCCGTCGTCGCCAATTGGGCAATCAGCCCCGCGGCAAGCAGTGCGGCCGTGAGCGTCCCCAGCCACACCCGCTCGCCTTCGGGCACTGCCGCCAGCGCCACGACCAACGCCGCCAACGCCGGAGCGAGCGCCCGCAGGTGTTGGCGGGGGCCGCGCAGCAGCAGGTGCGCCAGCTCGCGCGCGGTGAGGGCCGCCCCGACGATGACCAGCACCGCCAGCGCCGAGGGGTGCCACCAGACGACCGCCACCACGGCCGGAATGAGGACGGCCCCGCTGAGGACGCGCGCGCGCAGCGAAGGCTATCCGGAGATCAGGTCGCTGACCACGCGCGGCTGGTCCGCCACGCGCCCGAACTTGCGCTCGCGTTGCCGGTAAGTGGCCAGGGCCTTGTCGAACTCATCGCGGGTGAAATCGGGCCACAGCGTCGGCGTGGAGTAGAGCTCCGCGTACGCCGCCTGCCAGATGAGGAAGTTGCTCAAGCGCTGCTCCCCGGCCGTGCGAATCACAAGGTCGGGGTCGGGGATGTCGCTGGTATAGAGGTAGGAGGCGAAAAGGTCCTCGCTCACGTCTTCCGGGGCAATGCCGTCCCGCATGAGATTGCGCACCGCGCGCAGAATCTCCGAGCGACCGCCATAGTTGAACGCGATGTTGAGGGTGAGCGCCTGGTGCTTCACGGTCTGGCGAACGATGGTTCGCACGGCCACGCGGTCCGCCAGGGGCAGCGACTCGATTTCGCCAAGCACGCGAATGCGCACGTCATTGTTGAAGATGGTGGCGCGTTCGGCGGCGAGGCGCTCGGGAATCAGGGCCATCAGCACGTCCACTTCGTCGTGCGGCCGGTCCCAGTTCTCGGTGGAGAAGGCGAACACCGTGAGGGTGGAGATGCCGATGTCGATGCAGGCTTCGGCGATCCCGCGCACCCGCAGGGCGCCCTCGCGGTGGCCCTCGGTTCGGGGCAGGGCACGGCTGCGCGCCCAGCGCCCGTTGCCGTCCATGATGATGGCAACATGATCGGGCGTCGCCGTGTCGGATCCCGTTTCGTCCGCGCTGGCGTTCAGACGGTCATCACCTCGGTTTCCTTGCGCCCGCCGGCGGCGTCGACTTGCGCAATGTGGCTGTCGGTGAGGTCTTGCAGCTGCTGAGTGCCACGGCGCACCTCGTCTTCCGAGGCCTCCTTCTGGCGCGACAGGTCGCGCAGATCGTCTTGCACATCGCGCCGAACATTGCGCACCGCCACGCGCGCCGCCTCGACCCGGGTGCGCACAAGCTTCACCAGGTCGCGTCGGCGGTCCTCGCTGAGCGGCGGAATCGGCAAGTGAATCACCGTGCCGTCGTTGGACGGCGTGATGCCGAGATCGGACTTGAGGATCGCGCGCTCGATGTCGGGAATGGCGGACTTGTCCCAAGGTTGAATCACCAGCAGCCGCACTTCCGGCACGGAGATGCCGGCGATCTGCTTGAGGGACGTCGGCTGGCCGTAGTACTCGACGCTGAGATTCTCCACCAAGGCCGGCGAGGCGCGCCCGGTGCGGGTGGCCAGCAACTCGTGTTCCAGGTGGGCCACGGCCTGCCGCATGCGGTGGGCCGCGTCGTCCAGGAATTCGTCGATGAGCTCGCTCATGCCGCGATCACTGTACCGACGCGCTCGCCGGTGAGCACGCGCTGCAGGCTGCCCGGATCTTCGAGCCGAAAGACGACGATGGGCAGGTCGTTGTCCATGCAGAGGCTGAATGCGGTCGCGTCCATGATCCGCAGCCCGCGGTTGAGCGCGTCGAGATAGGTGATCTCGTCGAGCCGGGTGGCATTGGGGTTCAGCTCGGGATCGTCCGTATAGGCGCCGTCGACCTTGGTTGCCTTGAGCAGGGCCTGGGCGTTGATCTCCATGGCGCGCAGGGCCCCGGCGGTGTCCGTGGTGAAGAATGGATTGCCCGTGCCGGCGGCGAAGATCACGACGCGCCCCTGTTCGAGGTGGGCCATGGCCTTGCGCCGGATGTAGGGCTCCGCCACCTCGCGCATCTCGATGGCCGTTTGGACACGGGTGGGGACGTCAACGCTTTCAAGCGCCTCTTGCAGCGCGAGGGCGTTCATCACCGTGCCGAGCATGCCGATGTAATCGGCGGTCGAGCGGGCCATGGTCGGCATTTCGCCACCGCGCCAGAAGTTGCCGCCGCCGATGACGATGGCGATCTCGACGTTCAGCGCGCGGGCTTCGACGATGCGGTCGGCCACCGCGCGCGCGCGACTTGTCTCGATGCTGAAGCCGTCGTCACCGGCGAGCGATTCGCCGCCGATTTTCAGGAGTACGCGCTGGTAGGTGTGGGCTCGCACCGCTGTCCCCCCGTTTCGGCGCTAAATCTCGTAGCGACTAAACCGCGCGATCTGAATCCGCTCTCCGACTCGGGCCTCGACCTCCTGCACGACCTCGTGCACCTTTTGCGATGTGTCGCGAAACCACGGCTGGTCGAGCAAGGCCTGCCCGTCGCCCGCGTCGTCGTCGGCGACCCGCTCGGGCGCCATGGCCGCGATGTGCATGACGAGATCGTGCGCCAGGGCCGTGAACTCGGGCGTGCGGGCGACGAAGTCTGTTTCGCAGCGAATCTCGAGCATTGCGCCCAGCGGACGGCCCGGATGTACGTAGGCCTCGATGATGCCCTCGCCCGTTTCGCGGTCGGCGCGCTTGGCGGAAAGCTCCAGGCCACGCTCGCGAAGCAATGTGCGCGCGTTCTCGATTGAGCCGTCGGCGTCCTCGAGCGCCCGCTTGACGTCCATGACGCCGGCGCCGGTCTCGGCCCGAAGTGCCCGAATATCCTCGATTGAGACTTTAGGCATCGCTGGCGTCCTGTGGGGGGGCGGGTGGGTTCGGAGGTGACGCTGCGGCGCGCGGCTTGCGCCGGCCTCGCGGGGCGGCTCCGGATCGCGCCGCGGGCCGTCGCCGGCCACGAGCGGCACGCGGGGCCGATGCGGCCTCTGCTGCGGCCGGTTTCGCCGGGGCCGGAGCCGCGGGCTCGGCGGATTCCTGCGCCTCGGCGGATGGCGTCGCCGCCACTTCCCCGGCCGCTTCGAGCATGGCGGCTTCCATGTCGGCCGTGGATGCGCCCTGCTGCTCGGCGCGAGCCGCGGCGGCCATGGCGGCTTCGGCTTCGCGGGCGGCTCGCACCGCGCGCTCGGCTTCGCGCCGCTCGTGCTCTTCGCGTCCGCCCAGAATGGCGTTGGCGATTTGCTCGGTGATCGCTCGAACGGCGCGGATCGAGTCGTCATTGCCCGGAATCACGTAGTCGACGTCCTCGGGATCGCAGTTCGTGTCGGTGAGGGCGATGATGGGGATGCTGAGGCGCCGGGCCTCCTTGACGGCGATCGCCTCGCGCTTGGGATCGATGATGAAGAGCGCGGCGGGCAGCCGCGACAGATTGCGAATGCCGCCCATCCGCTTCTCAAGCCGGGCCGTCTCGATGGCGTGAGCGTGCGCGGCCTTCTTTGACATGCGCTCGAAGTCGCCGGCTTGCTGGCGCGCCTGCAACTCGCGGAGGCGCTGCACGCGCGTCCGCAGGGTGTCGAAGTTGGTCAACGTGCCGCCGAGCCAGCGGTGCACCACGAAGTGGGCCCCGCAGCGCTCGGCCTCCTCGCGCACCACTTCCTGCGCTTGCTGCTTGGTGCCGACGAAGATGATGTCGCCCCCGTCGGCGGACACCGATCGCGTAAACGCCTGCGCGGCCATCAATCCGCGCACGGTGTGCTGCAGGTCGACAATGTGAATGCCGCCCCGGGCCCCAAAAATAAACGGGCGCATCTTCGGGTTCCACCGTGGTGTGCGGTGACCGAAGTGCACCCCGGCTTCCAACAGGTCTCGCATGGTCGCAACCGCCATGCCGCATCGTCCTTTCGTTTGCCCTTGGCTCATCCGCCGTCGTCGACTCGGCTGCCAACCGCTTTCGCGGCAGGGCGCAGCAGATCAGACAGCGTGCGTATTCGCCCGTAAGTCACGGGCGTGCGCCAAGCATATCGCAGGCGACTTGCCGGGCCGATGCGGCTAGTGGGTCATCTGGGTCCGGGCGGCGCGCGGTCGACGCGGAACCCCCTCACCCTAACCCTCTCCCACGGTGGGGAGAGGGGATCGGACGAGAGACGCGGGCAGGGAAACGATCTTGGGCTAAACCAAAGCAACCCATGACCCGGACGCGGACGCACGGGCGACGTTACGTCCGCCGCCGCCTGCCCGACCGCCGTCGGCTGCGCCCGCCCTGGGCGGCGACCCGCTCGGCGCGAGCCGCCAGCAGCGCCACCGCCTCGTCCAGGGTGATCGAAGAGGGCTCGCGGTCCTTGGGCAGGCTCGCGTTGAGCGTGCCGTCGGTGACATAGGGGCCGTAGCGACCGTCGCGGACCGTGATGGGCGCCTGCGAGGTGGGATGGGCGCCGAGCTCTGCAAGCGACGGCGGCGGCTCACCCCGGCGGCGTGTCTGGCGCGGCGTGCGCAGCAACTCAAGGGCTTCGGCCAGCTCGACGGAGGCCAGCTTCTCGTACCGGGCGTTGCCGCGCCCGGGCAGGCTGCGAGATTCGCCGCCGCATCTCACGTAGGGGCCGTAGGGCCCGTCCTGCGCCGTCACGTCCTCGCCCGTTTCGGGGTGCGTGCCGAGCCGCTTCGGATAGGCGAGCAGCTCCAGCGCTTGGTCGAGGGTGATCGACTCGGGGTCGATGGTGGGCCACACGCTGGTGGTCTGCGGGCGCTTTCGACCGCCGGCCCCACGGCCGGTCTGGCCCTCGCCACGCTGCAAGTACGCGCCACGGCGGCCCTGCTTGAGATAGATGGGCAGCCCCGAATCGGGATCGGCGCCGAGCGGTTGATCGCCCCGCGTCGCCTGCTCCAGCAGCTCGGCGGCGGCGTCGGCGGTCAGCTGATCGGGTTCCAGGTCTTCCGGCACCCGCGCGCGTCGGCCGCCCTCCGCCGATTCGATGTACGGGCCATAGCGGCCAATGCGGACCGAAGCCCGCGCGCCGTTCGTTCCCGCCAGCGGGATCGTGCAGACGGCGCGCGCGTCGATGGCGTCCCAACTCGCGTCGATGCGGTGGTGGAGGCCGTCGCGCAGCATGGCCTCCTTGCCGTTGGCCGACGCGCCGTCCGCGCCGAAGTAGAACGCCGACAGCCAGGGCAGCGGGTCGAGCTCGCCCGCGGCGACCCGGTCGAGCCCGTCTTCCATGCGGGCGGTGAAGTCGGCGTCGGCCAACTCGGGGAAGTGCACGGCCATCAGCTGGATGACGGCGAACGCGTGCCAGCGGGGAACCAGCGCCGACCCCTTGCGCGCCACGTACTTGTCTTGAATCGTCTCGAGAATGGTTGCGTAGGTGGACGGGCGACCGATGTCCAGCCGCTCCAACTCGCGGATCAGGCTGGCTTCGGTCCAGCGGTCGGGCGGTCGGGTCGCGTGCTCGCTGGGCTCGAGGCCATGGACCTTCAGGACATCGCCGCTCGACATGTCCGGAAGGACCCGGTCGTCGTCACCGTCGCCGCCGCCGTAGATCCGCAGGAAGCCGTCGAAAACCACGATCTGTCCGTTGGCTTGGAAGACCGCGGTCCCGTCGTCGCCTGCCGCCGCCTCGATCCGGACGCGCGTCCGCTCGAAGTGGGCGTCTCGCATCTGCGAGGCCAGCGTGCGTTGCCAGATCAGGGTGTAGAGGCGCCGGCCATTGGCGTCCACATCGTCGCCCAGGTCATCCGGGTGCCGGAAGCGCTCGCCCGCGGGCCGGATGGCTTCATGGGCCTCCTGCGCGCGAGCCGCCCGCGCCCGATATCGCCGCGGTTTCTCGGGCAGGTACTCCTTGCCGGCGCGCTGATCGACCTCGTCCCGCGCCGCGGCAATCGCCTGCTGGGACAGCGTGGGCGAGTCCGTGCGCATGTAGGTGATGTAGCCGCCCTCGTAAAGCTGCTGGGCCACGCGCATCGTTTGGCGAGCGCTGAAGCGCAATCGGCGCGAGGCGGCCTGCTGCAGCGTCGACGTGATAAATGGCGGCGCCGGGCGGCGCGTCACCGGGCGCTTGTCCACGCTGACGACGTGAAACGCGGCGTCGGCAAGCGCCGCCGTCAGGCGGCGCGCGTCGGCCTCGTCAATCCGGCGAACCCGGCGGTTGGCCAGCAAGCTGCCGGTGGATGGGTCGAAGTCGTCGCCGGTCGCGATGTCGTGGCCATCGAGTTGCACAAGGCGCGCGGGAAACTCGCCGTCGGGGCGATCGGCCGGCGCCAGTGTGGCCGTCAGGCCCCAGTACGCCGCGTGCACGAAGGCCATGCGTTCGCGCTCGCGGTCGACGATGAGCCGCAGCGCCGGCGTCTGCACCCGACCGGCGGAGAGGCCGCTCTGCACCTTTTTCCAGAGCACGGGTGACACGAGATATCCGATCAGCCGGTCCAGCACGCGACGCGCTTCCTGCGCGCGCACCAGGTGCTGATCGATGTCGCGCGTTTGCCCCAACGCCTCCTCGACGGCCGAGCGCGTGATTTCATGGAACACCATGCGCCGGATCGGCAGTTTCGGCTTCAGGACCTCCACCAGGTGCCAGGCGATTGCCTCCCCCTCCCGGTCCTCGTCGGTCGCGATCAACAGCTCCTGGGCGGTCTTTAGGTCGCTCCGCAGATTGGCGACGACGCGCTTCCTGTCGGCGGGCACGATGTAGACGGGACGGAAACCCTCGTCCACGTTGACCGCCAACGTCGCCCAGCTCTTGCCCTTGAGGTTCTTGGGAACCTGGGCGGCGCTGGCCGGCAGGTCGCGCACGTGCCCGACCGAGGCCACGACCTTGTACTGCGACCCCAGGAAGCGCTGCAGCGTGGCGGCCTTGGCGCCCGACTCCACGATGACGAGGTTCTTTCCCCCGCGGGTCTTGGTCGCCGCGGTGGCGGCGCGTTTGCGTGCGGCCATGGTCGTGTCGGGTGTCCTTGCCTCTGTGATTGCCTGGTGCGGTGCCGACCCTACCGAGACGCCGGCGCGAGCGCGTCCCAGCGTACGAGGTCGTCAAGCAAGCGCATCAATTTGGCCTGCCATTCTGCATCGCGCGCGAAATCCGGCCACACGAGTCCGGCCTGTCCGCGCTTGACGCCCCAGCCGGCGGCCTTGAGCATCACCGTGGGGCTCGGCGCGAACTCCGGCGGCGCCTTGATGATGAGCTCTCGCCCGTACGTCGTGACGGCAGAGAATCCTAACGCTTGCGCCCGCGCCTTGATCCGGAGCAGATAGGCCAGATTGTCCACGGGCTCCGGCAGCGCGCCAAACCGGTCCCGGATGTCCGTGATCGCCGCTTCGACCTCGTCGATCCCCCGCAGCCGCGCCAGCCGTTGGTACTCGCGCACCTTGGTGGCGTAGGACCCCATGTAGTCGTCGGGCAGATAGGCGTCCAGCGGAAGGTCCACCACCGCGGACGGCAGCTCGGGTTCGGGCGCCACGCCCCGCAGCCGGTCCACGGCTTCCGCCAGCATGCGCGAATAGAGGTCGAATCCCACGGCGCTCATGTGGCCGTGCTGCTCGGCTCCGAGCAGGTTTCCCGCACCGCGAATCTCGAGGTCGCGCATGGCGATGCGGAATCCGGCGCCCAAATCCGAGGCTTCCAGGATCGTCTGGAGGCGCTTCTGCGCCTGCTCGGTGAGGGTGTGCCCCTTCTGATACATGAAGTAGGCGTAGGCCTGGGCCGCGGCCCGGCCAACGCGCCCCCGGAGCTGATAGAGCTGCGCGAGGCCAAACTGCCACGCATCGTTGACGATGATGGTGTTCACGTTCGGAATGTCGAGCCCGTTCTCGATGATGGCGGTGGCCACCAGCACCTGGGCGTCGCCCCGCGCGAAGCGGTACATGACCTCCTCGAGCTCGGCCGGCGGCATTTGCCCGTGGGCCACCTGCATCTCCACGTCCGGCAGCAATTCCTGCAGTCGGCGTTGCCAGGTGTAAATCGTCTGCACGCGGTTGTGCAGGAAGTAGACCTGACCGCCGCGCCCAAGCTCGGAGCGGACGGCATCGCGCACGATGTCGTCGTTGTAGGTCGTTACGTAGGTCTTGACGGCGAGGCGCTGCTCGGGCGGCGACTCGATGACGCTGATCTCGCGCAGGCTGGCCAGCGCCATGTGCAGCGTGCGGGGAATCGGGGTGGCGGTGAGCGTGAGCACGTCCACGTTCTTGCGCAGCGCCTTGAGCCGTTCTTTGTGCGCGACGCCGAAGCGCTGCTCTTCATCGACGACGATCAATCCCAGGTCGGCGAAGGTCACGTCGCTCTGCAGGAGCCGATGCGTCCCGATGACGATGTCGACGTCGCCCGAGGCCAGGCCCGCCAGGACGTCCAACTGCTCCCGGCGGCCGCGGAAGCGGCTGAGCAGCTCGACCTTGACCGGGAAGTCGGTGAGGCGCGAGACGAAGGTGTCGAAGTGCTGCTGCGCCAGGATCGTGGTCGGAACCAGCACCGCCACCTGCCGTCCGTCCATGGCGGCCTTGAAGGCCGCGCGCAAAGCCACCTCGGTCTTGCCGTAGCCGACGTCGCCGGCCACGAGGCGATCCATGGGGCGCTCGCGTTCCATATCGGTCTTGGTGTCGGCAATGGCCGTGAGCTGGTCGGGGGTTTCGATGAAGGCGAAGGCTTCCTCGAAATCCCGCTGCGCTGCGGAATCGGCGCCGAACGCCATGCCGGTGGCCAGCTCGCGCGCGGCGTAGATTTCGAGCAACTCACCCGCAATCGACTCGGCCGACTTCCGCGCGCGCCGCTTCGCCCGCTGCCAATCGGCGGTGTTGAGCCGGCTGAGCCTGGGCTCGGCGTCGCTCATGCCGACGAATTTCTGCACGCGGGCGACCTGGTCCACCGGCACGTAGAGGCGGTCGTCGCCCGTGTACTGCAGCAGCAGGTACTCGCGCGCGCCGCCGGTGTCCTGCAGCTGCACGATGCCGCTGAAGCGCGCCACGCCGTGGTCGACGTGCACCACGTAATCGCCGGGTTGGAGGTCGGCGAGGAAGGTGCGCTCCGCGCCGCGGCGCGATCGGCGTCCGCGCCGGACACGGCGGCGGCCAAACACCTCGGCGTCGGTGACCAACGTAAGGCCGAGACCGTCGTGGCGCAGCCCCTCGCTGAGCGTGCCGCCGAGCACGCTGATTGAACCCGAGGCATCCAATTGCTTCAGTTCCTCCAGCGACGTCGTTGGCAGGTGCTGATCGAGGAGCAGCCGCTGCAGGCGGCGCCCCTGATAGCTCACGATCACGACGCGGCGGCCGTCGCGGCGCAGCGCCTCCAGGTCGTCGGAGAGGCGCCGCAGGCGGCCCGCATAGGACGGCACGGGGCCGAATGCCTCGACGACCGCGCGCCGGCCCTCCGCGGCGCCGGGCAGGCTGGGCACGTAGGTCAAGCGCACCGGCGCGACTTCGACGCGCTCCACCATGGCGGATGCGGGAAACAGCGGTGACGCGAAGTCCGCCGGCAGCTCCCCGTTGGACGCCAGGCGCTCGCGGTTTTCCGTCGCGGTGCGCTCGGTGTCGCGCAGCGCCAGCCACAGCTGCTCCAGCTCGTCGATGACGCACATGCCCTGCGGCGCGTAGTCGAGCAGCGACACGGCATCCGGGAGCAGGCTGGTGGTGTAGAAGGCGGCGTCGTCGAAATACTCGCCGCCTTCGAGCCGATCGAGGTGGCTGCTCCAGGTCTGGCGATCCTCGGGCCGCAGGTCGGAAAGCGGCAGCTCGCGCAGGCGCCCGGCGACGCGATTTCCAAGCCAAATCGGCACCTCGGTCGCCGGCGTGATGATCAGCTCCGGCGCCGGTCGCAGGGAGCGTTGGGAATCGGGATCGAAGGTGCGCACGGACTCGATCTCGTCTCCGAAGAAATCGACCCGCACCGGCAGCGCGGCGCCGGGAGCAAAGATGTCCACGATGCCGCCACGATGGGCAAACTCGCCCGGCCGTTCGACGAGCGGGGTCGGTTCGTAGCCCAGGCTCACGAGGCGCCGAGTCAACGCCTCCAGGTCGGTGACGGCGCCCGGCGCCAGTGTGAGGTAGTTGCTCCGGAACTCGTCCACCGGCATGAGTCGCCGCATGAGGGCGCGCGCCGACGCGACCACCACGATGGGATCGCCCTCGTTCGCGTGGGCCAGCCGGCCCATAACCGCCACCCGCCGTGCGAGCAGCTCGTGGTTGATGGCCAGCATGGCGAATGCCGGTTGATCCACGTCGGGGAAGTGGAGCACGGGAGTGTCGCCGGCCCACATGCCGATGTCATGCGCCAGCTCGCCGGCTCGCGTTTCCTCGGCGGTGACGATGATGAGCGGGCGCCCGAGGCGTTCGACCTGCAACGCGACGTACAGGGGCTTTAGCGCGTCGCGCAGCTCGACGGTGAGCGCATCGTCGCGCTGGTCAGCCGCCGCCAGCGCCGCGGCCAGCGTCGGTTCCGCGGCGAACTCAGCCGCGAGGTCGGACAGCCGCATGCTGTTGGTTCACCTCTTGCATCACGTCGGCCGGCGGCCGCGTCAGGAGCGCCCGCACCGCGTCTGCGGCGCGATCGAACGCGTCGTCGATTGCCTCGCGCTCGGAGGCGGCGAATCGTTGCAGGACGTATGCCGCCGGGTCCATTTCCGGCGGCGGGCGCCCGATCCCGATCTTCACGCGCAGGAATTGAGCGCCGCCCACGGAACGCAGGATCGAGTCGATACCCCGGTGCCCGCCCGACGATCCGCCGTGCCGCAGGCGCACGCGCGCAAACGCCAGGTCGAGATCGTCCTGCACCACGATGAGGCGGTCGATGGGAAGGCCGGCCGAGTCGAGCGCACGGCCGACGGCCGGTCCGGAGGCGTTGACATAGGTCCTCGGCTTGAGAAGCGTCACGGGCACGCCTGCAACCTCGCCTTGCCAGGTGAGCGTATCGCGCGTGCGGCGCCAATCCCGCCGCCGGTCCGCCAGTCGATCGCACACGTCGAAGCCCGCGTTGTGCCGCGTGCGCGCGTATTCCGGCCCCGGGTTTCCCAGTCCAACGATCAAGTACGCCGGGCCAAACTTCGTGGAGTCGCGCCGAAAGCGCCGGAGCCAGCTCACGGGGCTAGCGAAACGGTCGTGGCGGTCGTTGGCAGGTATGCAAGCGCCTCGGCCACGGCGTCCCACTCCTCCAGTGTGAGCGTCTCGGGTCGCCGCTTCGGATCGATGCCGCGTCCTTCCAGCGACGCGGCGATTCCGGTTGGCGACCCCAGGGCATTGGCCAGCTGTTTGCGCGGCTGCCCGAACGCCCGGCGGGCGGCGGCGATGCGGCGGGAAACGTGGACGCGATCCCGAGCGTCGAGCGGTCTCGGACGCAAGCGAAGCAGCGTGGACGTGACCTTGGGTCGAGGCCGGAACGCGCCCGGCGGGATGTCAAAGAGCCGCCGCGGCTCCGCCAGCGACTGCACGATCACGCTCAGCAGCCGCATCTTGCCGGGGGGCGCACAGGCGCGGTCGACCACGTCGCGCTGCAGCAGCACCGTGAGGCTCTGCGGCGGCGACGTGGATTGCAGCAACTCCACCAGCAGCCGGGTGCCGACGCTGAACGGCAGGTTCGCGACGACGTGGTAGTCGCCGACGCCCAGGGTGGCGATGTCCAACGCCAGCGCGTCGGCGTTGACCACGGTGATCGCTTCATCGTCGGCGAAGCGCTCGCGCAACGGCTCCGCCAGCTGGGGTTCGACTTCCACCGCGATCACGCGAGACGCGAACGGTCGGAGCGCTTCGGTGAGCAAGCCGGTGCCCGCGCCGATCTCCAGCACCACCGCTTCGGGCGGCAGCTGCGCCGCCTGGGCGATGCGGCGCTGAATACCGCGGTCCACCAGGAAGTTCTGGCCGCGCCGGCGCGAGGGGCGAAACGCCGGCCGATCGGAGACACGCATACTCAAGTATCAAGCATCGGCGCGGCCGAGTCCGAACTCGCCTTAGCCAGCCAGATACCCGCCGTCGGCCGCCAGCGTTTGCCCGGAGATGGCCCGGGCGTCGTCCGAAAGAAGATGCGCCACGCAGGCCGCGACCTCGGCCGGTTCCGCGTAGCGTGCCATCGGCAGACGGGGCAGGCGCAGCGACAGGGCCTCGGGGTCGGCGCGCACATTGGCCGTCATGCGCGTGGCAACGAGGCCCGGCGAGACGTTGTTGATCCTGACGTTGTGCCGCCCGAGTTCCGGGGCCAACGCCGGCGCCAGCGCGTGGAGGGCGCCCTTGGCCGCGCAGTAGTGCAGCTGGCCCGGCTCGGCCACGATGGCGCGGATCGACGTCATGTTTACGACGGCGCCGGCCGCGCCCCGACGAATGAGATTGCGCGCGACGGCCTGAATCAGAAACAGCGGACCGCGCACGTGCACGTCGAGCATGCGACTCCACTCAGCGGTTTCCAGCTCTTCGATGGATCGGCGCTCCGTGAATCCCGCGTTGTTTACGAGTGCATCCACGCCGCCGAGCCGCTCGGAAAGATCGTCGACCAGCGAGCGGCCGGCGGCGATATCCGCGGCGTCGAGTTCATGCGTTTCGATGCGGCCTTCGGCGGCGTGCGCGTGCACCGCGTCGTCAATGTCCGTGGCCGCGACGTAGAAGCCCTCGTCGGCCAGGCGCAGGGCGCATGCGTGTCCGATGCCGTGAGCGGCGCCGGTGACGATGGCTACCGGGCGATCCACTGCTGGGTGTGCCTTTCCGCGATCACCAGGGTTGACCCGGTGACATAGCTGGCGTCGGATGAGGCCGCGAACGCCACGGCGTCGGCAACGGCCGCCGGGTCCTCGCGAACGCTCACGGCGGCGATCCCGGCGACGCGGATGCCGAGCAGGGCGAGCTCGACGCCCGCGGCGCGCGTGAGCATCTCCGCCGCGCCCGCCGTCGCGCTGCCGAGCACATTGTCTTCACCGCCGAGGGGGAACACGTTGACGATGCATCCCGCACCCGCCGCCCGCATCTGCTCCGTGGCCGCCCGCACGCCGTGCATGAGACTGACCAGGGCGGCGTCGAATGACTCGGCGAGGTCGGCTTCGGAAAGCGCCAGGAAGGGCGCCGCCGGCAGGTCGTCGACCAGGTTCACCAAAAGGTCCAGCCGCCCCCAACGATCTCGCGCCGCTTGCACGGAGGATTGGGTCGACGTCCAGTCCCGAGCATCCATCCCGAACCCCACCGCCTCTCCGCCGTCGGCGCGGATGGCCTGCGCGGCCGCGCATGCCGCGTAGTGGTCGGCGTCGGCGAACGCTACGCACGCTCCGTCTCGCGCCAGGCGACATCCGATCGCTTGCGAGGTGAGGGATCCGGCGGCGGTGAGGAGGACGGCGCGGGCGTCGGGTGGCACGTGTCGGTGGGGGATCGCTGCCGCGCCGGAGCGTAGCAAAGGGGGTGCCGCGCGCCGCGAAACGGCGGCGGTCAGGTGGGCGCCGTCGTCGCCAGGCGGCCTTCCACGAAACGTCGCGCCGCGCGGGCCGCCTGCCCGCGATGGCTGATGCGGTTTTTCTCGTCGGGCGTCATCTCGGCCATGGTGCGATCCCCCATGCCGACGATGAAGAGCGGGTCGTAACCGAATCCTTGGTCGCCTCTCGGCGCATGCGCGATGCGGCCTTCGCAGCTGCGAACGGCGGTGTAGGCGATCGATCCGTCCGGTGCCGCCAGCGCCACCGCGCATCGAAACCGCGCGGTGCGCCGCGCATCGGGTACATCGGCCATCGCTGCGAGCAGCTTGGCGTTGCGCGCGTGATCGCTTGCCGCGGGCCCGGCGTAGCGCGCCGACCGCAAGCCCGGCGCGCCACCCAGCGCGTCAACCGCCAATCCCGAGTCATCGGCCAGACACCACGCCCGGCAGGCTTGGGCATATGCGTTGGCCTTGAGCCGCGCGTTCTGCAGGAAGGTGGCGCCGGTCTCTTCCACCTGCGGCGGCGAAGCCACCTCCGCCGCGAGCAGGATCCGAACCGGCGAGCCGAGAAACAACCGCCGAAACTCGGCCAGCTTGTGCGGACTGCCGCTGGCGAGCACCACGGCGGACGGTTGAGGCCAGCGCACGAGACCTTTTCACCAATGTCGGGCAGCCCATCGTGGCACGGGGCCGCTCACCTGTGCGCGACTCGATTGGCGGTCGCGCGGCTCGTGGTGATGGTACGCTCGCGGCTGGACCGGGTCCGTACGCGCTACGTGGAAGAGGACGCGGCGGAGGGCCGGCAAGACTTCCCCCCACGACCCAGGACGTGCAATGGCGGATATCGACATCGACGCGGCATTCCAGGAATTAAGCGACAGCATCATCAAGGGCGACGCGCCGAGCGTGGACCGCCTAGTCAAGGCGTGCCTCGAGGCCGAGGTATCACCCGGAGCGATCATCAACGACGGCATGATCCCCGGGATGGACGTCGTGGGCGAGCTGTTCCGCACGAACCAGTACTACGTGCCGGAAGTTCTGATTTCCGCCAGGGCGATGAAGACGGGGATGGCCATCCTGCGTCCGCTGCTGACCGAGTCGGGAATCGAGCCGCTGGGCCGAGTGGTGATCGGCACGGTCCGCGGCGACCTGCACGACATCGGCAAGAACCTGGTGGCGATGATGCTCGAAGGCGCTGGGTTCGACGTCACCGACACCGGCATCGACACCCACCCCGACGAATACGTCCAGGAAGCGCTGAGTCAGGGCGCGCACATCGTGGGCATGTCGGCGCTGCTGACCACGACGATGACGAACATGCGCAGCACGATCGAAGCCGTCGAGGCGGCGGGTCTCGATGACCAGGTGCAGTGCATCATCGGCGGCGCGCCGGTGACGCAGCGCTATGCCGACGAGATCAATGCCGACGGCTACGCGCCGGATGCAGCTTCCGCAGTCACGTTGACCAAGCGGCTGCTCGGCGTCGGTGTCCAGGAGGAGTCGCCGGAGGAGCAGGGGCGTCAGCTCTACCTCCAAGCGCGGGACGCGCTGCAGGTGGCCGTGCGCGAGGAGCCTGGATCGGCCGAGCACCGCAGCGGGCTGGAGCAAACGCGTCAGCTCGTGGATCAGGCCGCAGGGGTCGGCTATGACCCGACCCACCTGGCGCGCCTCACCGCCGAGATCGAACGGGAGCTGGCGCGCTAGCGAACTCGCGTCGTGTCCGTTATGTCAATTTAGAGGCGCCGCCCAGCCCCAGCATGCGAGCGTTGCCGCCCAGCAATGCCGCCATCGTCTCATCGTCGAGTCCCGCCGCCCGCACGTGACGCAGCGCCCGACGCTGCGTCATCAGCGGGAAATCGCTGCCGAAGAGAATCCGGCCGGGCGCCAGCCGCGCCATCACGTCGAATACGGCCGGCAGGTACAGCAGATGGCTGGCCGCCGAGTCGTAGTAGATCTGCCGGGTGAGGTCGCGCACCTCCGGCATCAGCTCGTAGAACGCGGCGCCGCCGCCCCAGTGCGAAAGCACGATGGGCACCTCGCCGCCCGCCATCTCGATCAGCGGCCAGATGGCCGCGGGCGTGGTCGAGTCCTTGCCGGGATAGTCATGGCCGGCCGGTTCGCTGACGTGCAAGTTGAGGATCAACTCGAGCCCGCGCACCGCGCCGATGAACGCCCGCAAGGCGCCGCGGTCGTTCAGGTTCCAGCCCTGGCCTTCCGGAAATAGCTCGCCCACGCCGACCGCGCCCCGCCGTCGGCAGCGTTCCATCTCGACGATGCTGAACTCGAGGTCGGACGGCGAAACCACGCAATAGGGCACCAGCGAATCGGGGTGCGCCGCGGCCTGCTCCAGGATGTAGTCGTTGTTGAGCACGCACAGGCTCGGGTCGCGCCAGGCAAAGCCAAAGGCCACGGTGGTGTCGACGCCCGAGCGGGCCATCTCCAGCGCCACGTCGTCGGCGGTGGCGAGGGTTCGCCGGGGATTGGTGTAGAGACGGCGAAACCAGAGATCGGCTTCGAGGAATCGCTCCCGATCGGCCGCAACCTCCGGGGGCACGACGTGGGTGTGGGCGTCGATGATTGGTGAGGGGTCGCCGTGCATCGCGTCGCCGACGGACGGTTACTCCTGCGTGACGGACGCGGGCAACTGAATGAGGGTCCAGCGCGGGCTGACCAGCGCCGCCGCGAGCAGGTCCTTCAAGTCGTGCGGTTGCGAGGGGACGACCACGTCGAGACCCGGGACGGCGTTGCGCGAAAGCACATCGACCGCCGCGTCGGGCGCCGCGTCCGGATAGGCCAGGATCGTGAGCGGCGCATGGGCTTGCGTCGCTTCGTCGAGCAGGGGGGCGATGGTGGCCAGCGTGCGCGATGCGGCGAGCGCCACCACCGGTCGCAGCCCTTCTCGGGCCAAGCTCGCCGCCAGCGACATGCCGTGCGCCTCACCGAGCTCGACATCCAGGAACCGCTCCGGCACGCGCTCCGCCACGGCGTGCAACGCCCCGCGGGCCGTGGCGCCCGCGCTGACGGTCACGCACAGCTCGTCGGATTCCGCGAGGTCGGCGAGGGCGGTCGCCGCCGCCCCCAGCCAGGCCGCGCGCGCGGCGGCGACGCCGTTGCGGTCGGCGTCGAGCCGTGGACGCCGCACGGCCGCCCCGGCGGGGGCCGCCACGTGCAGCAGCACCGGCCGCCGCACCTCCAAGGCCAGCGCCAGCGATTCCGCCAGGGCGTCGGCGCCGGCTCCATCCACGGGTCCCAGATAGGTGAAGCCGAGCAACTCCTCCCAGATCTCCGTCGGAATGAGCAACTCGCGCATTGAGTTCTTGAGTCTGCGGGCGACCTCGACGGCCTGGCCGCCGGCGGGCATCCGGCTGAGCGCCTGCTCGATCAGGACCTTGGCATCGGCATAGCGGGGGTGCCCGCGAAGCCGCGTGAGGTGACGCGACACCGCGCCGACGCTGCGGGTGCGGGTGGTCGGGGCGTCGACCAGCACCAGCACCAGCGGCAGTTGCAGATGGCCGGCGTGATTGACCGCCTCGAACGCCAGACCGGCGCTGAGGCCCTGTCCGTCGATGACCGCAACGATTGACGTCGGCTCATGTTGCAACAGGCGCGCGACGGCTGCGCCGACGGCCTCGGACACCGCGCGCCCCGGCGCCGGCGGGGCCGCGGTCGACGGTGGGCGACCCAGCAGGTGCCGGTAGGCGTCAGTGTGGCCGCCGGCATCCCAAAACACCGTCGTCGCCGGGTTGGGAACCGTGGTGTGGATGGCCACGGCCAGGTCGGCGGCGGCCATGGCGGATGCCGAGGCGCCGGTGTCGCCGCGGCGCATGCGCTCGCGGAGCTGCTCGCCCAGCTCGTGTCGGCGCGCGGTGTCCAGCGGCGCGGTTCCGTCGCTGATGAGGACGCCTTCGGCCGCGGCCATGGTTGTACCTCGCGCGTGGGAACGCCCCGAGCGTTGCAGCGGGCGTAGCCGGCGATCAGGCCCACCCGAGGCGTGAAATTATACTCGCAGCCTATGCGAGCGTTTGTCGCGATCTCATATCCGCAGGACCTGCGGGTCGAGCTTGCCCGACGCGCACGATCGTTGGTCGGCGACGTGCGCGACGTGCGTTGCATGTCGGCCGAGAGTCTGCATCTCACGCTGGCGTTTCTGGGCGAAGTGCCGGCCCACACCACGGACAGCATCCGCTCGGGCCTGGAGGCCGCGACGCGCGGGCGCTCGCCCTTCGTGCTCAGGTTCGGCGGCGGCGGCACGTTTCCCACCGGCGGCGAGCCGCGCGTGGCGTGGGTCGGAGTCAGCGGCGACCTCGACGCCGTGCGCGACTTGCAATCAGCCGTCACGCGCGAGATGCAGGCAATCGGCCTGCGCATGGGGGCCCGGCCATTCAGCCCGCACGTCACGCTGGCGCGCATCGGTCGACAGGCGACGCTGTCGACGCGGATGGGCGTGGCGCGTCGATTCGAGGCCGCGCGCCTCGGGACGCTGGGCGCCCATACGGTGGCGGCGGTGTCGCTGTTCGAGAGCGACCTGTCGCCGGCCGGCGCCGTCTACCGCGAGGTGCTTGAAGTCGACTTTGACGCCGACGCGCCGCCGGCCGTGGAGGCCGAGCGGGGCTTCCGTCTCTTCAATCGGCGGCGCTAGCGCCCCAACCGCCGCCGCCGGGCGTGGAAACCTGGACCAGATCGCCGGCCCCCAGGTTGTGGGTTCCCTTGCCCGGAACGTCGCGCCAGCGACCGCGGCGCTGGATCCGGTCTCGTCCGCGGCGGCCGTCGCCACCGCCGCGCAGGCCCCAGGGACCGATTCGCCGACGTTCGGCCACGATGGTCACCGACGCCGGCGCCAGCATTTCGACCTCGCGCACGACGCCGTTGCCGCCCCGATGCGCACCGGCGCCGCCGGAACCAGGACGTAGGGCATAGCGCCGCGCGCGCATCGGATAGGCGAGCTCGAGCGCCTCGATGGGCGTGTTCAACGTGTTGGTCATGGCGACGTGGACGCCGCTGACCCCCGGTCGTGTGGGACCCGCCCCGGCGCCTCCGGCGATGGTCTCGTAGTAGGTATAGGCGCCGCCCGATCGCGGATCGGTTCCCCCGATGACCAGGTTGTTCATCGTCCCCTGGCTGGCGGCCGGCACTTCGTCCGGCAGCGCCTGGGCCAGGGCGCCCCACAGCACGTCCACGATTCGCTGGGACGTTTCGACGTTGCCGGCCGCCACGGCGTGGGGCGGTTGCGGATTGAGCACCGTCCCCAGCGGCACCCGGACGTCCAGCACGGCCCTGGCGCCGTCGTTGGCCGGCACATCGGCGCCCGCCAGGCAGCGCACGATATAGAGCGCGGCGGAGTGGGTGATGGCGGACGGCGCGTTGAGCGATCCGGGCACCGCCGCCGCCGTGCCCGCGAAGTCGACGATGAAGCGCCCGTCGCGCACGGTGACGGTGACCCGAAGCGGCGTCGAGGGGCCGCCTCTCCCATCGTCGTCGAGGAAGTCTTCGAACGCGTACTCGCCGTTGGGGACGCGGCGCAGTCGCGCGACCACGAGTTGCTCGGTGTACGCCATGAGTTCCCGCGCCATGCGACTCAACTCGCCCGGACCGTAGCGCCGGGCGAATGCTTGCAGCCGCGTCTCGCCGACCTGGTGCGAGGCCAGCTGGGCCGCAAGGTCGCCGCGGCGCTCGTCGGGCGTGCGCACGTTGCGGCAGATGAGCTCGACCAACTGCTCGTCGACCCTCCCCGCGTCTACCAGCTTGAGGGGCGGGATGACGATGCCCTCGTGGAAGAGCTCCGTAGACATGGGCATCGAGCCGGGGGTCAGCCCGCCGACGTCCGCGTGGTGGGCGCGGGTGGCCACCCAGCCCCACATTTCGAGCGGCTCGCCCACGAACACTGGTGACACGGTGGTGATGTCGGGAAGGTGCGTGCCCCCGAGATAGGGATCGTTGACGATGATCACGTCGCCCGCGGCGGGCGCGCGCTCGTGGTAGAAGTCGACGGCGGCCTGCACCGCCATGGGCATGGCGCCCAGGTGCACCGGAACGTGGGCCGCCTGCGCCACCATTTGGCCCTCGTGGTCGAACACGGCGCAGGAGTGGTCGCGCCGCTCCTTGATGTTGGGGGAGTGCGCGCTGCGCTGCACGGTGACGCCCATCTCCTCGGCAACCGACGCGAAGAGATGGCGAAAGACTTCGAGCTCAAAAGCTACGGCGGCCACGATTTGTGGAGCATATCGAAGCCGGACCTTCCGATACAGAAAACGCGCATGGTCGAAACGGGTCGCGGGTATAATTGCCGGTAGGCAGTGCTGCAGCGGCGAGAACGCGTGACCAAGGACTGGCGCGAGGAAGTTCGAGACATCCTCGACGAGAACGACTTCAACTCGCCTGCGAGCGGCGAGCCGCCCCGGTCAGAGCCTGACCACGACCAATCCCGCGGCCCCTGGCTGGATACCTTCGGCGCATGGCTGCGCCGCCGCTTTGCCACCACCAACGAGATGCTGGTGACGGCTGCCAGCCTGGTCGTCCTGGGGTTGCTGCTCTATGCCACGCCGCTGCGGCCCGTGGCCGCGGTGTTTGCGCTTTCCGGCGGGATCACGTTTCTCCTGGCCATTGGCCGCGGCATCATCGAGCGCCGGTCGGGCACCGGTCCCGCCAAGCCGTCGAGTCCGCAAATGTGGCGCGGGCAGGTGATCGATCTCAACGACCACCGGCCGGCGTCGACGTTTGGCGACCGATTGCGCGCCTGGTGGCGCCGCCGTCGCTAACCGCCGGCCAGCGTCAACCATGCCCTCGGACGAGCGCCGTCTCGGCGTGCGGCGCGGACCTGTTGTTCGGCGGCCGCGGGTAGGATGGGCCGTCCTTCTCCTGGATAGCCGCCCGTGAGGATTGCCGAGATTCGTCCCGGACAGATGGTGTCCGGGACCTACGTAATCGCCTCGCCCGACGTGCGCACCAGCCGCACCGGCGACCCGTATTTGCGCGTGACGCTGCGGGATCAGGACCGCGACTCGATTGATGCGCTCTACTTTTCCGTGCCGCCGGAGCTTGCCGCTGCCGTCGACGCCGGCCAGACCTACACCGTCGAAGGCCGCGCGGAAGAATTTCGGGGGCGCGTGAACGTGAAGCTGACGCGCATGGAGCGCTCCGAGGTGCAGTGGGACGCCACGGCCCTGCTGCCGCAGGGCGAACGCGATCCCGCGGCGCTGCGCGCGGCCATCGCCTCTGCCGCCGAGTCGATCGACAACGCCGGCGTGCAGGCCGTGGTGAAGGCGGTGCTGGCGCAGCCGGCGGTCGCGGAGCGGCTGACGACGTGGCCCGCCGCCAAGGGACGACATCATGCCTGGGTGGGCGGGCTGGCCGAGCACACAGTCGAAATGTTGCAGCTGGCGGAGCGGGTGACCGAGACATTCCCCGAGCTGGACCGCGACCTGGTGGTGGCCGGGGTGATTCTGCACGACCTGGGCAAGGTGCTGGAGCTGGACGTGACCAGTGAGTTCTCCTATACGCCCGCCGGCAACCTCGAAGGCCACATGGTGCATGGCGTGCAACTGCTCGACGCCGTCATCGACGAGGTCGAGTGCGATGCGGAAACCGTCATGCTCCTGCGGCATCTGGTCCTCAGCCACCAGGGCACGCGTGAGTTCGCGGCGGTGGTCGAGCCCATGATTCCGGAGGCCATCGCGCTGCACTTCATCGACCAGCTCTCGTCGCAGGTGCGGCCGGCGCTGGAAGACGTCAAGGCGGCCAAGGCGCAGGGCGTCAGCGGGGGCACGGTGCGCGGCGCCACGAGCCTGCGTCAGCTTTACGTGCGCGCCGTCGGCGACGACGGCGCGCGAAGCTCGCGCTAAGACCGCGGCGGGAGGGCCGCCAGGCGGTCGTCGATCTGGGCCAGCGCCGTTCGCGCGGCATCGGCCTTTTGTCGTTCCTTTTCGACCACGGCGGCGGGCGCGCGCTGCGTGAAGGCCTCGTTGCCGAGGAGCGCCTCCGCGCGTTCGAGATCCGCCTGGCGCTCTGCCCGCTCACGCGCCAGGCGCTCATGCTCGACGGCGATGTCGATCATCCCCGCGAGCGGAAGATTCACTTCGACTCCGGCCGTGCGCACCGTCACCGCGGGATCGTCGAACTGCGTGCCCTGGGGATGGAATGACAACGGCTCCACCCGTGCGAGCCGTTCCACGAAGGTCCGCTCGCGCTCGATGAAGGCGGCCTGGCCGTTGAGGATGATGCGCGCCTCGATCATGCGGCCTGGTTCCACCTGGGACTCGTGCCGCGCGTTGCGAATTCCTTGCACGACGGCAATGAGGTCGCGAACCTGGCGCACGGCCTCCGCGTTGCCCGGCGGCGGTGGTTCGTCGATGGGCGTCACGATGAGCCACTCGGGAGCGTCGGGCGCGCCGCCGGCCTCGCGGAAGTGATGCCAGATCTCTTCGGTTAGGGACGGCATGAACGGATGCAGGAGTCGCAGGCTGCCGTCCAGCACGTGATCCAGCGTCGCGGTGACCCGACGCGCCTCAGCGGGGATGCCGGAGTAGAGGCGAATCTTGGCCGCTTCGACGTACCAGTCGAAGAATTCGGACCACAGGAAATCGTGCAACCGGCGGCCGGCCTCCCCAAATTGGTAGCCCTCCACCAGGCGGACGACGTCGGCGTGCAGCGCGCCGAACTGGGCGGTGATCCACTCATCGACGATCGTCGGCGGGGCCGGCGCGTCGGACTCCGCCGTGCGCCCCATGGCGCCGATCACGAACTTGGCCCCGTTCCACAGCTTGTTGGCAAAGTGGGCCGCGGCCTCGACGCGCTTCAGATTGATGCGCAGGTCGGCGCCTTCGGCGGTGGACGTCACCATCATGAAGCGAAGAGCGTCGGCGCCGTACGGTTCAATGATGTCGGCGGGATCGTCGCCGGGCTGATAGTTCGATTTCTCGATCTTCGACCCGTCGGCATGCCGCACCATGCCGTTCAGATAGACAGTGTGGAACGGCAGCCGTTCGGTGAGCTCGAGTCCCAGCATGACCATGCGCGCGACCCAGAAGAAGATGATGTCGCTGCCGGTTTCGAGCACGTCGGTGGGATAGAAGCGCTGGAAGTCGGGCGTCTCGTCCGGCCAGCCGAGCGTCGAGAAGGGCCATAGCCCGGAGCTGAACCAGGTGTCGAGGACGTCGGGGTCCTGGGCGAGGTCTTCACTGCCGCATGCCGAGCAGCACTTCGGATCGGTGCGGGTGACCAGCGTCTCACCACAGTCGCCGCAGTACCACACCGGGATGCGGTGCCCCAGCCACAGTTGGCGGGAGATGCACCAGGGCTGGATCATCTCCATCCAGCGCAGAAACTCGGCGGCGGCGCGTTGCGGATAGAACGTCAGCGTGCCGTCGTGGACAGCTTGCGCGGCGCGGTCGGCCAGGGGCCGCGCATTGACGAACCACTGTTCCGACACGCGCGGTTCGACCACCGAGCCGTCGCGTTGGCAGCGGCCGAGGGCGTAGGCATGCGACTCGACGCGGTCGAGCAGGCCTTCGGACTCGAGGTACGCCACGTAGGCGCGGCGCCCCTCGAAGCGGTCCATGCCGGCCCACTGTCCGGCTGCCTGGTTGAGGGAGCCGTCGTCGTTGAGAATGCTGACGACGGGCAGACCGTGCCGCCGGCCCATGCGCCAGTCGTTGGGGTCGTGGCCGGGGGTGATCTTCACCGCGCCGGTGCCGAATTCGCGGTCGACCTCGGGGTCGGCGATGACGGGAATTTCGCGCCCGACGCCGGGCACGACCGCCGTGCCACCGACCAGATGGCGGTAGCGCTCGTCGTCCGGATGCACGGCGACAGCGGTGTCCCCGAGCATCGTTTCCGGGCGGGTAGTGGCGACGACGACGTGATTGCCGTCCGTCAGCGGGTAGCGGATGTGCCAGAGGTGCCCCTCGACGGTCTCATGCTCGACCTCGAGGTCGCTGATGGCGGAGCGATCCTCCGGGCACCAGTTCACCAGGTATTCCCCGCGGTAGACGAGGCCCTTTTCGTAGAGGCGCACGAAGGCCTCGCGCACGGCGCGCGAGAGCTGGTCGTCCATCGTGAATCGCTCGCGCGTCCAGTCCGCGGACGCACCCAGGCGACGGAGCTGCTGCGTGATGCGGGAGCCGTAGGTGTCGCGCCACTGCCAAAACCGGCAGTCGAACGCTGTCCGGCCGATCTCGTGCCGGGATGTGCCTTCGCGCCGCAGCTCGCGCTCGATCACCGCTTGCGTGGCGATGGCGGCGTGGTCCGTGCCCGGAATCCACAGCGCGGCGCGTCCCCGCATGCGGTGCCAGCGAATCATAAGGTCCTGGTAGGCCACGAACATCACGTGGCCGTTGTGCAGGGCGCCGGTGATGTTTGGCGGAGGAATGGCGATAACGAACGGCTCGCGGGCGGGGTCCTCGGCGGGGGCGAAGTGGCCGGCGTCCTCCCACAGGTCGTACCAGTGGGTCTCGACGCGCGAGGCGTCGTAGGGTCCCTCCATGCCCGCGATGGCGGGAGCTTGGACGGGGTCGTGGGCCACGAGTTTTCCTGTGCGTAAACCGAATTCCGAGGCATTGTAGGTGCGCCAGCCGTCGTTGCCGCGTCTGGCGCGAAGCTCAACCTCACCCAGGCCCGGCGGGCGGACTCCACGACAGGCCCCTCGGCGCGGCGATTCTTGACCGCGCGTGGCCTGGCCCCAATAATTATGGCGACGCAGGGTCCGCCTGGGAGGCCGTGGCGGCGGGCGCGGCGCGTCGCAGCTTGCGCGAGGCGCGCGTGACGGCCGACGACAACACGACGCTGGGCTTGGCTCGCCAGATTTACGAGCTCGGCGGCATTGAGTTTGGCAGCTTTACGCTCGGCCGGTCGACGGTCGATTCGCCGGTTTATGTAAACCCGAAGCGTCTCATCGCCGTCCCCGCCGCGCTTCGCGCCGCCGCCGACTTGGTGCGCCAGACGGCGGAGCTTGCGGTGGCGCGCCGGCACCATCCCGCCGAGCCATGGGAGCTTGTGGCGGGCGTCCCCATGGGCGGCCTGCATCTGGCGACCGCCTACTCCCTGGCCACCGACGTCCCGCTCGTCTACCTGTCGCCCCAGCCGTCATCCGAAGGACTGTTGCTCGAAGGTCGATTCCTGCCGGGGCAACATGCGCTGCTGGTCGACGATCTGATCACCACCGGCGGATCGGTGATCGCCACGGCGAACGCCATGCGCGAGCAGGGGCTCGTGGTCCGCGACGTCATCGTGCTGATCGATCGCGATCTGGGGGCGGCTCGCCGTCTCCAGCACCACGGCTTGCACCTGCTGCCCATCCTCTCGCTGCGCACCATGCTCAACTACTACATGAGCGAGCAGTTGATCCGGGAAGCGGACTACCGCCGCAGCCTCGACTACATCGCGCGGCATCAGGTGGTGTAGCGGGCCATGCCGACAAGCAAACGAGATCGCCGGGCACGCCGGGCGCTGGACGGTTGGCGACAGGAGGAATTGCTTGACGCCGGCGCCGGGGACGCGACCGGCGTCGCGGTGCCGCCGCCGATCTACCACGCCCAGTTGCGGCACCCGGCGCAGAAGCCGCGGGTGCGCCGGGTGCAGGCGATGCGTTTTCGCCGGGGCGCGGAGTTGCTCCTGGTCCTGCTGGCGGCCGTTGCCGGCGTGCTGGTGCTGACGCGGATCTTTTCGTCGGTGGAGGCGCCGCTGCCGGACATGGGCCGGGTGGTGAACTTGCTCGACCGCGACATCGAGCGCGTGCAGGCCAATGCCCCGACGTTGGCTCGGACCGGCAACGCCGCGTTTATCGAGGACCCATTCATCCAACCGCTCGAAGCTCCGCCCATCACGGCTGCCTCGGCGATGGTCGTCGATCTCTCGCAGCGCACCATCCTGTATGGGCGCGACACGCATGTGCCGCATGCACCCGCGAGCCTGGCCAAACTGGCGACAGCCGTGGTCGCCTTGGAGCAGGCGCCGGCCGATTTGCGAATCCAGGTGCCGCCTGAAGCCGCCGAGCAGCCGCCTAACGTTCTCGGCCTGCGTCCCGGCGAGGTACTCACGCTGCAAGATCTGCTGTTCGCCATGTTGTTGCCGTCGGCGAACGATGCGGCGGTGACGGTGGCGGACGGGATTGGCGGTGAGGCTTACACCGTGGCGCAGATGAACGACCTCGCGCGACGGCTGGGGCTGAGCAACACCACGTTCGCCAACCCGGTGGGATTTGACTCGCCCGACCACCGGAGCACCGCCTTCGAGATGGCCGTGCTCGCCGCCGACGCGATCGAACGCTTTCCGCTCATCGCGCGCATAGTCTCCACGCGCTCCTATGTGATTCCGGCCCGTCCGAACCACGGCGCCTACACGGCCACGAGCCTCAACGGCCTGCTGTGGTCCTATGACGGCGCCCTGGGCGTCAAGACGGGGCGCACGAAAGACGCCGGCGGCAATATCATCGCCGCTGCCGAACGCGACGGGCGCCGTCTGATGGTCGTGCTCTTGGGGAGCAGCCAGCGCGAGCGCGACGCGGCGGTGCTGCTGGACTTCGGATTCCAACTCCTCAACGCGCAGGGCTAGGATGCGGCGTTGGCGAAGTTAGGCGCGACGATTTCTCATCCCAAGGCGTCGGGAAAAGGTAAAGTGGCGTACGGTGTATCGAAACACCGTGGTCGGGAACGCGTCGGTCGCGACGCGTGGAACGGTCGCGCGGGCGGCTGTGGCAGAACCCCGACAATGAGGACTCGTCCACCAAGGGCAGCGCTCTCGCTGCCGCAGCGAGGGAGAAATTAGCCGTGTTCACATCACTTGGGCCGCTTGAGCTGCTCATCATCTTGCTCATCGTGATCGCGCTATTCGGCGCCGGCCGCATCGCGGGCGTGGGGCAGGCGCTCGGCAAGAGCGTGCGCGAGTTCCGCAGCGAGGCGCGAGCGGGCCTCGAGGACGAGGAAGAGGAAGAAGGCGAAGGCGACGACGAGGCGAAGGCTGCGGAATCGGCCGAGGCCCCCGCGAGCACAATGGCCAGCGCCGACGCCACGGCCGAAGGCGCAGCCGAGGCCCCCGCCGAGAAAAAGCCCGAGTCCTAGTCCGACGCTCCCCACTGCACCGCAGGCGACCTTGACTTGCGGTGGTGGACCGTGAGCGTCTGATGTTTCTGCCGCGTGAGGCGGGCGCTCGCTTGCGCCCCGGCGCGGCGAGTCGTTCAACCGCTCGTCTGCATTTGATCGCAATCGCTGCCGCGGGTGGCGTGGCGCTTGTGGTCACGCTGCTCGCGACGACCGGCGTGGGCGCCCAGCAGCGCGACCTGGCGTTGCCCGAGGTCATTCGGGTCTTGCTCGGCGACGTGGGCGACACGCTCACGCTCGAGCCCCAAGGCCCTTCGACGGCGGTTGTCGATGGCCGCGCGCGGGACATGGCGTCGGGGCAGCGGATTGTCGTCGGACGCTCGTCGCGATTCCTGGCGTTCCCCGCGCAGGCGGCGGCGCCGTGGGCGCTCGAGATCGGCGTCGGCGGCCCGGTGCGGACGGCCGAGCCGGGCCACGTGCATCTCGGCCCCTACCTTGACCTGGCGGTGCTCGAGCGCCACCGCCGGTTGCTCCGGACGGAGGCTGGCGTCGGCGCACGCGTCCTGCCGCCGCGCCCCACGCTGGCGGTTGGCGATTGGGCGACGTTTGAGCTTCCGGAGCGGCTCGACGTGCGGCCGGCTGAGATTCATGCCACGACGCGGCTCAACGGCACGCCCTACCGCGGCGGATTTGATATTCGTCGGGTCGATAGGGGCTTTCGCGTGGTGAATCACGTGGGCCTTGCCGACTACCTGGCGTCGGTGGTGGGCGCGGAGATGCCCCGAAACTGGGAGATGGAGGCGCTAAAGGCGCAGGCGGTGGCGGCGCGGACCTATGCCATCCAGCACCTGCGACCCAACGAGACCTTCGACATTTGCGACAACCAAAACTGCCAGGCCTATGGCGGCACCCGCAGCGAGTCCGAGCGAACGCAGGCCGCGGTGGCGGCGACGGCGGGAGTCGTGGCGATGTTCAACGGCGCGCCGATCGAAGCGCTGTACTCAGCGAACGCCGGCGATGTGACCGAGAGCTCCGAGCACGTGTGGGGCACGCCCATTCCCTATCTTCGCAGCGTGCCGTCACCCGGTGACGCCGCCGCCCTGACCGTGTCATGGGGCGCCGAGGGCTATCGCTGGACGCGGACGATTCCGCTGTCCGAACTGGCTGACTATCGGGCCTTTCGCAACGGAGGCGTGGGCGCGATTGTGGATTTGCGCGTGTTGGAGCGCACGCCGGCGGGACGTCCGCTGCGTGTCCTGGTGGTCGGCGCCGCGGGAGAGGTGGAGCTTTTTGGCGATGCCGTGCGCACGGCGCTTGGCCTGCCCAGCGCGTTTGTGGAGCTGGAGCTTGCCCCGGTGGCGTCGCTGGAGCTGATTGGCGCGGCGCCCCGCCGCCTGGGCGCGTTGCTCCAGGAGGGGCACCGCATCACGTCCGTGCGCCGCAGCGTCGCCTTTGCCACGGCGCCGTCCGATATCGAGCTGGTGAACGGAGCCGTGCACGTCGCGGTATTCGAGCGCCCGCCGTCGCTGGTCCTCACGGGTCGCGGATTCGGCCACGGCCTGGGCATGAGCCAATGGGGTGCGCAGGGCATGGCGCTGGCCGGGCACACCTATGACGAAATCCTGACCCACTACTACACGGGCATCGAGTTGCGTGTATTGACATGAGTTTGCACGTTGACGCCCAGCGGCGCTCGCACCTAAACTCATTCCCGCGGCTGAGCAGTCGTCCGTGAAGCGTGCGCGAGGCGCCCACGGGTAGATACCGGACCTCAACCTACGGAGTAACGGTTCAACCAATGTCTGTAGTGCATCGTCGGAACGACCCACGGACTTGGACTGGCGGCGCGGAGCGCGCGCCGCAACGGCCATGAGCGAAGCTAACGGCGCGCCCGAGCCTGGCATGCAGCTGCCGGAACGGGTCGAAAGAGGCGACCTGCTGCTGTCGGTGCGAAACCTGCGCACGCACTTTCGGGTTCGCGACGGAGTGCTTCGGGCCGTTGACGGCGTGTCCTATGCCATCGAACGCGGCAAGACGCTCGGGCTGGTGGGCGAATCCGGCTGCGGCAAGAGCGTCAGCGCGCTCAGTGTGATGCGTCTGATTCGTCCGCCGGGCGACATTGTCGGCGGCGAGGTGATATGGCAGGACCGCAATCTGCGCGACCTTAGTGATCGGGAGATGCGCCGCGTGCGCGGCGACGAGATTTCCATGATCTTCCAGGAGCCCATGACGGCGCTGAATCCCGTGTTCAACACCGGCAATCAGATTGGCGAGGTTCTGCGTGAACATCGCGACTTCTCAGGCAAGCAGCGCTACGAGCGGATCATCGAGGTGCTGCGGCTGGTGGGGATTCCCCAACCGGAGCAGCGGGTGAAGGCGTATCCCCATGAGCTGTCGGGCGGCATGCGGCAGCGTGTGATGATCGCCATGGCGCTGGCGTGCGAACCCCAGCTGCTCCTGGCCGACGAACCCACGACCGCCCTCGACGTGACGATTCAGGCCCAGATTCTCGAATTGATCCGGGAAATCCGGGCCCGGACGGGCATGGCGCTGTTGCTGATCACGCACGATCTCGGGGTGATTGCGGAGATGGCGGATGACGTGGCGGTGATGTACACGGGCGAGGTGGTCGAGTACGCCGACGTCGGATCTCTATTTGCCGCGCCGAAGCACCCGTATACCCGCGGGCTGATGACGAGCATTCCGAGCCTGATGACGGATCGCAGCGAACGGCTCTCGACCATCCGCGGATCGGTGCCGCACATGATGCGGCTGCCGCTCGGGTGCCTCTTCCAGGCGCGCTGTCCGGAGGCGATGAACATTTGCCGCGACAATCGCCCGCAGCTTCAGCGGCTTGACGATGGGCGCACGGTGCGCTGTCACCTGTATCCCCAGCGACCATCCGGGCACGACGGCGAGCCGCTGCCACAGGCTCGAGCGACCGCGGGATCGGTGAACTGATGGCTACTGAAATCGCCGGCTCGGGCAACGGCGCGTCCGACGACGTCCTCGTCTCGGTCCAGAAGCTCACCAAGCACTTTCCGGTGCGCGGCGGCATCCTCCTGCGCACCATCGCCCACGTGCACGCCGCGGACGAGGTCTCGTTTGACATCAAGCGCGGCGAAACGTTCGGCCTGGTGGGCGAGAGCGGGTGCGGCAAGACCACCGTGGGCCGCACCATCCTCCGCATTTATCCGCCAACGAGCGGCGAAATCTACTTCGGCGGCGAGGATGTGTCGAAGCTCGACCGCAAGGTGCTCGCCCGCAACATGCAGATCATCTTCCAGGATCCCTATGGATCGCTGGATCCGCGAATCACCGTGGGCGGCATCATCGGCGAGGGCCTCGAGGTCCACAAGATTGGTTCGCCCGATGAACGCAACGACCAAATCCGCGAGATCATGGATATCGTCGGGATCAGCAGCCACTACGCGCAGCGATATCCGCACGAGTTCTCCGGCGGTCAGCGGCAACGCATCGGCATCGCGCGTTCGCTGGTGCTGCGCCCGCAATTTCTCGTATGCGATGAGCCGGTTTCCGCCCTCGACGTTTCGATTCAATCGCAGATTCTGAACCTGCTGCGCGATCTGCAGGGTGAGTTTGGCCTCACCTACCTGTTCATCGCCCACAACCTGGCCGTCGTGCGGTACGTCTGCGACCGCGTGGCCGTGATGTATCTGGGCAAGATCGTGGAGCAGGCCGATACGCCGGAGCTCTTCAGCAACGCCATTCACCCCTACACCCGGGCGCTCATGGACGCGATTCCGGTCCCCGACCCGTCGGAGCAGCGGGAACGCCTGATCATTCCCGGCGAGTTGCCGAGTCCGACGAACCCGCCCCAGGGGTGTCGGTTCAATACGCGTTGCGCCGTCGCCCAGGATGTGTGCTTCAACGAGGAGCCGCCCCTGCGCGACTTCGGCGATGGTCACCTCGTGGCGTGCCACGTCGCGGAGGATTTCGACCGGCGCGGCACGGCGCTGCCGCAGCTCAGCAGCGAAATGCACGACGCCATCACCGACTCCGTCCGGACTTCGACGACCGCATAGGACCGAGGTTCGGTCAAGCGGCGCGTGGGTCAGGGCGCCAGGATCACCCGGCCGCCCTGCATGACGAATTCGACCCGTTGCAGGGTGTCGAGCTCACGCAGGGGATTCTCGCGCACGGCGACCAGGTCGGCGGCCGCTCCGGGTTGCAGGCTGCCGACGTGCGGATGAAGCCCAAGCGCTTGCGCCGCCACCCGCGTACCCGACAGCAGCGCGTCGATGGGCTCCATGGTCTCGGCCATGAGTCTGAATTCAACCGCGTTCTCGTGGCCGTGCGGCATCTCGGCGCCGCCCGTCGTGTCGGTTCCCAGCGCCAGCCGCGCGCCGGCCGCATACGCCCGCCGCAGCGAGCGAACCTGGTGGGCGTAGGTCCGTCGTCCGCTGTCGCTGGTGGTAAAGGCCCGCGCGCGCAGGGTCGGAACCAGATAGACGCCGCGCTCGATGATCAAGCCCAGGGTGTCGTCGGTGATGTTGTAGCCGTGCTCGACGGTGTCGACGCCGCCGAGCACCGCCCGGCGGACGCCCTCGTCGCCCATGGCGTGCGCCGCCACGCGCAGGCCCCAGGCATGCGCCTCCTCGACCACGGCCTGCACCTCGGCCACCGTGTAGGTCGGGATCTCACCCCAGGCCGCGTCCCCTCGCCCGGTGGAGGTGCCGATCTTGATGACGCTTGATCCTTCCCGAATGCAGCGATGCACGGCCTGGCGGCAGGCGTCGACGCCTTCGGCGGGTCGCACCCAGCGCCACGACGGCTCCATGCCAAACCAGGGGCCGCCGGTGCGGGCGATGGCGTAGCCGGCGGCGATCATTCGCGGACCCGGCACGGCGCCGTCGTCGATGGCTTGCTTGAGAGCCACGGAGGTCTGTGAGCCCAAGTCTCGCAGGGTGGTGAATCCGGCGTCGAGCAGCGCTTTGGCTTGCGCCGCCGACCGAATGGCGCGGTATTCGATGGGGCCGGGATGCGCGTGCGCCGGGTTCTGACCCATGAGATGGACGTGGGCGTCGATCAGTCCCGGCAACACCGTGCAAGGCCGGAGATCGATCACTTGGTCGTCGGGACGAATCTCGATGTCGAACGCCGGTCCGGCGGCGGCCACTTGTCCGCCGGCGACCACTACCACGGCGTCGTCGGTGAGCGTGCGGCTCGCGCCGTCGAAGAGCTTGCCGGCGCGCACGACAGTTCGCCCCGTCGGCGACGAGCCGTGGGACTCGTGGTTGTGGGTGTGCATTGGCGGCTCTCCGGTCGTCGACCTGGTCGCATTGTGCCCGCGAATGACAATTCGACATGGCGAGCCGCATCCGGTGCTATCGTCCGCCAATCTCACCGGCGACGACGCGCGAAATGAGGGTGTGAGCGTGAACGACGAGCGCTTCCTGTTCGTGGGCACTTATACCGATCTGGGCGCCGAAGGCATTTACACCTGCCGCCTGAACGTTGCGACCGGCGCCGTCGAATGCGTTGACGTGCAGCCGGGCATCGAGAATCCGACGTTCCTCGTCATCGACCCAAGCGGGGAACACCTGTATGCCGCCTGTGAGAAGGTTTCCGGCGACGGTGTGGTCACGGCTTACGCGATCAATGGGAATGGCGCCCTGACGTTGCTCAACTCGGCGCACACCGGTGGCGCCGGGCCGTGCCACCTGCAAGTTGATCAGACGGATTCCTACGTCGTCGTGGCGAACTACTTTGGCGGCAGCGTGAGTCTCCTGCCGATCCAAGCGAATGGGTCACTGGGAGCGCGCACCGATTTCGTCCAGCATCACGGCTCGTCGGTCAATCCCGAGCGCCAGCGACAGGCCCATGCGCATTGCGTGATGATCGACGGCGCCAACACCCTCGTGTACGTCTGCGACCTTGGCATGGACGCCATCGTGGTCTATCGCATCGATCACGCGACCGGGCGGCTGATCGAGCAACCGGACTTGAGCGTGCCTGCCGAGCCGGGCGACGGGCCGCGACATTTCGCATTTCATCCGGCCTCCGCCCACGCCTACGCGGTCAACGAACTGGGGTCGTCAGTCTCCGCCTACGACTACGACGCGGCAACGGGGGCGCTGACCGTCACGCAGAGAATCTCGACGCTACCCGTGGCGTGGAGCGGCGACAGCACCTGCGCCGACATTCATGTGTCGCCCGATGGCCGGTTCGTGTACGCCTCGAACCGGGGGCACAACTCGATTGCGGCGTTTGCGGTGGAGTCCGCCACGGGGCGGCTCACGCCGCTTGGTCATACCCCGACCCGCGGCGAAATCCCGCGAAACTTTCTCATCACGCCCGACGGCCGCTTCCTGCTCGCCGCCAACCAGAACTCCGGCAGTATCGTCACGTTTCGGGTCGATAGGGCTTCGGGAGAGCTTGAGTTTTCCGGCCACGAGGTTGCGGTGCCCGCGCCCGTGTGCCTGAAACTGCTGTCCCACCGCGAATAGCCGGGCTGTCGGCGCCGCGCGGATCGCGCGGCTACACGGGCATCGTGCGCCCGGTGAGCGCCCGGCCGGCGGCGGCCAGGATGGGACCGTCGCCAGCGGCGATGAGCTTGGCGCCGATTTCGTTGATCAGCAGGTCCGCCCGCTGCTCGGGCGTGAGCGCCGGGTCGTCCCAGGCGCAGAGGAAGCGGATGCCCGCACGGTCGCAGGCGGTCTTTACCTGCCGCCAGGCGGCCTCCATCTGCGGGCTGTAGGGAGCGTTTTTCCACTCCGGATGGCCGAAGAACAGGCCCATGTCGCCGGGGCCCCACTCGCCGAACGCCACTCCCGGCACGGCCATGCAGGCGTCGGCGTGCGGCAGGCCGAAGCGGTCCTCGACCTTGATGCCGAGGGCCAGCTCACCCGCCGGATTGAGCGGCCAAGGGTCGGCGACGCGCACGTAGTCGGAAACGTCCAGTCCCCAGATGTCGGCCGGAAAGCCCTCGGCGCCGTGCCCGCGGGTGCCGATGCCCAGGTCGTCGCCCATGCCCACGGTCTGATGCGGAAAGCGGCAGGCCTCGACGAACGCCCGCACGGCTTCAGGGTCGCGCACGTGGGCCAGATAGAGCCCGTGGACGCCCGCCGAAAGGATGTGGCGAATTTGCCAGGCGTTGAGCCGGACCTCGTCGGCGCTCATGCCGGTCGCAGGCAGGGTGCACATCACCGTCGGCGTGCGGTGTCCGCTTCGCGTCGGGCCGGCATCGACCATGCCGCGCATGAAGCGTGACAGCGCCACCGCGTCCAATCCCTGGTGCTCGAACTCGATCCGCAGATAGTCGGCCCAGGTGCCGCTCATCTCGCGGCCCAGGTCATAACTGAGCTCGAGCGGGTCGACCCGGTCGTAGTAAACGGGCTGTCCCTGCTCCAGCAGCTCGATGCAACGATTGACGCGTGACACGTGGGCTCCCTGATCGCTGGTCGTGGCGGCGAGGCATCGTAGCGTAGCTGCGGCCGTTGATCGCCGGGCTTCGCGCCATGATTCCCCGCGGCATTGCCGCGGACGCTGCGGGACGCGGATAATCGCATGGAGCCAAGGCCCTTGCACCCAGATGGGATCTCTCATGTCTGACAGCGACCCGGTATCCGACGCGCTCAACGCTCTTGTCTACGGCCTGGTGGTAGTTGGTACGAAGTCGGCGGATGGCGAGCCGAACGGCATGACGGCGAATTGGCTGACCCAGGTGTCGTTCGATCCGCGCGTGGTCGCGGTGGCGATCCAGGACGGGGCGCACACGCGGCAAAACATCGACGCGACGGGCGTCTTTTCGATTTCGGTCCTGCCGGACGGGTCTAAAGATCTCTCGCTCAAGTTCACGGCCAAGTCCACCAGCGGCGAGGGCCGTCTCGAAGGCGAGCCGGTGACGTCGTATGACACCGGCACGCCGGTCTTGGATGGGGCCGTGGCTTGGTTCGAGTGCCGCGTCGTGGGGAGCAGCCAGCCCGGCGACCACGTGGTCTACTTTGGCGAGGTGGTCGGCGGATCCGAACGCGGCGGCGAGCCGCAGCTCCTGTCCGCCACGGGGATGAGCTACGGGGGATAGTCGCGGTTGGTCGCCTGGCCTGACTGGCGGGGCATGAGCAAACGCCAGCCGCCGTTCGAACTGGCGCCTGGCTGCTACGCGGTGGACCGATTCCTCAGCTCGTGGTGCTACCTGCTGACCGGGGTCGAGACGCTGCTGGTCGACACTGGGATGCCCGGTCGTGCCGGCGCGATCCTTCGCGCCGCCGGCGAGATTGGCGTCGAGCCGTCCGGGATCGATCGCATCGTGCTGACGCACTTCGACATGGACCACAGCGGCAGCGCGGTGGAGCTGCAGCGGCGAACCGGCGCGCCGATCCTGATTCACGAGGCCGACGTGCCGTACCTGGCGGCGCCCGAGACGTGTCCGGGCCTTCGCTCGCTGCTCTACTGGCCGCTCGTCCCATGGATCATGCGCTGGCGTCCGCCGGTCGACGTCTCAACCGTCCAAGAAGGCGACGCGATCGACGACTGGCAGGTGCTGCACACGCCCGGCCACACGCCCGGCAGCATGTCGCTCCTACGCGGCGACGTCCTCGTGGCGGGTGACGCCCTGATCCACAGTCGGGGCCGTCTGCACGTAAACGTGCCCTGGCTGGCCACCAGCCGCGACGATGAGCGCGCGTCCGCCCGCCGCCTGGCGGCGAGCGGCGCGCGCGTGGTGCTGCCGGGGCACTACAGCCCCTGCACCGACCCCGACGCCCTGACGCGGCTGGCGCGTCGTCTCGAGCGCCGCTGATCAGACGATCTTGTTGAGCGGGTATTCGATGATGCCTTCGGCGCCCTTGGCGCGAAGCTCCGGAATCAGCTCCCGCACCTCGTGCTCCGAGACGACGATCTCGATGGACAGCCAGTCGGTGCCGAAGAGATTGGCGACCGTCGGCGCGGTGATGCTCGGCAGCACCTCGACGATGGCTTCCACCTTCGCCCGCGGCACGTTCATCTTGAGGCCCACCCGTGACTCCGCTTCCAGCGCGCCCTTGAGCAACAGCGCGATCTGATCGATCTTGCGCCGCTTCCCCGAGTCGGCGTAGGCGGCATGGTTGGCGATCAGCTGCGGATTCGAGGTGGTGAGCGTCTCGATGACGCGCAGCCCATGCGCCCGGATCGTGGTTTCGGTTTCGGTGACCTCGACGATGGCGTCGGCCAGGCCCTCGGCCGCCTTGAGCTCGGTGGCGCCCCAGGAGAACTCCACGGAAACGTCGATCTCGCGATCGCTGAAATACTTCGTGGAGAAATTCACCAGTTCCGTGGCGATCTTGCCGCCCTGCAGATCCTCCGCGCACTGCGCCGGCGAGTCGTTGGGCACCGCTAGCACCCAGCGCGTCGGCTGGAAGCTGGCCTTGGAATAGACCAGGTCCGCGACGACGCGCACGTCGGAGGCGTTCTCAAGGGTCCAGTCGAGTCCGGTGATGCCCGCGTCGAGACTGCCGTCGGCGACGTAGCGCGAAATTTCTTGGGCGCGCACCAGCTTGCAGCGCACATGGTCGTCATCGATGCCCGGTACGTAGTTGCGCGACGACACCGAGACGCTCCAGCCCGCGCGGCGGAGCAACTCAATGGTCGCGTCTTGCAAACTGCCCTTGGGAATCCCCAGCTGTACCGGATCCATACCTGATGTGCGCTCCCACATGAACGCGCGCCGCCTGGGCGCGCCGGCTGATTGTTGCGCATTCGACGCTGCGCGTGGCGTTTTGGGTGGATTGGCAGCCGCGACGCGTGCGCGGCTCCTGCCATCGGTCCGTGATCGTTGATGCATCATCCGTGTCGCTTCAGGCGCCCGCTGCGCAGCGCATAGCGCTCGGCGGCGCGAAAGACCACGACGCCGAGCGGCAGCGCCACGGCCGCGATGGCCAGCAACGGTAGGAATAGCTCGGCCACGTCGCCTACCGATGCTCCGTCCAGCACCGCTGCGCGCATGCCCTCCAGCACGTAGGTAGCCGGTGAGAGACGCCCCACGACCTGGAGCCAGCCCGGCAGCACCTCAATCGGGTAGAACACGCCGGACACGAGCAGCAACGCCGCGAGCGTGATCATCACCATCTGCTCGCCGCGTTCCAGGAACAGCAACGGCAGGGCTGACACCATCAGCGCCAGCCCAAGGAAGCCAACGCTGCCGACACAGATCGTGACCAGCGCCGTGAGCCAATTGGCCTGCAGCAGATCGAGGTCGAAGAATAGCGACACCACGGCCAGCACCAGCAGGGCACGGACGAAGGCGTAGGCAATCGCAAACGCGCTGGTGCCGGCCACCATCGCGAGGCGTCGCGCGGGCGCCATGAAGGTGCTTTCGATCGTCCCTTCCCAGCGCTGCCAGGCGATCATGAAGCCGACGGAGTCGAACACCTGCTGCAGATAGGCCCACACCACGGTGCCGATGACCAGAGAGAGCACCAGCCGGTCGGTGGCGAAGGCCTCGCCCGCGATCTCTCGTCCGCCGGGCGCGATGTAGGCCACCGTCAGCGCGTTGACGATGGCAAAGGCCAGCCAGACGGCCTCCCACCCCCAGTAACGCTTGATGGCGCGGACGTTCAGCTCCACGAAGGCATAGGACGCTCGCCATTCACGCCGAACGGCAATCATGGTCTCGTCTCCCCGACGCCGGCGGGTTCGCCCCGCTTGGAGCGTCCGTTGGTGGTGTCGCCCAGGGCATGGCCAGTGAGGCGAATGAAGGCGTCTTCCAAGGTCTCCCCGGGCGCGGCCAGCGACGCGGGCGTTCCCTGGGCGACGATCCGGCCGTCGTCGAGCACGGCCATGCGATCGCACAGCCGGGCAATCTCGTCCATGTCGTGCGACATGAGCAGCACCGTGGCGTCGTGGGTGTCGCGGACCTCCTGGATGAACGCCTGCACGTCGCGCTTCGACGCCGGATCCAGTCCGGTGGTTGGCTCGTCGAGCACCAACAGCACCGGCGAGGTTAGGAAGGCCCGCGCCACGGCCACCTTCTGCTGCATGCCGCGCGACATCTGCTCGACCGGCCGGGTGAGGGGACCGCCGCTGATACCCAGCCGTTGCAGAATCTGGCGCACGCGTGGCTCCGCGGTGCGCGGCGGCAGGTCGTACAGACGTGCCGAGAAGACGAGGTTCTCCAGCGGGCTGAGCTTCTTGAAGAACGACGCGTCGACCGACACGCGATTCAGCAGGCGCCGCACGTCGGCGGACTCATGCTCCACGTCGCGGCCGAACACGCGCGCGCGGCCCGCGTCGGGTGTCAGCAGCGTGGCCACGATGCGGGCCAGCGTGGACTTGCCGGAGCCGTTCGAGCCGACGACGCCGTAGATCTCACCTCGCGCCACACGCAGCGTGACCCGGCGCAGCGCGGCAACCGGTGTCGTGGGCCGCCCAACCACGCGGCGCAGCTCACCCACGAGGCCCGATGGGTCGAAGGCCTTTTCCAGTTCGACGATTTCAACGGCGGTGGTCATTTCTCATCCTTGCGGCTGGGTGCGGCGTTTTGCGACAACAAAAAAAACCGCGGAGCGTTTGGTGGGCCTGTGCCCGGCGTCCGCGGTCGTTCGTGCGTTGGTCTACGACGTCAGCGTTCGGGGCACACCCCTCCCGGAGTCGGCAGCATGCTGCCGTGGCGGAATCGGCTATGCGCGCCCATCAAGGACCATCGCAATCTCAACGTCGTCGTGCTGACTAGCATCCTATGCGCTAACGGCCGAATGTCAACGCCTCGCTGGTCGTGAGTTGGCGATAGGCGCCGCGGCCATAGCCGTACGTTGCCACGGCTTCGACGATCAGGCTGGCCGCCCAGGCGCCGGCGCCCACGGCCACGCCGGGCAGTCCCTCCAACCCGAGCGCGAGCACCACGAAGACGAGCAGCGCGGCGAGCCGCCACAAGTTCACGTAAAGAATCGGGCGGGTGCGGCGCACCTGCATGAGGGCCGAGGCGAATACCTGCTCCTGCACCAGGATCAACGGCAGGGGCGCCAGCACGCGCAGCCCGAGCAACGACAGCTCGGCCAGCCGGTCGCGCGCGCCGCTGATGTCCTCGACGACCAGCGCACTCAATGGCGGCACAAATGCCACGGCCAACGACACGACCAGAACCGCGGCGGCGACCGCATTGGTCAAAACCGCGATCCGGCGCATGCCGTCGCCCCGCGCCAGCAGCGCGAGAATCGAGGGCTGGGCGCCCCAAAGCAGGATCGTCAGGAACTGGAAGAGGCCGATGGCGATGGCGAAGGCGGCCAGCGAGGTCTCGGGCTCGGACGTGCGAGCCAGGGCCGCGTTGACGATCGGCGTGGTGGCGGCGGGAAGCAATGAGGCGAAGATCAGCGGCGTGAAAAAGCGCGCCACCGCGCCCAGGCTGGAATCGAGGCCGCGCGGTGAGTGTGCGGGCAACCCGTGCCGCAGCAAATGGCGCGTGGCCGCCATCAGCATGACGGTCTCCAGGCCGGCGGCCAGGGTGGTGCCCACGCCGGCCGCGGCCGCCCCCTGCATGCCCGCCGCGATGAGCGCGGCGGAGATGGCAACGGCGCCGCCGGCCCCGAGCCCGGTGCCCAGCCACACCAGCCGCGCCTGCCCGAGCCGCAGGGCCGCGCCGTGCAGGTGCGTGCGCGCCACCATGAATACCGGCAACGGGCACAGCGCCACCAACGCCGCCCGCGCCTGCGTGAGCAAATCGTCCGTGGCGGCGAAGATTCCCTCGAGAATCAGCTCGGCCAGCGGCGTCAGCGCCGCGACGCAGCTGATCGCGCCCACGACCGCGGCGGTGATGGCCACGAATCGGCGCAGGCTGCGCAACGCCTGATGATCGTGCAGAAACACCAGCGTCAGCTGCTGAATGCGGAACTGGGGCAGCGCCACGATGGTGATGACGCCCAGCGCCACGGCGAAGCCCGCGATCGATGCCTCGGGATCGATGGCCCGCGCCAGCAGGGCGTTCATGGCCGGGGCCAGCAGGCTGGCGATGCCCAGATTGACCGAGGCCGGGAACCACAGCGTCAGCCCGCGCCGCGTGAACGCCGCCCAGCCGTCGGACGCGGCTTCCGCCGTCATGCGCGTCGCGTCAGCCGGCGAACCAGGTATTCAGCCGCTTCCGAAACTTGGTGGCGTAGGCGTGCAACGAGCTGCCGGCATGCACCCAGGCCGGTGCCAGCTCCATGTGCAGCTCGGCGTCGCGCAGGTTGTCCAGGAACTCGGCGGGATCGTTCCACGGCTCGAGCACCTGCCAGCTCACGCCCACCTCGCGGGACAGATGCGAGTCCGAGCCGACGGACGCCACCAGGCCGTGATCCCGCGCATAGTCCTGCGCCGTGCGGTTGTCGCGCTCGCGCAGGGTGCGCCCGTTGAACACCTCGAGAATGTCGATCTGCTCGCGGATGCTCTCGGTGGCTTCCCGCAGCGCCGACCGGCGCAGGCTGTCGAATGGATGCGGCACGAGCACCAGCCCGCCCTGGTCCTTGATGGCGGCCACGGTGTCCCGCGGCGACATGTCGCGCGGGATTTCTTCCTCCAGGAAGAGACCGATGATGTCGCCGGCGGTGCTCTTGATCTCTTCCGCGAGGATGGTGGGCAGGGGCGAGACGCGCGCCATCTCGAAGGCGCCGGCCATGGTGTTGTGATCCGTCACCGCCAGCGCCTCGATGCCGCGGTCTTGCAGCAGCTCGATGAGTCGGGTCGGGCTCAGCCCGCAGTCGGGGGACGCGTGGGTGTGGGCGTGAAGCTCCAGGCGGATGCGGCCGTCAGGTGTCGTCATCGAGGGGTGGCCTGAGGACCGGGCGCGCGTGGTCGCAACCTATCCGGCTTCGGCCGCCTGCTCCTCGCGCAGCGCCTTCAACCGGCCCGTGCCCATGATGCCGTCGCGTTGAATCTTGCGCTGCAGCATCATGATGCCGTCGATGAGCGCCTCGGGTCGCGGCGGGCACCCGGCGATGTAGACGTCCACGGGCACCACGCGGTCGACGCCCTGCAGCGTGCTGTAGCTGCGGAAGGGCCCGCCGCAGGTGGCGCACGCGCCCATGGCGATCACCCACTTGGGGTCGGGCATCTGGTCGTAGAGGCGCTTGACGACGGGGGCCATCTTGTTGGTGACGGTGCCGGAGACGACCATCACGTCCGACTGCCGCGGCGACGAGCGAAAGATAGTGCCGAAGCGATCGAGGTCGTAGTGCGGTGAAGCGCTCGCCATCATCTCGATGGCGCAGCAGGCCAGCCCGAACCCCATGCCCCACAACGCGTTTGATTGTGCCCAGGAGAACAGCTTGTCCACCGTGGTGGTCATGGCGTCCAGCACGCCGACGCGGTCCGACAGTTGGCGCAGCGGGATTGTGTCGTCGCCATAGACCATGGGCGCTTTGCCCCACGGCTGCTCGCCCAGCGGGATATTGTCCAGCCCGAAGTCGTGGCGGCGCTCGCCGGGCGAGCCGTTGCCGTCGCTGGTTGCCATGGTGCTCGGACCTCCGTCCGCTTGCGTCGTCCCTGCGAACCTCGACAATTGTAAGCGGTTGCGCCGTCGTCTTCACGGGCGCTTTGGCGCACAATGCCCACATCGACCCCGGAGGTCCGCCCCATTAGCGCCCCCAGCACCGTTTCATGTCGCTTCTTGCCCGAAGACCGCGCGATCGAGGCGGAAGTCGGCACGACGATCCTCGACGCCGCCCACGCCAACGACATTCCCGTGGAGACGGTGTGCGCCGGGAAGGGCACCTGCGGCACCTGCCGGGTGCTGGTGCGCGACGCCGAGGTTCCCGAGCCGACGCCGCACGACAAGCGCCGCCTGGCGATCGCGCAGCTCGCCGGCGGATGGCGCCTGGCCTGCCAGCACCCGGTGGACGCGGGCGCGGTCTACTCGCATCCATTGGGGATTCGCGCGGTGCGGGTGGTGGAGAGCGCCGGATTGGGGCGCATCAGTCTCGATCCGAATATCCAGAAGATTTATGTCAAGCCGTCGCCGCCGTCCCTGCACGATCCGCGCGCCGACTGGAGCCTGGTGCAGGACGAGCTGGCCGCGGCCGCCGGCGACCTCGATCCGACGCGGGATGCGCTGAGCCGGCTGGGGGCGATCGGCGAGGACATCAGCCAGGGCGTCACGGTGGTGATCGCCGGCAACCGGGTGATCTCGGTCGAGCGCGGCGATACCACCGGCGTGGCCTATGGCCTGGCGTTCGATATCGGCACGACCACGGTGGTGGGTGCGCTGATGGACTTGACCACCGGGCAAGAGGTCGCCGTTGCGTCCGACATCAACGGCCAGCACATCTACGGCGGCGACGTGATCAGTCGCATGAGCGCGACCATGCGCGGCCCTGAGTTCGTCGAGCGCCTGCACCGGGCGATCCTGGACACGGTGCGCGGCATTGCCACCCGCTGCCTGGAGGCCGCGGACGTGCGTCCGGACCGCGTCTACGAGGCCACGTTCGTCGGCAACACGGTGATGACGCACCTGCTGCTGGGCATCGATCCGTCGCGCATCTCGTATTCGCCGTTTGCGCCGACCACGGTCGATCCGGTGTCCCTGCGGGCGTCGGAGCTCGACTTGCCGGTGCTCCCGTCGGCGTGGGTGTGGGTGGCGCCTGCGGTGGCCAGCTATGTCGGCGGCGACATCGTGGGCGTGATGCTGAGCACGAATCTGGGACGCCGCCGCGGTACGACGCTGGTCATCGACGTGGGCACCAACGGTGAGATCGTGCTGGCGCACCGGCGGCGGCTTTTCGCCACGGCCGCGCCCGCCGGACCGGCATTCGAAGGCGCCGAGATCACGCGCGGCATGCGCGCGGCGCCCGGGGCGATCGAGCGCGTGCGCATCACCCCCACGTCGGTGGAGGTGGATGTGATCGGCGGCGGCGAGCCCGAGGGGATCTGTGGATCGGGCCTCGTCGACGCGGTGGCCGAGTTGCTGCGCGTGGGCGCGGTGGCGCCGAGCGGCCGGCTGCTCTCGCGGGACGAAATGGAGCGGACGCTGCCCGGCCTGGCCGACCGGGTGCGGCCCGACGACACCGGCGGCGAATTCGTGCTCACGGGCGATCCGGCGTCGCCGGAGGAGAGTATCGCGCTGCATGCGCAGGACATCCGACGCTTGCAGCTGGCCAAGGGCAGCATTCGCTGCGGCACGAACGTCCTCTTGCGCGAGGCCGGCTTGAAGCCGTCCGATCTCGACCGCGTGATGCTGGCCGGCGCCTTCGGCAGCTACATCGATCCGGCGCAGGCCCTGGCCATCGGGCTGCTGCCGCCGGTGCCGGAGCAGGCCGTCGAGGCGATTGGCAACGCCGCCGGCCATGGGGCGCGCATGTGCCTGCTGTCATTGACGTCGCGCGTGCGCGCCACCGACCTGCCCGGCCACGTGCATTATGTCGAGTTGTCCGCCGTACCCGACTTCCAGGATCAGTTCGGCGACGCCATGGGCTTTCCGGCGTCTGACGAAAACGTCGTCTAGCTCTACGCCCGGTCGCCGCCCGACGCCGCGATTTCCCGAATCTGCGCGGCCACCACCGTCGCCGCCGCGTCGAGGTACTGACGGCCCAACTCGGCCGTGCCGTGCGACGCGTCGTCGCTCACGCCGGTGGGCCGGTCGCCCAGGAAATCGCCGTCGCGGGCCTCGGTCACGTTGGCGAGGCCGGCCGGCAGCGGTGTGTCGCCGGTCACCGGAATGTGTTCGGCCCGCACCAGCTCCGGGTCGAGATGGAGCATCAGCGACGTCTCAAACGACCCCGCGTGCCCTGGGATGGAGAACCCCCCATCGCGCGGAACGGCCTCCAGCGCCTCGCGGGCGAGGTCCCAGTAGCTGCCGGCGACCACGTGCACTTCGCGAAATTCCAGCACGAAATCGCGCGCGGTCTGCTGAATCAGGAACTCGTTGCCGCCGTGGCCGTTGAGCACGAACACCCGGCGAAACCCCATCATGCGCAGGCTGTCGAGCAGCTCGTAGACCACCACGCCGAACGTGTGGCTGGTCAGCGTGAGCACGCCGGGCCACGGCAGGTGATGGAGCGAGCTGCCGAAGTGCAGCGGCGGGCACACGACCACGTTGAGATCAGGGCCCGCGGCCTCCGCCGCGGCCCGCGCCACCGCCATGCAGCACATGGTGTCGAGGCCCACGGGGTTGTGCGGCCCGTGCTGCTCGATGGCCGCGGTGGGCAGTATGGCCACCGCCGAGGGCGCCAGGGCGCCGATTTCATCGCGTGTCATCCGTTCAAACGCCACGTGGGCCATCTGCGCACCTCTCACGGCGATGCCTTGCGCGAAATGGTGGGGCACTTGGCCGTCCCTCGCAACCACAGAATTTCATTGCCTCGGGGCGAATGGCGCGGAACAATGCCAACTCCGGTCAACGAGCGGCCCTCGCGCTGGGGAGGCCGCGAGGGCCGTTCCCCGACCGGTCCCCGCCTAGGCGTTCGTCGCCGCGGGTTCCGGCGAGGCTTCGGCCGTGGCGCCGTTGTTGCCGTTCAGCGCGGGCGCCGCCTGCTGCACGTCGAACGTGAAGTCGTCGTCGGCCACGTCGACGCGGACGCTGCAGCCCGCATCGCAGCTCTGGTCCAGCAGCAGCCGCGCGATGTGATTTTCGACCTCGCGCTGCAGGGTGCGCCGCAGCGGCCGCGCGCCGTAGTCCGGATTCCAGCCGAGCTCGAGCACGCGGTCCTTGGCGGCCGTGGTGAGTTCGACGCCGATGCCCTGCGCGGCCATGCGGCGGCCCAGGTCGGCGGCCATCAGGTCCACGATCTCGCGCAGCTGCGGCTGGGTGAGCGAGTGAAAGATGATGATTTCGTCCACCCGGTTGAGGAACTCGGGCCGGAACGTCTTGCGCAGCTCGTTCCGCAGCCGGGTGCGCATGGCGCGGTCTTCGCTGGCGGCCGAGTCCGGGGCATCGCTCTGCCGGAATCCCAGGGCGTTTTCGCGCCGAATCTGCTGGGCGCCCACGTTGGACGTCATGATGATGATGGTGTGGCTGAAGTCCACCACACGCCCGTGGCCGTCGGTGAGCCGCCCGTCGTCGAGCACCTGCAGCAGGACGTTGAAGATCTCCGGGTGGGCCTTCTCGACCTCGTCGAATAGCACCACCTGGTAGGGCCGCCGCCGCACCTTTTCCGTGAGCTGGGCCGCGTCGTCGTAGCCGACGTATCCGGGAGGCGCCCCGACCAGCCGGCTAACCGAGTGCCGCTCGCCGAACTCCGACATATCGATGCGCAGCATGGCCGACTCGTCGTCGAACATGAACTCGGCCAGCGCCCGCGCCAGCTCCGTCTTGCCGACGCCGGTGGGACCCAGGAAGAAGAATGAGCCGATGGGCCGACGCGGATCCGCGATGCCTGCGCGCGAGCGCCGGATGGCGTCGGCCACGGCCGTCACCGCCTCCTGCTGATTGACGATGCGCTTGTGCAGCGCGTCTTCCATGTGGAGCAGGCGCGCGGCCTCCTCCTCGAACATGCGCGCCACGGGAATGCCGGTGATGTTGGAGACCACGTCGGCGATGTCCTCGCGGCTGACCACGTCGTCGAGGTCCCGTTCGGCCAGCCAGCGCTTGCGCCAGTCCTCGAGCTTGGCGTTGAGCTGCAGCACGTCCGACTTGACGTTGGCGGCCCGCTCGTAGTCACGGGCCTGCCAGGCGTTTTCCTCGGCCTCTTGCAGTTCCTCGATGCGCTTCTCCACGTCGCGCAGCTCGGGCGGCGTGTCGAAAATGTCGACCCGGACCTTGGCGGCGGCCTCGTCCATCAGGTCGATCGCCTTGTCCGGCAGGTGGCGCTCGGTGAGATAGCGGTCGGAAAGCCGCGCGGCGGCATCGATGGCCTCGTCGTTGATCTTGAGGTCGTGGTGCTGCTCGTAGCGCGGGCGCAGCCCCTGGAGCACCGCCACCGTCTCCTCGACCGATGGCTCCTCCACGTAGACCGGCTGAAACCGCCGCGCCAGCGCCTTGTCGCGCTCGACGTGGGTGCGGAACTCGTCGAGCGTGGTGGCGCCGATGGCCTGCAGCTCGCCGCGGGCCAGGGCCGGCTTGAGCATGCTCGATGCATCGATGGCGCCCTCGGCGGCGCCCGCCCCCACGGCCTGGTGCAGCTCGTCGAAGAAGAGGATGATCTCGCCGTCGGAGGCGCGGACCTCGTTGATGACGGCCTTGAGCCGTTCCTCGAACTCGCCGCGAAACTTCGAGCCGGCGACCATGGCGCCCATGTCAATGGCCAACACGCGGCGGTCGCGCAGGATGCGCGGCACGTCGTTGCCGGCAATGCGCTGGGCCAGACCCTCGACGATGGCGGTCTTGCCGACGCCCGGCTCGCCGATGAGGGCCGGGTTGTTCTTGGTCCGGCGCGCGAGCACCTGGATCACGCGCTTGATTTCCGGCTCGCGACCGATGACCGGATCGAGCTTGTCGTGCCGTGCGATTTCCGTGAGGTCGGTGCTGTACTTCTCGAGCACCTCGTAGCGGCTCTCGGCCGACGGACTTGAGGAGCGCTGCGCGCCCCGAACGTCGCGCAGGGCGCCGTAGATGCCTTCCGTATCGACCCCGGTGCGGCGCAGCACGTGCCCGGCCTCGGAGTTGCGCGAGCGAGTCACGGCCAGCAACAGGTGCTCGTTGCCCACGAACTCGTCGCTGAGGCGCTCGGCCTCCTCGCGGGCCGCGTTCATCAGCTCGAGGGTCTGCGGGGTCACGAACATCTGGCCCTGAGCGACGCCGCCGCTGCCGTCCTCGACGCTGACGCGGGGTTTGTCGGCCAGCAGCCGGCGCAGCTCGCCCCGGATCAGGTCCGGCGAGACACGCAGCCGCTGGACGATGCGCACCGCCACGCCGTCCGCCGGCTCCAGCAACGCCAGCAGGATGTGCTCGGCGTCGAGCTGGTTGTGGGCGTGCTCCAGCATGATCGACTGGGCGCGCTGGACCGTCTCCTGCGCCTTTTCGGTGAATCGGTCGAAGTTCATCATCGTGGTCGTTGCTCCTTGTCCGCCCCGCTATCCGACCAGGCGGCGCAGCGCGGCGCGCAGTCGATCGACTTCCGCCTGCAGTCGCTCAATCTCCAGCTGATGGCGATCGCCCAAGCGCTGCTCCCGGCGTTCGGATTCCTGCCGCTGGCGCTCGTGGGTCTCGCGCATGTTCAGAATCACCTCGACGCCCGCCAGGTTCACGCCCAGCTCATGGGTCAAGCGCTGAATCAGCCGTACGCGCTCGATGTCTTCCTGCGAATAGAGGCGCACGTTGCCCCGGGATCGTCCCGGAGTGACCAGGCCGATGCGCTCGTAGTGGCGCAGCGTTTGCGGATGCACGCGGGTGATTTCCGCCACCACGCCGATGAACACCGCGGGCCGCTCGCGCATGCCGACGTCCGGTTCGGAGACGGCGTCGAAGTCGTCGGGGGAACGCATTCAGCTTCGTTGGGGCAGCGGCTGCTCGCCGCGCAGCTCGGCCAGCTCGCGGAACAGCGCTTGCTCGCGGTGTGAGAGATCCTGGGGAAACCGCACGCGAATGCGCACGAGCATGTCGCCGCGCTGGTTTGACCCGGCCTTCGGCAGTCCCTGGCCGCGCAACCGCAGTCGAGCGCCGTCGCGGGTCTCCGGCGGCACCTGCATCGTCAAGGTCGGCCCGCTGAGGGTGGAGACGTTGACGTTGGCGCCGAGCATGGCTTCCGAGAGACCGATGGTGGCCGTGGTGTGCAGGTCGGCGTCGTGGCGTTCGAAGCGCGAGTCGGGCGCCACCGCGACGCGCAGATACAGGTCACCGCGCGTGCCGTCCGGCCGGATGCTGCCCTTGCCGGTCACGCGCAGCCGCTGGCCGTCGCGCACCGCTTTGGGAATGGTGACGTCGATGTGCTCCTGGCGTATCTGGCCGTCGGCGTGCGGCGTGCGCAGCATCAGCGAGCGCCGGCCGCCCTCGGCGACTTCGCGCAGGGTGATGTCCAGCCGGTCCTCGACGTCGGCGCTGGGCGGCGGGCCCGGGCGCTGACCGCCGAAGCCCATGCTGCCGAACAGGGACTCGAAGAAATCGCTGAAGCCCGCGCCGCCAAAGCCTCCGGGCGAGGCGCCGGTCGGGGCTCCGGCTCGACGAAATGCCTCTTCGAACGACCCGGTCTGTCGCCAATTCGATCCAAAGCGGTCGTAGCGCTTGCGCTTGTCGGGGTCGCTGAGCACCTGATAGGCCTCGTTGATCTCCTTGAAGCGCGCGTCGGCCTGCGGATCGCCGGGATTGACGTCGGGGTGGTAGCGACGCGCCAGGCGACGGAAGGCCCGCTTGAGCTCGTCGTCGCTGGCCTGCCGGCTGACGCCCAAGGTCTTGTAGTAGTCCCGGAATTCCATGGCGTCGCTAGTCGTCGGGCGCCACCGCGACGCGCACGCGCGCCGCGCGCAGCACCATGTCGCCCCAGAGATAGCCGCGGCCGACTTCGTCGAGGATGTGGCCGTCGGGAACGTCGCTGGAGGCCGCGGTGGCGACGGCCTCGTGCAAGTTCGGGTCGAACGCGCCGCCGGAGTCCATGCGGCGCACGCCATAGCCGGCCAGCACGTCCCGCAGGCGCGTGAGCGTGAGATCCACGCCCTCGGCCAGCGCTCGGCCGTCGTCGTGCGGCGCGGCCAGCGCCCGCTCCAGGTCGTCGGCGAGGCTCAGCAGGTCCATGAACAGCCCGCGCTTGGCGCCGCGTACCAGATCCTCGGTGGTGCGTTCCAGGCGCTTGCGATAGTTGTCGGTGTCGGCGCGAACGCGCAGCAGCCTGTCGTTGAGCGCCTCGATCTCCGCGCGCAGCGCGGCGATCTCCTCCTCCGGCTCGCGGTGCTCGGACATCGCGTCGTCGTGCATGCCGGACGTGGATTCACGGGGTTCGGTGGCGCACATGGGCTACTTCTCGTCGGCCGGCTGCGCCTCGGCATCCGAATCGCTCGTCTTGAACTCCGCGTCCACCACGTCGTCGGCGTCGGTCTCGGGCTGCGGGCCGTCGGCCGCGGCGCCGTCGCCCTGGGCTTGCTGCGCCGCATAGAGCTGCTCGCCCAGTTTTTGGGCGGCGGTTTCCAGCACGGCTACTGAGTTCCGGAGCTTGTCCAGGTCTTCGCCCTTCAGCGCCTCGCGCACCTCTTCGATGGCCTGCTCGGCGGCGGCGCAGTCGTCCGCGTTGAGCTTGTCGCCGTTGTCCTTGATCAGCCGCTCGGTCTGGTAGGCCAGGCTATCGGCAGCGTTGCGAGTCTCGATCGCCTCGAGCGCCTCCCGATCCGTTTCGGCGTTCTCCTCGGCCTCCTTGACCAGCGCTTCCACCTGCTCGCGCGAGAGATTGGTGCTCGCGGTGATGGTGATGCGCTGCTCCTTGCCCGTGGCCAGGTCCTTGGCCGACACGTTGACGATGCCGTTGGCGTCGAGATCGAACGTGACCTCGACCTGCGGCACGCCGCGCGGCGCCGCCGGAATGCCCTCCAGCCGGAAGCGGCCCAGCGTGGTGTTGTCGCGCGCCATCGGGCGCTCGCCCTGCAGCACGTGGATGTCCACGGCGGTTTGCCCGTCCTCGGCGGTGGAGAAGATCTCCGACTTGCTGGTGGGAATCGTGGTGTTGCGCTCGATCAGGCTCGTCATGACGCCGCCGAGGGTCTCGACGCCCAGCGACAGCGGCGTCACGTCCAGCAGCACAACGTCGTCCACCTCGCCGGCCAGGACGCCGCCCTGGATGGCCGCGCCGACCGCGACCACTTCGTCCGGGTTGACGCTCTGGTCGGGCTCCTTGCCGCTCAGCCGCGTGACCAGGTCCACGATGGCCGGCATGCGCGTGGATCCGCCGACCAGCACCACTTCGTCGATGGCGCCGGCCTCGATGCCCGCATCCCGCAGCGCCTGCTTGAACGGCGGCACGCAGCGCGCCGTCAGGTCCGCGGTCAGGTCCTCGAACTGCGCCCGCGTCAGCGTGTGGTCCAGGTGCTTGGGACCGTGCTGGTCGGCGGTGATGAAGGGCAGGCTGATCTGCGCCTGAGGCACGGTTGAGAGCTCCTGCTTGGCCTTCTCCGCGGCCTCGACCAGGCGCTGGAGCGATTGGGAATCCTGGCGCAGGTCGATGCCCTGATCGCGCTGGAACTCGTCGGCCACGTGATCGACGATGCGGCGGTCGTAGTCGTCGCCGCCCAGATGCGTGTCGCCGCTGGTGGCCTTTACCTCGAATACGCCGTCGCCGGCCTCAAGGATCGACACGTCGAAGGTGCCGCCGCCCAGGTCCCAGACGAGGATCGTCTCGGCGCCCTTCTTGTCCAGGCCATAGGCCAGGGCTGCCGCGGTCGGCTCGTTGATGATCCGGCGCACGTTCAGCCCGGCGACCTCGCCGGCGTTGCGCGTGGCCTGACGCTGCGAGTCGTTGAAATAGGCCGGAACGGTGATCACGGCATCGGTGACCGATTCGCCCAGATAGCGCTCGGCCTCCTGCTTGAGCTTTTGGACCACCATGGAGGCGATCTCTTCGGGCGTGATCTCCTGGCCGCGCTCCGGAATCTTGATCAGCGCTTCGCCGGCCTTGCCCTGCACCACGTCGAAGGTCACCGCGCTGCGTTCGTCGCCGACTTCGTCGTAGCGGCGGCCGATGAAGCGCTTGGCGGAGTAGATGGTGTTCTCGGGGTTCATCACGGCCTGGCGTCGCGCCAGCTGGCCCACCAGCCGCTGGCCGTCCTTGGCGAAGCCCACCACGCTGGGCGTGATGCGCGAGCCCTCGCTGTTGGTGACCACGGTGGGGGCGCCGCCCTCCATCACGGCCACGACGGAGTTCGTCGTGCCGAGGTCGATGCCGATGATCTTGGTTGCCATTCGTTCTGCCTCCTAGGCCGTCGCGCCCTGGGGCGCGGGCCGGCTCGTCGCCGGTGTCATCAAAGCGGTCGTCAGGACCGCGTCCATGTCGTCCACCCACACAAATCGCATCTGTCGTCGGACTTTCGCGGGCACGTCGTCGATGTCCGCCCGGTTTTCCGCCGGCGCCACCACCGTGCGAAGGCCGGCGCGATGCGCCGCCAGCACTTTCTCCTTGAGTCCCCCGATGGGCAGGACGCGGCCGCGCAGCGTGACCTCGCCGGTCATGGCCACCTGGCGCCGCACGGGCACGCCGGCCACGGCCGACATGATCGCGGTGCTCATGGTGATGCCCGCCGAGGGGCCGTCCTTGGGCACGCTGCCCGCCGGCACGTGCACGTGCACGTCGGTCTTTCCGAACGTGGGTCGATCCATGCCGAACGCGTCGCCCCGCGCGCGCACATAGGACAGCGCGGCCTGCGCCGACTCGCGCATCACGTCGCCCAGCTGTCCGGTGAGCCGCAGCTTGCCGCTGCCCGGCACGGCGGACGCCTCCACGTCGAGCACCTCGCCGCCGAATGGCGTGACGGCCAGACCGGTCGCGACGCCCACCAGCGGCGAGCGGTCGTCGTCTTCCGGCAGATAGCGCGGCGCTCTGAGCAGCGAGCGCACCACACGCGGGGTGACCCGGCGCGCGATGCGCCGCCCGTCCGCCACGCGGCGCGCCAGCTTGCGGCACACCGACCCGAGCTCGCGCTCGAGGTTGCGCACACCGGCCTCGCGGGTGTAGTGCCGGATCGCCTCGCGAATGGCGCGGTCCGAGAACTCGATGCCGCGTCCGCCGAGCCCGTGCTGCTTGAGCTGGCGCGGGAGCAAATGCCCGTCGGCGATGCGGACCTTCTCGTCCTCGGTGTAGCCGTGCAGCTCGATGACCTCCATCCGATCGCGCAGCACCGCCGGGATGGTTTCGGCGTCGTTGGCCGTGGTGACGAACAGCACGCGCGACAGATCGAGCGGCACCTCGAGATAGTGGTCGGTGAAGCTGTGGTTATGTTCCGGATCGAGCACTTCCAGCAGGGCGGACGAGGGATCGCCGCGAAAGTCGCGCCCGATCTTGTCGACCTCGTCGAGCAGCAACACCGGATTGCGCGAGCCCGCGCGGCGCATGGCCTGCACGATGCGGCCCGGCAAGGCCCCCACGTAGGTGCGGCGATGGCCGCGGATTTCCGCCTCGTCGCGCACACCGCCGAGTGAGATGCGCACGAACTCCCGCCCCAGCGCCCGGGCCACCGAACGCCCGAGACTCGTCTTGCCGACGCCGGGCGGTCCGACCAGGCACAGGATCGGCGTGCGGAAGGCGTCCGACAGCATGCGCACCGCCAGAAACTCCAGCACCCGCTGCTTGACGTGCACCAGGCCGTAGTGGTCGCGCTCCAGCACCCGCCGCGCGCGCCGCAGCTCGCGGTGATCCGCGGTTTCCGTGCTCCACGGCAGGCCGAGGAGCCAGTCGAGGTAGCCGCGGATCACGCCGATCTCCGGCGAAGTCGGGGGCGTGGCTTCGAGCCGGCTGATTTCGTGCTCGGCCTTCTCGCGCACCACCTCGGGCAGGTCGGACTCCTCCACCCGCCGGCTCAGCTCGTCGGTGTCGTCGATCTGGGTGTTCGAGATTCCGAGCTCGCGCTGGATCGCCCGCAGCTGCTCGCGCAGGTAGAAGTCGCGCTGGACTTTCTCAATGCCGTCCTGAATCTCGCCTTGAATCTTGTTGCGGACGTCCAGCATCTCCGCCTGGCGCGCCAGGTAGCGGGCCACGCGCCGCAGGCGCTCCACGGGCGCGAACGCCTCCAACACATCCTGACGCTCCCGCATCGGCATGTCGGACGAAAAGCAGATGTAGTCGCAGAGCCAGCTTGGATCGGACACGCGGCGCGTCATGGCCACGACGTCGGGGGGGAAGGTGTTGGTCTCCTCGGCGACCGCCTCGACCTGGGCCACGACCACGCGGCGCAGGGCCTCGAGCTCCAGCGACGACTCGTGGGGAGTCTCCACGGGTTCGACGCGGGCGACGAGATGGCCTTCGCGCTCTTCCACGGACTCGAGCCGGGCGCGCTGGCGGCCCTGCAGCAGGACCTGCTGGCTGCCGTCGGGCATGCGCAGCTTGCGAATGACCTCGGCAGTGGTGCCGACCTCAAAAAGGTCCGATGGACGCACCTTGTCGCTGGCGCGCCGCTGCGCCACCAGCACGACGCGGCCGCCACGCGTCTCGGCCGCCGCCACGGCGGCCAACGACGCGTCCCGGCTGGCCTGCAAGGGCATGGCCATCTCCGGGAACGCGACCCAATCGAGCAGCGGCACCACGGGCATGACCGCCAGCTCCGAGCGCGTCTCGGCCGTGGTCGCCGACGTGTCGTCGACTGACGCCAGATTGCCCAACACCGACTGCTCCGCACTGCGGCCCATCGAGATTGAGTCTAAAGATTGAGTGCGGTTGTGTCAAGAATATTCAGTGTGATGACTTACATCTTGAGCGGCCCGGCGACACCGCCGACGGTGCGCGGCTTGACGCCCGTTCCGGGCTACACTTTCAGCCTATGCCGAACGTCCAACGCCCGGCGATGCGCCGGCGTCGCCGCTTGTCCCGCCGGCATGTCCTGGGCGCGGGTCTGGGAGCCGCCGTCACCCTTGTGGCGTGCGGCGAAGCGGCGCTGGAGGCGGCGCCCGCGCCGTCGCCGATCCCGACGCCGCCGCCCACCGCGCCGCCGGAGCCTCCCGCTCCGGCGCAGCTGCGCCTGCTGGGCTGGCCGTTCCGCCCGGATCTGCTGCGGCAGCGGCTTGATGCCTTCGAGCAGTATCGCGGCGACGTTCGCGTGCTCCACGAGCAGGCGCAGCACGACTATCCGGTGCGAGCTCTCGAGGCGCTGACCCGTTTGCCCTCGGTGGACGTCGTGCAGGCGCGCGACGGCTTGGTGGGCGCGTGGTGGTCGGGTCGCGCGTTGCAAACCATGGGCGCCGAGGACACCTGGCGCGCGGTGCTGGATGCCATGTGGCCCCACGCCCGGCAGGCCGTCACCCTTGGCGGACAGGTGGTCGGCCTGCCCTATTACGCGGACGCGATGCTGCTGGCCTACAACCGGCAGCTGCTGGAGCGCGTGGGCGCGCCCGTGCCGAGCACGCTCGAAGAGCTCACCGACGTCTGCCGTGACGCCGCGCGGCGGCAGATCGTCGAGTTCGGCATTTCCCTGAATCTCGCGCCGAAGGTCTTCACCAACCTGCCGTGGTGGGGGCTCGTGTATGCCTCCGGCGGTCGGCTGGCGGCGCCCGACGGCCCGGATCCGGCGGCGGTCGCAGTGTTGGAGTGGCTGCGCGACGCCAGCGCGGTGTCGAACGTCGTGGATCCCGACTTCGGCTTGGCCACCTACGACGCGCTGGCCCGCGAGCAGCACATCTTCAGCATCGTCGGCGCCCACGTGCTCCGCCGCCTCAATCAAGCCTCGCCCGGCGCATTTGGCGTGGCGCCAATTCCGGGCATCGCCTCGCCGCGAGGTACCGTCGCCTGGACGCCCCTCTACTCAGTGGCCGCCAACGCGCCGCGGCCGGCGGACGCCGGCGACCTGGTGAACTATCTCGGCGGCCCGGGACCTGCCGGCGACTATGCCTCGGCGGCCTTTTGGCTGCGGCAGGAGGGGCTGATTCCCGCCTACCGCCAGCTGCTCGACCGCCCGGACGTCGAGGGCGACTTGGCGGCCTGGATCGATCCGAGCGCCCTGACGACGATCTTGGCCGCCGCGCGTCCCGTGGAGCGGCTGTGGGAACGCTGGTTTCTGTCCTGGGAGCACGCGTTGCAGGACCAGGTCCAAGCCGCGATCTTCGGCCGGCAGTCGGCCGACGGGGCCCTGGAGGCGGCGGAGGCCGTCGCTCGGGACCTCGCCCTGGACTCGAACGGCTAGCGTCGCGATCGCCGCGGGCGAAGGCCCTAAGCGGGAGCCGCCGTTTCCACGCCTGGCGTCGTGGCGCAGCGGGCCATCGGACAGACGCCGCAACGCTTGTCCCGGCACCAGCGGCGGTGGAGCCGCAAGAGCCCTTGCTGCGCCGTTGCCCCGCCGAGGCCGCGGCGCTCGATCCCCAGCGTGTGGATCATGTAGCGCGAGTCTTGGTTCCACGCGCCGCCCGGCAGCGCGGCGAGGATCGCGGCGCTCGCCCGCGGCAGGTCGGAATCTCCCTGGGCATGGCCCAGGGCCGCAGCAAACGGGAGCGCGGCGTTGACCAGGATGTCCCTCGCTCGACCGGCGCCCACCAGCGCGGGCGCCGGCCGCCGCGTGGGTTTCCCAAAGTCGAAATGCCGGGCCCAATAGGCGTCGGCTGGCTCGGCAACCTGAAACCGGGCCTGGAGCCGTCGCAGATCCGACGCGCCGGCCGCGCGGCGCACGTCCGCCACCACGGTGTCCACCAGGCTCCGGCCCGGATCCGGCGCGCGCGACAGCAGCCGAGCCGCCGCGGCGATGCGGCGGCTCGGCCGATTGGCCGGCCGCACCGACTGCAGGGTCCAGTCGGACGCTTGCAGGCACGTGAGACGCCCGTAGGACTGCCAGATGCGCTGCAGCGTGCGCGCGTAGCCGTCGGCCGGCGGCCCGCGGCGCTGCAGGGGCAGCAGCCCGGCGGCGCCCATGAGCACGGCCTCGAGCACCGCAAGGCCGGCGTCCTCGGCATTACTCGCCAGCGCCTCGCTGAGCTCGCTGGTCACGCAGCCGCCCAGGACTTCGAAGGCCTCGGCGTTCGGTCGATAGCCCAGCGCGCGCAAGATGGCCTGGTGCAGCGCCTGATCGGGCCCCAGCGCGGCGATGTTGCCTTCCAGCGCCGCCGTGCGCTCGGCATGGCGGCGCTGGCCCTGTCGCTCGATGACGTCGACGGCTTCGCGGCGGGAGGCGGCGTCCGCCGGATCGGAACGTCGGCATGGCAACCCCTCGCGCGCGGGCGACGAGTCGGCCACGACCGGCCCACCGCCCCCGGCAAGCGCGGGACCCAGGGCAATGGTCGGCGGCCCCGCCGCGGGCGGGTGGGCGCACTTCTCCCAGACCAGGTGCAGGCCGACGCCGGCATAGGCCGGATCTCGATCGTGACCGTGGCGCCACCAGTCTGCGACAGCCAGATGCGCCTCGAGGTCGAGGCGGCGCGCCGGCCCGTCGTCGATGCTCACGATGGCGTCGCGAAGATCCGGGCCCGGCAGGCCCGTCCAGCGCCCGGGATAGATGACGGCGACGCTGCGGCCGCTGCTGTCGCGCCACGGACCGCGCCGCACCGCCTCCCGCAGCCAGGCCGCCACCAGCACGGCCTCGGAGGCCGGCCGCTGCCTGTCGCCGTTCAGCGTTGTGCCACTCACTTCGATCCGGCCGGAGCGATCAAGCATATACGCCCCTCCGTCGCAAGCCTTCACGGCAAGACTCAGCGCATCGAATCAAGGCTCCGCGGCGATCGGCGCGGGGCGGAGGGCGCCGCATTGATCGTGACAGTTGTGATTCACCGTTGACGAATCCACGCACCGCGCGCACACTCTCGGCGTACAGGGAGCGCGCGGGCTCACGAATGCCAAGCTTCAGCCGGGTCGAGCGGTATACCTTCGCGTTTATGCGGCCGGCGCGGCTGGGTGTGCACGCCATGTAGCTCCCACGATCGAGAACGCGCCGGCAGCAGAGGTCAAAGCCTCTGCTTTTTTGTTGCCCGGATTCCCCCAAAGGAGAACCTACCCATGATTGTCGTCCTGGCCAAACAGGCCTCCAGCGACCAGATCGAAGCCGTCGCCGGACGCATCCGCGCCGAGGGATTGGAGACGCGGATGCTCTACGGCGTCGAGAAGACCGTGATCGCGGTAATCGGCCACCGGCCGCCCGAGCTACTGCAGCAGGTCCAGCGCATGCCGGGGGTCGAGACCGCCATGCCGGTCGGCGCGCCCTACAAGCTGGCGGCGCGGCGCAACGGGCAGGCGCGCACCGCCATCACCGTCGGCGGCGTCACGATCGGCGACGGCTCGGTCGCCGTCATGGCGGGTCCGTGCACGGTCGAGAGCCGCGATCAACTCATCACCACGGCCGAGCACGTGGCGGCGCAAGGCGCGCAGATTCTTCGCGGCGGCGCGTTCAAGCCGCGCAGCTCGCCCTACAGCTTCCAGGGGATGGGAGCCGAGGGACTGCGGCTGCTCGAGGAAGCCAAAGCGGTGACCGGCTTGCCCGTCGTTACGGAGGTGATCGACCCGCGGCAGGTGGCAGAAATCGCCGACATCGCCGATATCTTGCAGATCGGCACGCGCAACGCGCAGAACTACCCCCTGCTCAACGAGGTGGGGCGTCTGGATACCCCGGTGCTGCTCAAGCGGGGGATGGGCAACACCATTGAAGAGTGGATCATGTGCGCCGAGTACATTTTGGCGGCGGGCAATCCCAATGTGCTGCTCTGCGAGCGCGGCATCCGGACCTTTGAAACCGAATCGCGATTCACGCTCGATCTGAACGCCGTGCCGCTGCTGCGCCGCTCCACGCACTTGCCGGTCGTCGTCGATCCGTCGCAGGGCACCGGCAAGTGGCATATGGTGGAATCCATGACCCTGGCGGCGGTCGCCGCCGGCGCCGACGCCGTGCTGCTGGAGGTGCACCCCTCGCCGGACACGGCGCTCATCGACGGCGCGCAGAGCCTCAGCCTGGAGCATTTCTCGCAGCTCATGCAGAAACTCGTGCCGATGGCGCAGGCGCTGGGGCGACCGGTGCCGGCCGCCGGCGCCGCGGTGACCTGATGCCGCCGGCGCGCGCCCGCGTCGTCCAGCCGGCGCGCCGGCTGCGCGGCGAGCTGCGCGTGGCGGGCGACAAGTCCATCACCCATCGGGCCTATCTGCTCGGCGCGATCGGGTCCGGGGACTCGCGCGTTCGAAGGCCCGGCTTCGGCGCCGATATCGAGGCCTCGGCCGGCGTCGTCGCGGCCCTGGGCGTGGATCACGCCGTGCACGGCGACGAGCTGGTGGTTCGCGGCCGCGGGTTTTCGGGCCTGCGCGAGCCGGCCGACGTGCTGCCGTGCGGCAACAGCGGCACCACGCTGCGCCTCGTCAGCGGCATCCTGGCGGGCCGGCCCTTCCACTCGTTCGTCACCGGCGACGATTCGCTGCGCCGCCGGCCGATGGGGCGGGTGGTCGAGCCGCTGCGCGCGATGGGCGCGCACATCCATGCCCGCGCCGAGGGCACCCGCGCCCCCATGGCCTTCGCGCCGGCCCGGTTGCATGGAGCCCATCTGCGGTCGCCGGTGGCCAGCGCGCAAGTGAAATCGGCCGTGCTGCTCGCCGCGCTGCAAGCCGAGGGGCCGACCTCACTCGAGCAGCCGACGGTGTCACGCGACCACACCGAGCGGCTGCTGCGCGGCCAGGGCGCGTCCGTTTCGACCACCGATGCCAGCGTCACGTGCGAACCCAACGCGGCCCTCGCGCCGCTGGACCTGGACGTTCCCGGCGACTTTTCGTCGGCGGCATTCTGGATCGCGGCGGCCGTGGTGCACCCCGACGCGGCCATCACCATTCGCGACGTCGGCCTGAATCCTCTCCGAACCGGCCTGCTCGACGTGCTGCGCGCCATGGACGCCGACGTGACCGTCGAGGTCGAGCGGCATGAGCCGGAGCCCGTCGGGACCGTCGTGGCCCGATCATCGTCGTTGCGCGCCTCGGATGTGGGCGGCGACCTCGTGCCGCGACTCATCGACGAGGCGCCATTGGTCGCCTTGCTGGCCGTGCACGCCGACGGCGAATCCCGGCTGCGTGACGCCGCCGAGCTGGCCGCCAAGGAGTCCAACCGGCTGCGCACGACGGCCGCCGCGTTGGCCGCGCTGGGCGTCGAGGTTGACGAGCAGCCCGACGGCTTCGCGACCGCCGGGGACCAACGCGTCGGCGGCGGCCGCGCCGACGCCGCCGGCGATCACCGCATCGCCATGCTGGCGGCGGTCGCCGCATTGACCGGTGACGGACCCGTCGCCATCGACGACGCCGACAGCGCTGCCGTGTCCTATCCCGGCTTCTGGGACGACCTGGCGACCCTCAGCGAATGAGCCGCGACCTCCGCTTCGGCGTGATCGGCTGGCCGCTCGGCCACACGCTGTCCCCGGCGTTTCAGCAGGCGGCGCTCGACGCCCTGGGCGTGCCGGCCGTCTATCGCGCCCTCCCGACGACGCCCGACGCTCTGGAATCACGGCTGTTCGAGGCGCGCCGAGGCGCGTGGCGCGGGCTCAACGTCACCATTCCGCACAAGCTGCGCGTGGCCGAGCTGGTCGATTCCCGCACCGCAGCCGCCGAGCGGCTGGACGCGGTCAACACGGTGGACGCGCGCGACGGCCGGCTCATCGGCGACAACACCGACGTGGAAGGCTTTGCGCGCGCGCTCACTGAGCACGGCAGCTTCGATCCGTCCGGTGCCCGCGCCGTACTGGTCGGCGCCGGCGGCGCGGGCCGTGCCGTGGCCTGGGCGCTCGCCGACCTAGGCGTCGCGCACCTCACGTTGGCCAACCGCCGCCGCGACCGCGCCGACGCGCTGGCGGCGGCCCTCGGCGGTCAGCCGCTTGGCGTCACCAGCAGCGGCCTCGACGATCCGGCGCTAGAACGCGAGCTGCGCACGGCTGCGTTGCTCGTGAACGCCACGAGCCTCGGCATGGCTGGAGGCCCGGACCCGCTGGCCGCCCCACTGCCGCTGTCGTGGCTGCACGATGAACTCTTCGTTTGCGACATCGTGTACCGTCCCGCGGAAACGCCCCTGCTGGCGCATGCGCGGTCCATCGGCTGCCGCGTGCTCGGCGGTCTGGAAATGCTGGTCTTGCAGGGCGCCGCCAGCCTCGAGCGATGGCTCGGTCGGCCGGCGCCCGTGGGCACTATGATGGAAGCCGCCCGCCACGCGCTGGCCGCGCCAGGGGCCTAGCACCATGGGACGCCTTCGTTTTCTCACCGCCGGGGAGTCGCACGGCCCCGGACTGACCGTCATCGTCGAGGGGCTGCCGTTCGGTCTTGTCCTCACGGCGGACGACATCAATCCCGACTTGGCGCGCCGGCAGGGCGGCTACGGTCGCGGTGGGCGCATGCAGATCGAGCGCGATCAGGTCACCATCCGCAGCGGCGTGCGCCACGGACGCACCCTGGGCAGTCCGGTGGCCATGCTGCTTGAGAACCGCGACTGGGCCAACTGGCAAGAGAAGATGTCGGTGGAGCCGATCGACGGGGAGATTCCGCCGGTCACCAAGCCCCGACCCGGGCACGCGGACCTGGCGGGTATGGTCAAGTACGGCACCGACGACCTGCGCAATATCTTGGAGCGCTCCAGCGCGCGCGAGACCACCTCGCGGGTGGCCGCCGGCGCGGTGGCGCGGCGGCTGCTGGCGGCCGCCGGCATTGAGATTCGCAGCCGGGCGGCCCGAATCGGTCCGGTGGACGACACGCCCGATCTCGACCCGCTGCAGCCGGAAACCTGGCCCTGGGACGAGGTCGAGACCTCGCCGGTGCGCGCCGTCACCGCGCAGCGCGCCGACGCCATGATCGAAGCCATCGACGCGGCGCGGGAAGCCGGCTCGACTCTTGGCGGCGTCTTCGAGGTCGTGGCGTGGGGCCTGCCCATCGGCCTGGGCAGCCACGTGCACTGGGATCGCAAGCTCGACGGGCGCCTGGCGCAAGCCATCCTGAGCATCAACGCCGTGAAGGGCGTGGAGATCGGCAGCGCCTTCGACAACACCGCGCGCCGGGGCCACGACGTGCACGATGAGATCGACCGCACCCAGGCGCGCGGCTGGACCCGCCTGAGCAACCGCGCCGGGGGCACCGAAGGCGGCATGACCAACGGGCAGCCGCTGATCGTGCGTGGCGCCCTCAAGCCCATCTCGACCATGCGCACCCCGCTGCAAACCGTCGACGTCAAGACCCTCGAGCGCACTCAGGCTCACTTCGAACGCTCGGACGTGTGCGTGGTGCCGGCCGCAGGCGTGATCGGCGAGGCCATGGTGGCGCTGGTGCTCGCCGATGCGCTGCTCGAAAAGTTCGGCGGCGACAACATGGAGGACATCGCGGCCGCGGTGCGCGCGCAGCGGGCGGCCTCGCGGGCCGCTCCCGCCGCCACGTGAGCGGTCGCCGCCCCGTGGACCGAGTGTTCCTCGTGGGCATGAGCGGCGCCGGCAAATCGTCGGTCGCCAGGGCCGCCGCGACTCGACTCGGCTGGACGGCCTGGGACAGCGACGTCGAAATCGCGGCGCGCGACGGCCGGTCGATCCCGCAGATCTTCGCCCAGGACGGCGAGCCGGCCTTTCGCGCCCTGGAGCGGGACGTGGTGGACGAATTGAGCGCGCAACCGCGCGCCGCCGGGGCGCTCGGCGGCGGCGCCATGGCCGACGCAACGACCCGCGAGCGGCTGCTCGCGCGCGGGCTCGTCGCGTGGCTGCAAGTCAGCCCGGACGTCGCCGCCGCCCGCCTGGCGGACGGTCTGGCGGACGAGCCCCGGCCCATGCTCGGCGACGATCCGCGACGCCGCCTCGCCGACTTGATCGCGGCGCGTGAGGCCGCCTATCGGCAGGCCCACGTGCATGTCGACACGGACCAACGCTCGGTGGCCGAAGTTGCCGAGGCGCTGGCCGCCGAGGTGCGCGCCGCCATGGCCTGCCGCCCGGCCTGATGGACACGCTGGACTACATCCAGATCGAGCGCGGCGCCAGCGGCCGGTTGGCGCAGGTGCTGGACCAAGAGGGCCTGCCGCCGCGGGCGTGGGTGATCGCCGACACCACCGTGATGCAGCTGCACGGTCAGCGCATCGTCGGGGAGCTGACGCAGGCCGGCGTCACGGTCGAGTCGCGCGCCGTGCCGCCCGGAGAATCCAGCAAATCGGTCGCCGCGGCCAACGAGCTCTGGGCCTGGTTGGCGGAGCAAGGCGCCGAACGCGGCGACCCGATCATCGCGCTCGGCGGCGGCGTGGTGGGCGACCTGGCCGGATTCGTGGCCGCCGCCTACCTGCGCGGGGTTCCGTTGATCCAGGTGCCGACCACGCTGCTGGCCCAGATCGACAGCAGCGTCGGCGGAAAGGTCGCGGTGGACCTGGCGGCGGGCAAGAACCTCGTCGGCGCCTTCTACCCGGCGCGGCAGAGCGTGATCGATCCCGACCTGCTGGCCACCCTGCCGCACGCGCAGCTCGTGGCCGACTACGCCGAGGTGATCAAGACCGCCATGATCTTCGACGCCGGCATGTTCGAGCTGATCGAGCGGCGCGTCGACGAGCTTGACGACACGGCCTTGCTCGAGGAACTGGTGACGCGCTGCGTGCGCTGGAAGGCGCGGATCGTCGACGAGGACCCGCACGACCGCGGCGCGCGCGCCGTGCTCAACTACGGCCACACCATCGCCCACGCGCTGGAGACCGTGTGCGGCTACGGCGCCTATCGGCACGGCGAGGCGGTGGCCATCGGCATGCGGGGAGCCGCGGCCATCAGCGTCCGCGTGGGCGCGCTGGCTGCAGCCGACGCCGTGCGACAACACGAGTTGCTGCGGCATGTCGGCTTGTCGCAGTCCTACATGAATTCCGCGCCCGACGACCTGCTGCAGGCCATGCAGCGGGACAAGAAAGTACGCGGCGGACGCATCCAGTGGGTGCTGGCCGAGCGCATCGGCGCGGCCAGTCCGGGGCATCACGTGAACCCTCACATCGTGCGGGACGTGCTGCACGAGCTGCGCGCCCCGGCCGCATGAGCCCGCCGCCTCTACAATCGGGCATGCCTCTCCGGCCCAGGACAACCTAGCGTGGAGCCGCTCGGCCGCGGGATCACCGTGGCGCTGGCGCTGGCGGCCGCCTTCGCGGCGGCGGCGTGGGTGGCCGGCGCCATCTGGGCGCACTACGACATCGGGCGGCGCACCCAGGACATCTACGTGCGCCTGTTCGCCACCCTGATGGTGCTGCTGCTCGGACCCATTGGCGCCGTGCTCTATCTGATCCTGCGGCCCCGCGAAACGCTCGACGACGCCTACCTGCGCGCGTTGCAGGAAGAAGTGCTGCTGCGGGACATGGGCCCGTCGCCCGCGGCGGAGCCCGCCCCAAGCTTGCTGGCGATTAACGGCAAGGCGCCCACCATCGGCCGCGGCGCCTTCGTGGCGCCCGGGGCCAAGCTCATAGGCGACGTGCGCCTCGGGGACGGCGCCAGCGTGTGGTTCAACACGGTGATCCGCGCCGACATTGCGCCGGTGATCATCGGCGCGGGCACGAACATCCAGGATGGCTGCGTGCTGCACGTGGACCCGGGCGTCCCGCTGCGCATCGGGGCCGACGTCACCGTGGGGCACATGGCCGTCCTGCACGCCTGCATCATCGAGGACGAGTGCCTCATCGGCATCCAGTCCACCGTGCTCAGCGGGTCACACGTGCGCCGTCACTCCATCGTCGGCGCCGCCGCGCTGGTGCCGGAGAACAAGGAGTTTCCCGAATCGTCGTTGCTGGTCGGCGTGCCGGCGCGGCCGATGCGCGACGTCACGGCGCAGGAGGTCCAGCACCTGATCGTGGAGCGCGCGGCGGAATACCGCGCGCTGGCGGGCGACGAGCGCGACGCCGGCCACAACACCGCGGCGGGCTGATTCGCCCGATGGCCGCCGCGCCCGACGACCAGCGACCGGGCTACAGCGTTCGCATTCGCGACATGGCGGCCGCCAACCGCCCGCGCGAGCGGCTGGCCCAGGATGGCGCCGAGGCCCTGAGCGAGGCCGAGCTGCTGGCCATCATCCTGCGCGTCGGTTCGGACCGCGGCAGCGCCGTTGAGCTGGCCCAGTCGCTGCTCTCGGAAATGGGCGGTTTGTCGGCGCTCGAGAATGCGAGCGTGGCCGAGCTTTGCGCGCACCACGGCATCGGCCGCGCCAAGGCCGTGCAGATCAAGGCGGCGCTGCAACTCGGGCGCCGGCTTCAACGCGAGCCCTTGGACGAGCGCCCCGAAATCCGCAGCCCGGAGGACGCGGCGCGCATCCTGGCGCCGCGCATAGCCGCGCTGCCGCGCGAGACGCTGCAAGTCATCCTGCTCGACGGACGGCATCGCATGATGGATCTGGCGCCGATTGCGGAAGGCCGGGTCAACACCGTGGGCGCCAGCATGGCGGACGTGTTTCGGGACGCCGTGCGGCGGGATTGTCCCGCGGTGATCCTGGCGCACAACCACCCCTCGGGCGATCCCTCGCCGTCTGACGACGACGCCAAGCTCACGCGCACGGCCGCGGAGGCCGGCAAGCTCCTGGGCGTCGAAGTCTTGGACCACCTGGTGATCGCCCGCGGTCCGACCGACCCGCCCAACTTCGTGAGCCTGCGCGAGCACGGGATGGAGTGGTAGCCGTGCCACTCCGCACCGGCCGGACGACTCACGCGTGTCACGGATCAGCGTCCGGATGAAGGTCACGTCGGTCGAGCCGCTGCAATGCGACGCGGGCTGGACGGCCTGGACCTTCGTGAAGGTCAGCACGGACGCGGGCATCACCGGCTACGGCGAGTGCACCGACTGGCGCGGGGCGCACGCGCTGGCCGGCGGAATCCGCGACCTGGCCCCGCTGGTGGTGGGGCGCGATGCGGGCGCCATCCGCGCCGTCGTGCGCGATCTCAGCCGTCACACGCAGCAGAATCTGGGTGGGCTGCTGACCAAGTGCATCGCGGGCATCGAGCTGGCGCTGTGGGACATCCAGGGCAAGGCGCTTGGGGTGCCGGTGCATCGGCTCCTGGGCGGTCCCACGCGCGACCGCGTGCGGCTCTATTGGTCGCACTTCGGCAGCTACCGCGCGCGCAGCCCGGAGGTTCTCGGCACCCCGCCCCTGCGGACCTGGGACGACGTCGCGGAGCTGGGCCGGGACGCCGTGCGCCGTGGCTACACGGCGCTCAAGACCAACATCTTCGCGCCGGGCGCGCCGGCGAACTTCTGGACGCGGGGGGACGCCAACCTCGACCACGAGACGCTCGACACCGCCGTGCGCCTGATCGGCACGCTGCGCGAGGCCGTGGGGCCGCGCGTCGACATCTGCCTCGACCTCAACTTCCGCTTTCGCCCGGAAGCCTGCATCAGGCTCGTCCGGGCGCTGGAGCCGTTCGACCTGCGCTGGATCGAGATCGACATGTACGACCCGGCCGCGCTGCGGGACATCCGCGATGCCGCGCCCATGCCGCTGGCCTCACTCGAAAGCCTCAACACCGTGCGCGACTTCCTGCCGTTCCTGGAGGGACACGCCGTGGACGTGGCGGTGATCGACGTGCCGTGGAACGGCATGGCCCAGTCGGTGGAGATCGCCACGCTCGCCGCGACTTACGAAATCAACGTCGCGCCGCACAACTACTACAGCCACCTGGCCACGTTCATCGCGGCGCAGTGGAGCGCCTGCGTCACCAACCTGGCCATGATGGAGGTCGACGTGGACTCGGCGCCCTGGCGCGACGACATCGTGACCGCGCTGCCCGAGATCGCCGACGGCCATATGCGCATCCCCACCGCGCCGGGCTGGGGCACGGACCTCGACGAAGCGGCGATCGCCGAGCATCCCTGGCCGCGGCCCGGGTAGCCGCCGAATCCGCGCCGTCCTCAGCCGGACTTGCGGCGTGTAAATCGCAGGCCGGACCAGACGCGATCGATGGACGCGATCTTGTAGTCCACAAGCCCACGGGCCAGCCCGGTTTCGCGCACCACACGCTCGGATAGATCGGACACCACGCCGGAGGTCTTCTTGGGCCAGCAGATCCACAGCCCGCCGGCACCCGCCTTTTCTCCGTAACGCGCGACCCGCCGCTTCAGATCGCGACGCGAGCCGACGAACCAGACGATCAGATCGCAGCGACCCTGCGCGCGGCGGCGCAGGGTCACGTCGAGCGGCAGCTCGCCCAGGGTGCGCTCGAAGTCGTCGGGCGCGCCCACCAGCGCCACGGCATAGCCGGACTTGATGCCGAGCTTTCGCGGCAACGGCGTGCCCGAGTAGCCGGCAAGGTTCGACCCCGGCACCACCGGGTCTGTAGGCGGTTGGGCCATCGACTGCGCCAAGTCCTGGTGGATACCCGCCCAGTCGGTGTAAACCGCATCCGGCAGCAGTTCGCGCGCGCGGTCGACCTTGGCCGGGTCCCCATCCACGAACACCAGCGGAATCTCTCGCGTGGACTTTGCCTGCCGCAGCGCCGCGCCCAAATCGCGCCCGTGCGACGGCAGGCGACTCAGATCGATGACGACAGCATCCGGCGGATCGGCGCGCAGCGCCCGCAGTCCGGCCGGGTCCAACGGCGCGTGGTCAACCTGCAGCTCGCCCGCTGCCAGCCGCGCCGCCCGTCCTGCGGCCTCGTCGGCATTCCAATGAATCAGGCGAATGCGCGGCATCGCGGTCGAATCAGGCGGCTTCGACCAGGTCCTTGAGCGCGCGCAGGTGCTTGCGGCCCAGCGAGCGCGTCAGCCAGCCGAACAGCAACCCCATCAGGCGCACGAACCACGAGGTCGAACCCACGTCCACGACGGTGATTACCGTCGTGCCGCCGTCGACGGGCGTGAGCCGGTATTCGACGACCATCGAGTAGGAGCCGCCGGTCGTGCGCGAGCCCCAGCAGGCGCCCGGGTCGTAGGTCGTGATCTCGCCCAGGTATTCGGTGACGCGCCAGCCTTCGCGGATGCGCTGGGTGAACGTGGCGCCCACGGCGTTGTCGGGATCGAACTCGGACGCGTAGTCGAACGTCTCGACGCCTTCCTGCCACTCGCCGCGGCGGTCGGTATCAGCGAGCAGCGCAAACACGTCGTCGGGCGAGGCGTCGATACGGATCTGGGCGATTTCTTGCATGGGTGTCTCTCGGCTGCCGTTGACCCCCATTGTGGCGCAGGTCGGCCGCCATTCGGGAATTCGGGTTGCCGACGGTGATGGATACCGAAACTGCCCCAACAAGGCATTGGCGGCTATTTGAGGTCGGAATCAAGCTCCGCCCGCAGCATGCCTGCACGGCATGCGCGTTCGTCCGGTGGCGCCCGGAAGCGTTCCGCCGTGCGCTCGTAGAGACGGTCGTTGGGCCAACGCGGCAGCACGTGGAGGTGGTAGTGCCAGACCTCTTGCCCGCCCCCGGGGCCGTTGTGCTGACGCGTGGAAACGCCCTCGCAGCGATAGACGCTGGTCATGGCCACGGCGACACGCTGCGCCGCCGCGTGAATCCGCGCGGCGGCCGCGATCGGCAGGTCGAAGATGGACTCGTAGTGCGCGTTGGGGATCACGATCACCGATCCCTCGTTTCGCGGCCACCAGTGGGAGCCGACAAACGCCGTCACGTCCGGCGTCCGCAGCACGTCGGCCTCCGCGCCGCCGCGAACCGTACCGCCAAATACCCCGCGTGCGATGCGGCAGAACGGGCAGTCGTAGCCCGACGGAGCGTAGGTCAAGGCGGTTTCCATGCGTCAGTATCGCCCTGACGCCGCGCGGCATCGAGTGTTGACACCCGGCGGACAAGGCGTCTCGGGTAGACACACAACATCCTCCGCCTAGACTGCCGGCCGGGAATGCTACGGATCATCGCCGGAAGAGGCTCGCATCTCTGAGAACGCCGCTGAGGCCACGATGCGACCCGGGCAGCAAGTCACCGTGCGCAAGCTGCCGTGGCATGGCGACACGCCCAAGTGGGAGTGCCGGGCGCTGGTGCACGAGGTGACGACCGAAGGCTTCACGATCGCGGTCCCCGCCGGCACGGACTTCCGCATGGCGGACGGTTCCTCGTGGTCCGGGCAGGACGCCAGCCTGGACCGCTATTGGCACGGCGCGTGGCGCCAGGTGATGGAGCTGTCGACGCCGGGCCGGCATTGGTACGTGAACGTCATCCGTCCAGTGGAGATCAGTGGCGGCGTCGTGACTTGGCGCGACCTGATCGTGGACGTCGAGGCGTATCCCGACGGCGCGTATCACCTCGCGGACATTCCGGAGCTGGTGGGCGCTCGCGCGGCGCTGCCTGCGGCGGACTTCGAGCGCGTACGGCAGGAGATCGTCGCGATCGTGGACGACATTGCGGCCGCGCGCCCGCCGTTCGTTCGGGCCGAACCGGGTGCGCCGTACGGCTCGGAGGAGTCGCGCTTCTGGCTGATTCCCGGCGCGGGCGACGGCCTGGCGGTGGTCGGCGAACTCGACGGCGCCGGGCGCACGTCCTTGGAACGCATGTTCGCGCGCCTGAACCCGGCTTCCGTGCACGATGCGTTCGTGAATCCCCTGATGGTGCTGCCACCCGACGCGCCGCCGCGCGACGGCGTGCTCATCGCCGGAGCGCCCGGTGAGCTGGATCGGCTGGTGCCGCACGCGCGCGCCGCGCTGGGCATCTACGGCGGACGCACGCTGGTCACGCTCGCGCTGGCGCGAGAACACGAAATGGAGCCGCTGGCGGAGTTCCACGCGGCGCTGGATGGATCCGACGAGGCACTGACGATGCGCCTGGACGCGGCGCTGCGACTCTCGGGCATTGCCGCGCGCGGCGTCGTCACCGCGCCGCGCTTCGTTGCCGCGTCCTGGTTCTAGTCGGCGCAAAGCCTGCGGTACAGAGCACCCAATTGCGCGGTCCGAAAGCCGGGCCGGGATTCCCGCCTCCGCGGAAATGACGGATAGGGGCCGGGCAAGACTGACAAGGCCTGACCCTCACCCTGGCCCTCTCCCTTCCAGGGAGAGGGGATCGGACCTCGCCCGAGGCTCCTACCGCGGCGGCGGATCGGCCTCCAGCGCCACGCGGTAGTCCGAGATGATGCGATCCACCTCGGCCTGGTCCGCGCCCGGCAGCTCGCCGCCGGCAACCTGGCGAAACGTGTCGCTGAGGCTCCAGGCCACCGCGTCGTTGGGCATCTTGGCGTAACGGGGCGCCAGGTGGGCGTGCATGTGCGGCACGCTCTCGCCGAACGCGACGACGTAGATCCGCAGCGCGCCGGTCACCTGCTCGAGCGTGCGCGTGAGATGCCGCAGCACCGGACCGAAGTTCTCGGTCTCCTCGTCGGTGAAGTGCGCCGGGCCCTGCACGTGCCGCTGGGGATGCAGCATCATCCAGCCGGCCAGCGGCGCCGGCGGGGGCGTGTGACGCACGAACCACAGGTCGTTGGCGAAGATGACGCCGCCGGGACTCGGGGCCTCTCCGGCGTTGGCGTGGCACACGTCGCAGGCGGAGTCGTAAGAGGGATGTCTCATGAGCGTGAACGCTCCTCACGCAGTGGTTCGGTCGTCACGCGGCGCATCATGCCACGGCGCTACGGTTGGAGCGCCTGCCCAGGGTCGTAAGCCTCCCGCTGCCGGATGGCCCCCAGGCCGGTGCGCACCACCAGCGCCTCGCCGCTCAAGCCCACCGGAAAGAGATCCATCGGGCGCTCAGCGGGACCCGTCAGTCGCTCGCCGCTGAGGGCGAAGCGCGAAAAGTGGCAGCGGCACTCGAACACGCCGTCGCGCGGGGGCGGAATCGGGCAGCCGAGGTGCGGGCAGCGCTCATAAAGCGCCAGGAACCCATCGGCAAGTCGCACCAAGTGGAATTGGCCGTCCGCCCAGTGGCGTGACTCGCCAACCTGGTAGTCATCGGGCCGGCCCACGCGAATCGTGCCGCCAAAGCGCCTCGTGGCCGGCGTCCAGGCGAGACGCCACGCGGCGCCGATGCCGATCGCGCCAAGCGCGCCCACCAGCGGCGGCACGAAGCTGCGCCGCAACCACCACCGGCGCGAGCGACGTTCGCCGGGCGCGTCACGCAGGGCGGTCACAGCGTCGCGTGGGTGTGGTGTCCAGATCGAACCTCGGGGGCGTGCCTTCACAGCGGGCGCGGCCAGTGTAGGTGGCGGGGCGGTAGTGACGGTGGGGCGACGTGATCCGGCATGCCCCAGACCCCCTCACCCCAACCCTCTCCCTTGGGAGAGGGGGCCGGACCGGCAGGGAAGCAGGAGCCGGGCCGTTAGGTGAGGGAGCGCGGGGGGCAGGAGGTGCTAGCGTGCCGGGGCGACGTTGCCTGCGGACTTCCGATGCGTCAGGTGGTGCTAGCGGCGGTGCTGGCGGCGGCCGCCGGGGTGCTTGCCGTCCGGCGTCGTTTGCAGCCGCCCCGGGAACCCACACCGGTAGGCCCCGCGGCCGACGGGGCCGGATTCATCGAGGTGGACGGCTCGGCCTATCACGCGCGAGTGACGGGCGACGGCCCGCCGGTGGTGTTTCTGCACGGCTTCCTGAGCACGGCCGGCGTATGGGATCCGGTGATCGACCGGCTCGGACCGGGCCATCGCTGCGTGGCGGTGGACCTGCCGGGGTTCGGTCGCTCAGCCAAGGGCGCGTCCGTCCCTGCGGGAGTCTGGGGACGCGCGGAGTGGCTGCGCGCTCTGCTGGACACTCTACAACTCGACGCGGTGACGTTGGTCGGCGCCTCCATGGGCGGGCAGACGGCGCTGGCCTTCGCCGGCCGCTATCCGTCGCGGGTGCGAAATCTGGTGCTCGTCGCGCCATTCGCCCGCGAGCCGGACCCATATCCGGCGCGCGACGCGTGGACCTGGCCCCTGGTCGTCTGGCTCTTCGAGCGCAGCATGTTCAGCCGGCGCTGGCTCGCCTGGCGCCAGCGGCAGCAGATGGCGAAGCCGCACCGGCTGCCCGCTGGCCGCATTGACGAGCTGTTCCGCCAGACCCAGACGCCCGGCTTTCTGGAAGGAATCCACGACGGCTATATCCAGCCGCCGGTCGACGACCTCCGCGAGCAGCTGGCCGACGTGCGTGCGCCGGTGCTGGTGCTTTGGGGCGCCGGCGACCGCACGCTTTCCGTTGAGCTGGGCCGCGAGGTCGCGGCGCGCGTGCCCGACGGGCGCTTGCGGGTGATTGCCGGCGCCGGGCATTCCGTGCAGCTCGACGAACCGGAAATCGTGGCACAGGCGATCCGGGTGGCCATGAACGACGCTCAAGGAGCGCCGCCCGCCTAGCGACGTGCCGAAACCCCCACGATCCGCAGCGCGGCCCGATGGGCCCGCCACTCGACATCGTCGTCCAGCGGTGCGAGGGCGTACTCCGGGTCTACACGCCGCAGCGCCATGGCGAGCAGGTGGTCGGCCAGGTGCGGGTTCTTCGGCAGCAGCGACCCATGCATATACGTGCCGATAGCGGCGCCCGCCAGGGCCCCTTCGCCGCCGTCCGTGCCGTTGTTGCCAAACCCCTTGACGACCGCGGCCAGCGGTCGCGCGCCGGCGCCCAGATAGGTGCGGCCGCCGTGGTTCTCGAACCCGATGAGATCGGATCCCTCCCAACGGCAGGCGATGTTGCCGATGCAACGCGCCACCTTGGGCCCGGGGTGCACAGTCTCCATGTCGAAGATGCCGAGCCCTTGCATCGCGGTGCCGTCGGCGTCGCGGTAGGACCGCCCCATCAGCTGATAGCCGCCGCATACGGCCAACATGGCCGCGCCGTCGGCGATATCGCGTCCAATGTGATCGGCATGCCGCCGCGACAGGCCCTCGCTGGCGGCTCGCTGCTGGCGGTCCTGACCGCCGCCGATCACGTAGATGTCCTGCGGATCGTCCAGCGAATCACCCCAGGCGACCGTGGTGACCCGGAGTTCGATCCCGCGCCAGGCGCAGCGCTGTTGCAGGCAGGTCACGTTGCCGCGGTCCGCGTAGAGATTCATCAGATCGGGGTACAGATATGCCAGCCGCAGCGTCGGGCCGTCGGCGGTCACGCGTCGCTCCAGTAGGGAGTCGTCCAGCCCCGCGCGACGCACACGGCCCGCACGTCCAGCATCGCCGTATAGGTGGCGACGACCGCCAGCCGGCCGCCAGCGCGGCTCAGCGCCCGATCAAGCGGTTCGGTAATGCCCGGCTCGATCTCGACGCCTCCGGCCAATGGCTGCACCCCGGCGTATTTCACGCGCAACTCCAGGTCACGAGCCCGCCGACCGCCAAGCGTGAGCCGACGCGGTCGCAGGCGCTCGAACTCCACGTCCCAAATCCACGAGACATCCTCGCCGTCGGCGACGCCGTCGTTCAGCAGCACCAGCGTATCCAGCCGTTCCGGCTCGGCGGCCAGCAGATCCAGGACCTGGTTGGCGCTGGTGGGATTTTTGGTGAGCAGCAGCACGATCTCCCCGTGAGGAGTCGGGATCACTTCCGCGCGGCCAAAGGCGGGGCCGGTTTGGGCCACGGCATCCAGCGCCTCCGCCGGTCCAATGCCGATCGCCCGCGCGGCGGCTACGGCGGCGGCGACGTTGTAGGCGCTGTAGAGACCCGGCAGCGGTACGTCCGCCTCGGATTGCCAGCCGTCGGCCGTCAGGGTGAGGTTCAATCCGTCAACTCCGCGGGGTTGGGCGGCCACGATGGCCACGTCGGGCGAGGGGCGCACCAGGTCGCCCGCCGGACAGCGCCAGCGGCCCAGATGCGCAAAGGCGACGGCGTCGTAAGTCAGCGGTTCACCGCACGTGGGACAGCCGCGGACGTCGGCCCAGGGATCAAGCTCCCCCGCCGCGCCCAAGCGGTCGCTGCCGAACCAATCCACGCGACCCGGGTGAACCTCGGCCACCGACGTCACCAGCGGATCGTCGGCGTTGGCGAGGACGGTTGCCGTGTCGGGCAGCCCCGCAATGACCTCGCGCCAGGCGCCGGCGGTCGTGTCGATCTCGCCGTAGCGATCGAGCTGATCTCGAAACAGGTTCAACAGCACCACGAGCGTCGGCGATAGGCGCGGCAGCAGGGACGCGAGCGCCCACTCATCCACCTCGAAGACGCCAACCGCCGACCGTTCACGACGTTGTCCGCCGTGCCACGCGGCGCGCCGCGCCAGCGCCGCCGCGATGCCGCGCTCCAGATTCGATCCCGTGGGGTTGGTCCAGACCTCGTGACCCGACGCGCGCAGCGCCGCCGCAATCAGCGCCGTGGTCGTGGTCTTGCCGTTGGTGCCGCTGACGAGCACCAGCCGCGAGAGGCTATTGAGGGCATCGGGCACGTAGTGCGGCCAAACCGCCTGAGCCACGAGCCCGCTGATGGCGGTTCCCCCGCCGCGTCGAGTCAAGCGGGACACGGCGGTCGCCGCGCGCGCGGTGGCCGTGGCCGCCGCGCGTTGGATCCGCCGTCTCAAGGCGTGCGAACCGATCGCCGCATGAACGTTGGTCCGGTGCTCATGGCCGATTCTGGGTCGTGGACGGCCCCCGCGCTACCCTTTGCCCGCATGCGCCATCCGCCGGCCGATCTGACGCCGCCCACCATAGCCGCGCTGGGCGCCGCGCTGGCCGAGGCCCGGCACATTCGCATCGTGGGCACGCAGAGCCTGGCCTCACGCACGGCGCCGCCGCCGCCAAATGCCCTGGTGGTCACGACCGCTGCGCTCAACGAGATCCAGATCGAGCCGCTCGACTTGATCGCGCGCGTGCGGGCCGGCGTGACGCTGGCCGATTTGCGGCAGCGCCTTTGGGAACACGGACTGGTGTGGCCGGTCGAGCGGCTGGAGCCCGACGGCACCGTGGGCGGGCTGATCGCGTCCGGTCGCGGATCGGCGGTGCGCGCGGATGACGCGCCGGCGCGACGGTGGATCCTCGGCGCCACGGTAGTGCTGGCCTCGGGCGAGACCATTCACGTCGGGGGCGCCACGGTCAAATTCTCGGCGGGATATGGCCTCACACACGCCATGTGGGGCTCCGGCGGACACCTGGGCGCACTCGCCGAAGTGACGCTGCGTCTGCGCCATGCCGCGCCGGGTGATGCGATCGGCGCCGACGCACGCCCGGAGCTGAGCCAGGTGCTTGCGTCGCCCGTCGAGGTGCGGGCCGAGGAGCTGCCGTCCGGATGGAGTGAGGCCGAGTGGGAAGCTTTCGCACCCGCGATGCCACGGGTCGTCAGCGCCGATGGCTCCCGCGCGCTCATCGGCTGTCCAAGTCCCGGGGTAGCTGCGGCCGTTGCGAATGCCATCCAAGACCGGGGCGGCTGGTCTGCCATCGACCGCCCCCTGGCGGCGCCAATGCCACCATCCGATGATGCCTGGACCCCCCTTAGGGATGCTCTCGACCCCGAGCGAGCCCTGGTCTAGCCGACTGGCGTCGCCGCTCGCCTATACTGGCGGGTATCGGGGCGTGGCGCAGCCAGGTAGCGCGCATCGTTCGGGACGATGAGGTCGGAGGTTCAAATCCTCTCGCCCCGACCAACGAATTCATCCATTGGCGCTCTTGCCGTGTTCACATGCGAGCCGAAGACGGTGGGATTTGAGGTCGCCGTGCTTCCAGGGGAGGTTGCCGCGTGAACGCACAAGACGCAGTTGCTGTGGTCCTCCTTGACGCCGACGGGCCTCTTCACTATCGCGAGATTACCGAGCGAATACTGACCCGCGCGCTATGGGCTACGGCAGCCAAGAAGCCTTCAGATTCCGTGTACGCGCAGATCTCCGGGGAAATGAAGAGAAAGGGCAATGCCGCTCGGTTCGTTCGCACTGGCCGCGGCCGCTTTGCGCTGAATCCGTCGATCGTCCCAGACGCTGGGTCGGCTCACCCGCAGGAAGTCGATACGCGGCAAGAGGTCGGCGCTGCCCCGCGCAGCCTGTCATTCACCGATGCAGCCGAACGGGTACTGGGCGAGTCTGGCAGTCAAGAGCCGTTGCACTACAAGACGATCACGCAGCGCGCGATTTATCAAGGCCTTATTCGCACCGAAGGGCGCACTCCGGCAGCATCGATGTATTCAATGATTTGGGGTGAGGTCCGGCGTCAGGAAGAGCACGGTGAGACGCCTCGCTTTGACTGGCACGGCCGCGGCATGGTTGGACTAACTGCCTGGCTGCCGAGCGAGGTCGTGGTTCTGATCGAGGAAAGAAACAAGGAAGTTCGCCAGGCGCTGCTTGAGCGTGCACGCAGCGGTTCCCCTGCCGATTTCGAGAACCTCGTCGGAGAGCTCCTTACAGCGATGGGCTTCGAGGATGTCAGCGTGACCAACGCCTCTGGAGACGGCGGCGTAGACGTTCGCGGCATCCTGGTCGTTGGTGGTGCGGTGCGGATTCGCATGGCGGTGCAGGCGAAACGCTGGAAGGGAAACGTGCAAGCGCCAGTGGTTCAGCAAGTGCGCGGATCGCTCGGAGCGCACGAGCAGGGACTCATCATCACGACCAGTGATTTCAGTAGCGGGGCCAAGAAGGAGGCGGAGCGCGCAGACGCGGCTCCAGTCGCTCTTGTCGGTGGCGAGCAACTCGCTGCGCTATTGGCCGAGCATCAGATCGGTGCGCGGGTCGAGAGCTACGAGCTCTACACGCTTGATGAGGGCGTCAACGCCCGCAACTAACGCCCTGACCGAACCGAGTAGACGCCCGGATGCCGATCAGGCTTTCAGCGGCCGAGCGCTTGCAGCACCACATGCGCCGCGTTGTGGCCGGGCGCGCCGGTCACCTCACCGCCGGGATGCGTGCCGGCCCCGCAGAGGAAGAGGCCTTCGACCGGCGTCCGATAGTCCGACCAACCCGGCAGCGGTCGCCGCGAGAGGATCTGCTGCGGAATGAGATCGATGTGCCGGATGTTGCCGTCGGTGAGTCCGATGCGCTCCTCGATGTCCTCCGGCGTCAGCAGCGTCCAGTCGATGATGGCGTCCCTGAAGTTTGGAGCGTAGGCCGTCAGCTCGTCGATCAGCCACTCGCCAAACGGCTGGCGCAATTCCGACCAGGAGCCGTCGCGGATATGCGGCGGCACGAAGAACACCCACATCGACAGGATGTGGCGGCCTTCCGGAGCGATCGTCGGGTCGTACACGGTGGGGATCTGCACCTGGACGATCGGCGTGGTGGGCACACGGCCGTGCTTCGCGTCGTTCCAGCTCCGCTCCGCGTTCTCGACCGAGGGGCAGAGATTGATCATCGCCAGGTGCTCCGGGTTGTAGTCGTCGCCCAGGTAAGCGGAAAAGTCGGGCAACTCCCGCAGCGCGCAAAGGAACTTGGCCGAGGCCGAATCGGTTTTCAGCGCCTTGACCGCCTCGAGGAATTCCGCGTCAAGATCGGTCTCGTCCAGCAGCTTGAGAAAGGTCCGTTTGGGATCCGCGTTCGACAGCACGATGTCGGCTTCGACGACCTCCCCATCGCGCAGCTGGACGCCCGTGACCCGGCCCCGCTCCACCAAAACGCGTCGCACCTCGGCGCCGGTCCTGATGGAAACGCCGGCTGCCTCGGCGGAGCGGGCGAGCGACTGGGTGATGCCGCCCATGCCGCCGCGGACGATGCCGTAGTTCTCCGTATCTTCCCGGAAGGCGCTGAAGCGGTAGAGGGCCGTGATGTAGGCGCTGCCCGGCGCGCCGATGTCGCCCATGTCCCAGGTGCTGGTGCTCATCGCCGCCCTGACCTGGTCCGAGACGAAGTAATGCTCGATCAGCTCCCTGAACGGGACCGTGAGCAGGGTCTCCAGCAGCTCCTCCTCGTCCTCGCGGCGAAACCGCTCGGAAAGCTCGGCCAGCGAGGGCGGCGGGCGCAGGTAGTAGTCGCTGAGGATGCCGACGGCGCGGTGCCAAAAGTCGGCCCAATCCATCCAGGCGTCGGCGTCCTCCGGCGAAATCTTGCGGATTTCCTCGACCGTCTGCTCGTCGTCGTGCCAGAGCGTGAGCGCCGTGCCGTTGGGGTGGGGATGGACGCGCGACGGATCGATGGGGTAGACGTGGAAACCGTGACGGCGCAGCTCGAGCTCGTCGATGACCTTCTGCTGCAGGATGTGGCAGACATAGGAACAGGTGGAGACGTTGAATCCGGGAAACCACTCCTCGGTCACCGCCGCGCCGCCGACGACGTCCCGGCGCTCGAGGACCTGGACGTCCAGGCCGGCCCGCCCAAGGTAGCCGGCGGCGACGAGACCATTGTGTCCGGCGCCAACGATGACGACTCGAGGATTCTCAGCCATGGTCAGGCCCTCGGTCTGTTTCGCGGCCATAATGGCAAACTCGTGCGACATGGGCACTGGGCGGACTCGGCCCCGGACCGCCCAACCGCCGCTGCGCTCGACCTTGTGGGGAGGCGCCAACGCCATGGGGCGTATACGCAGGGGCCGGCGTTCTCGACGGCGGAGTTTCCGACGTGACTGCGGTCGGTTGACGTCAGCGGCTGCGGCCCCTGCGTCTCTCAAGCCATGACTGCCCGGCCGGCGGCCGACGCCGCGTTGCTGCACGAGCAGTACTCGGATACTTCGCGCCTGAGGACGCGCATCGAAGCCCACCGGAGCTTCTCCGAGCGGTCCGATTCATTCGTGGCGTGGGTGATCGATGGCCTGGCGCTGCGACCCGGCGACCTTGTCCTGGACGCGGGTTGCGGCTACGGGGCGTGCTTCGACGAGCTGCGGCGGCGCGGCGCTCGGATCGTGGGCATCGACCGATCAGCGGCGATGGTGGAAAAGGCCTCGCAGTCTGAGGGCGACGGGGCGCCCTTGGGACTTGGCGTCGCTGATCTCCAGTCTCTTCCCATCGCCGACGGCGCGGTGGATCGAGTCCTCGCCAACTACGTGCTCTTCCACGTGCCGGACTTGGAGCTGGCTCTGCAAGAGATCCGGCGCGTGCTGAAGCCCGGCGGCCGTGCCGTGCTCACGACCAACGCCTCGGACAGCCAGGCGGTCCTGATCGAGCTGCACCGCCAGGCTGCGCGGGCGGCGGGCTATGCGCCGCGTCCGCGACGCACGCTGCGGTTCACCGAACTGGACGAGCCTCTCGTCGCGTCTGAATTCGCGCAATGCCGGCTCGACACCTGGGACGACGCCTTCTTGTTTCCAACCGTGCCCGACGCGTTGCGCTACTACGCGACGGGGCCCATCGACGCCATCGCCGACCGCCCCGCCGACGACAGCCACCGCGCCGCGATCACGGCGAAGATTTCCGATCTGATCCGGCGCGAGATCGACCGCCACGGCGTATTGCGCGTGCCCAAGAGCGCGATTCGCTACACGGTGCGGCGCTGACCCGCTGTAGCATGGGACAGCGTCACCCTGGGGATGTTATGTGAAGTACACCTGCAAGCTCGTCATCAACCTGCCGCGCGAGCGGATGGTCGAGCTGTTCGACGATCCCGACAACATGCTCAAGTGGATGGACGGCCTGCAGAGCTTCGAGCACGTCAAAGGCACGCAGGGACAGCCGGGCGCCCAGTCGCGCCTGGTCTTCGCGCGTGACAACGGCGAGACGTTCGACATGATCGAAACACTCACGCGCTATAACCTGCCGGACGAGATCAGCGGCACCTACGAGACCGAGGGCGTGCGGAACGTCATCGAGAATTGGTTCGTCGAAGACGGCCCCAACGCCACCCAGTGGATCGCGCACAACGTGTTCGAGTTCGGCGGCTTCATGCGCATCGCGGCGTGGTTCATGCGGCCGCTGTTCAAGCGGCAGTCGCTCAAGATCATGGAATCGTTCAAGGTCTTCGCGGAGAGCACGGCCCTGGCCTCGGAGGACACGTCGGACGGGGACGAGTAGGAGCCTCCGCAGGCACGACGAATCCCACGCTGTGCGCAGCCTGGGCCACCGGATACCCCTACAATGCCCGGTGAGGCCGTGTTCACCTTTGTTGGCGACGGTGAATTTGCCGACACATGATGGGATGCCGAGCGGCCCTTCGGCGGCGCTGGATGGCGTAGTCCCCGCGATCGAGCAATTGGAGCGCGCGCTTGGCGAGGAGCGCATGAGACTAGCGGCAAGCCTCGACGCTCTAATCGCGGATGAGCGTCTGCAGCGGCTGGAGAGACTCGCCGATCAGCAGCGATCCGAGTTCGATGGGCTCGACTTCATCGGTGAGTCGCGGTTGGGATCAGGGCAGGCGCTCTGGGGGTGGGAAGAATTCCATTCAGACGTGCTGGCCCTGCTGCTGAATCCCAAGGAACGCCATGGGCTCGGCGACTGTTTTCTGCGGGCACTTCTGCACTGCGCCGGAACCTCACAAGACGTCGGCGCCGTTAATCTTTCGGCCGCAGAAGTCGTCCGGGAGTGGGAACACGAAGTCGATGGGCAATTGGGATATCTGGACATTCTGGTGGTCGACCGCGAAGCGCGGCTTCTGTGCGCCATCGAGAACAAGACGTTTTCAAGCGAACATCATGAGCAGCTCACTCGTTATCGAATCGCACTGGATGCCGCCTATCCATCGTTTGCCAAATGCCGCGTGTTCTTGACGCCGCAAGGGACTGAGCCGCTCCGCCAGGAAGAGCTATCACTCTGGACGGCCCTTCCCTATTCGGCAGTATTGGATGTCGTCCAACAGATTGCGGCCGACGGCGAGAACTCGATGAATCCCGATGTCCGCGCATTCTTGCGTCTATACGCAACCACGCTGAGGAGGAACCTCGTGCCCGACACCAGCGTTTCGCAACTCGCCCGTCGAATCTACCTGGAGCACCGGGAGGCCGTAGAGCTCCTGCTCGCGAATCGCCCAGACTGGGCGGCTGAGATCAAGCCAGCATTCAAGATAGCAATCGAGCGGCATTTGGAATGGAGACTAGATCACGAGATCAAGAATGCTATTCGGTTTCGAGCGAACGTCTGGGATCGGTATGGAGTGACGCGGACAGGCAGCGGCTGGGAGAGCGATTCCGATGCCTTGATCCTCTTCGAATTCCTAATCCAGGATGGGCGACCACGCTTCCAGGTCTGGATGTCTCCTGCCAACGAGAAAAACGAGAAACTTAGGGAGTGTCTCTTTGAAGCGATTAAACAGCGCCCCACGCTTTTCAGTCCAAGGGAGAGCGCGGTTCGCGCGTCCTGGATGATCCTGCACAGCGACGAGGATCATATGTTGGAGGAAGATGACTTGGGGCTAGGCTGGGATGCTGGCACGACGCGCGCAAAGCTCGAGTCGTGGCTGTCGGACTTCACAGCAACGAGGCTCCCCAGAATGAATCAGGTCATCGTGGACTGTCTCAACAAACACCAGGCTGAGAAGCAGAGCTAGGCAGTCAGCGCGTCCACCGTGACGCGTGGCATGTCGCGACGGTACACGTGGGCGCGGCGATCCCCTGGATTCCGGCCTCCGCCGGAATGACGAAGAGGCCGAGCGAGCTACTCGTCAGAGCGGATTGCGCCAGCGGAGGCCTGGAAAGCGGCTGAAGTCCGTGTCGGTGGAGTGGAGCTCCGCCTGGTATTCCATGGCCAGGGCCGCCAGGTGGGCGTCGGTGACGAGGTTGGCGCCGACGCCGGCGGCGGCGAGGCAGCGTCGGAAGAGGGCCAGGTGATCCCGGCCAGGGTTTAGGGGAATGACGTTGGCCAAGCGGAACCACTCGTCCACGTAGCCCGCCGCCGTCGACGGCGTAGCGGGGTCCGCCAGCACCCTCGGATGGGTCATCAGCCGCACGAAGCCGGTGGACACCGCCCACGGCACCCCGACACGCTCCGATCCGTTGACCGATGCTTCCCACCAGCGTCGCGCCGCGTCGTGGAAGGGCGCGCCGTAGTTGTAGGCGTAGAGCAGCAGGTTCAGGTCCGGGACGATCACTCGGCGTCCCGGCCGATGAACTCCTGCGTCTCCAGCTCATCGTTGAGCTGATTGAGCTTGAGCGGATCCACGCCGGCACGGAACCCGCCGTGGTGCGGCGTGACCCGATAGGCCGGGCGTTCCTCGGGGGCGGCGGGCGACATCCCTCGGCGCAAGGTGTCGTTCACGATCTGTTTGAACGGCCGGTTCCGGAGCCGGGCCTGCTCGCGCAGGAAGTCGGCGACGTCAGCGTCGAGCGTGAGCGTGGTTCGCATGGAGACATCATGATGCGTTGTTCAAATGATGTCAAGATGCCGACTGCCCCGCCACGAGCGCCGAGCCCTCCCATTCGAGTCCCCGACCGTCCCGCGGCGGTGGACCCAGGACGAGTCCGACGCAAATGTTGAATAATGCAACTTTAGTATTGCAATCATTGACTTAACGGATCGATTCATGAAACCATTGGGAGCCGATGTTGCCTGCGAGGATGTGACCGCTGCGTTCGGGAGCCGTCCAAACGGCGCTGGTTTGCGGACTGATTGGGAGCCTCGCCGCCGCCCTGTTCCTCATTGCCGCCTGCAACGGCAGCGCTCCGGCGACCGATGGCGCGGATGACCCTCGACTGCGCATCGTGGCCACGATCGGGCAGATTGCCGACGCCGTGCGCCGGGTCGGCGGCGACGCCGTGGAGGTCCACGCCCTCATGGGGCCCGGCGTCGATCCGCACCTCTATCGGGCGAGCGAGAGCGACATCACGCGGCTCGAATCGGCCGACGCCGTGTTCTGGAACGGCCTGCACCTCGAGGCGGGCATGACCGGCGTGCTGGAGCGCATGGAGGACTTGGGCGTGCGCTCGGTGCGCGTGACCGACGGCATCGACCGCGGTCAGCTGCTGGCGCCGCCCGAGTTCGAAGGCGCGTACGACCCGCACGTGTGGTTCGATCTGGGCTTGTGGACAATCGTCGTCGCGAGCGTCCGTGACGCCTTGCTCGACATGGACCCTGATCGAGCGGCGACCTACCGCGCCAACGCCGAGGCCTACATCGCCGAAATCGAAGTCCTGGACGCCTATGTCACGGCGCAGGCCGACACGCTGGATGCGGGCATTCGCGCCCTGGTCACCGCCCACGACGCGTTCAACTATTTCGCCCGGCGCTACGGATTCGAGGTGCGGGGCCTTCAGGGCATCAGCACCGAGAGCGAGGCGAGCACCGCCGACGTGCAAGCCCTGGCGCGATTCATCAGCGACCGCGGAATTCGCGCCGTCTTCATCGAGTCCTCGGTGCCAGACCAGGGCGTGCAGGCCGTCATCGAAGCCGCGGGCGCGCGCGGGCACACGGTGGTCGTCGGGGGCGAGATTTTCTCCGACGCCATGGGCGCCGCGGGCACGCCGGAAGGCACCTACCTGGGGATGATCCGCCACAACATCGACACGATCGTCGGCGGGCTGACGGGCGAATGAGCGCAACAAGCACGCGCACGTCGCTCGACGCTCCGACGGAGGCTGACGCCCCGCTGGCGGTCGAGGCCACCGACGTCACGCTGGCCTATCACCAACGCCCCGCGCTATGGGACGTGGACCTGGAGGTGCCGCGCGGCGTCTTGATGGCCATCGTGGGTCCCAACGGCGCCGGCAAGACCACCCTGCTGCGGACCATCCTCGGTCTGCTCCGGCCCGCTGCCGGGCGGGTGCGCATCCTGGGGCGTCCCTACCGCGCGCAGCGCCACCTGGTGGCCTACGTGCCGCAGCGCAGCAGCGTGGACTGGGACTTTCCCACCACGGTGCGCGACGTCGTCGCCATGGGCACCTACGGGCAGCTGGGCTGGATTCGTCGCCCCGGAGCGAGCGAACGCCGGCGATCGCTGGCCGCGTTACGTCAGGTTGGCATGGAGACCTACGCCGACCGTCAGATCAGCCAGCTCTCCGGCGGACAGCAGCAGCGCGTGTTCCTGGCCCGTGCGCTGGTGCAGGACGCCGAGGTCTACCTGATGGACGAGCCCTTCCAGGGCGTGGACGCCACCACCGAGCGGGCGATCGTGAGCCTGCTGCGAACCCTGCGCGCCCAGGGCAAGACCGTGGTCGCGGTGCACCACGACCTGCAGACGGTGGCGGAATATTTCGACTGGGTCACGCTGCTCAACGTGCGCCGCATCGCGGCCGGACCGGTCGCGGACTCGTTCACCGAAGAAAACCTGCGGGAGACCTACGGCGGGCGCGTCTCGGGCATCGCTGGCGGACACGCCAACGGAACGAGCCCGAAATCGACCCCGTGAACGCTTCCAGCCGGCGGAACTGACGGGCGTCCCCATGGACGTTCTCAGCGACCTGCTCTTCGACTACACGCTGCGCACGGTGGCGCTGGGTTCGGCGGCGCTGGGCGTCGTGAGCGGCGCCGTGGGCGCATTCGCCGTCTTGCGGCGGCAGGCGCTGCTGGGCGACGCCATGTCCCATGCCGCGCTGCCCGGCGTTGCGCTGGCGTTTCTCATCACCGGCAGCCGGACGCCGCTGGTGCTCATGCTCGGAGCGGCGCTGGCCGGGTGGGTGGCGGCGCTGGCCGTGATCGGAATCGTCCGCGCGTCGCGGGTCAAGGCCGACGCCGCCATGGCCCTGATCCTCAGCGTGTTCTTTGGCGCCGGGCTGGTGGTCCTCACGTTCATTCAGCGACAGCCCGCGGCCGGCAAGGCCGGACTGGATCGATATCTCTTCGGCCAGGCGGCCGCGCTGCTCGAAATCGACGTGATCACCATGGCGGCCGTCGGCGCCGTCGCGGTGCTGATCCTGCTGACGCTCTGGAAGGAGTTCAAGCTGCTGAGCTTCAATCCCGACTTCGCCGCATCGCTGGGCTATCCCGTACGGCGGCTGGACGTGCTGCTCACGAGTCTGCTCGTCATCGCCATCGTGGTGGGACTCAAGACGGTCGGCGTGGTCTTGATGAGCGCCATGGTGGTCGCCCCCGGGGCCGCCGCGCGCCAGTGGACCGACCGGCTCGGCGTGATGGTGATTCTTTCGGCCGCCCTTGGCGCGGCCGCCGGCGTGGCCGGCTCGGTCATCAGCACGACGGCCCACACCGCCACGGGGCCGACGATCGTCCTGGTCGCGACGGGGTTCGTGGCCGTTTCGCTGCTCTTCGCGCCGCGCCGCGGCGTCGCGTGGGCGCGTTTCCACGCTTGGCGCCGTCGTCGATTGCTGGCCCTCGAGGCCGTGCTTGGCGATTTGGCGGCGCTCTCGGCGCAGCACGCGCGTGATCCAGCGCACGCGCACCACGTGGCTGCGCTGTACGCGATTCGCGGTCGCGCGGTCGTCGACCGGGCGTTGGCGGAGCTTGCGGTGCAGGGCCTCGCCCGTCGCACCGCCGGCGACACCTGGACGCTGACCGACCGTGGGCGTGAAAGAGCCTCCCGGGCGGAGCGTCAGCGCGCGACTCAGGCCGGCGCCCCGTGACGCCCGCGCAGCTCGAGGTTCAGATCGTTGCGGTCGTCGTGGCCGCCGCGTGCGCGATTCCCGGCGCTTTCCTGATGTTGCGACGGATGTCCATGATGAGCGACGCCATCAGCCACACCGTCTTGTTGGGCATCGTGCTGGCGTTCTTCATCGTGGCCGACCTGCGGTCCCCGCTGCTGATCGCCGGCGCGGCCATCGTGGGGCTGGCGACGGTCGCGCTGGTGGAGGTGGTCAACCGCACCGGGCTGGTGCGCGAGGACACCGCCATCGGGCTGGTGTTTCCCGCCTTGTTCTCCATCGCCGTGATTCTCATCTCGGCCCTTGCGGGGGACGTGCACCTGGACAGTGACGCGGTACTTCTTGGCGAGCTGGCGTTCGCCCCGTTCAACCGCTTCACGCCGTTCGGCCAGGACCTGGGGCCGGTGGCGCTCTGGGTGATGGGCGGCATCTTGCTCATCAACGTGGCTGTCTTCGGAGCGTTCTACAAAGAGTTCAAGGTGGCCACCTTCGACGCCGGACTGGCAACGGCGCTCGGATTTTCGCCCGCGTTGATTCACTACGGCTTGATGGGCATGGTGTCGGTCACGGCCGTTGGCGCCTTCGACGCCGTTGGCAGCATCCTGGTGGTGGCGCTGATGATCGGTCCGCCCGCGGCGGCGTACCTGCTCACCGATCGGCTGCCGCGCCTGCTCGGGCTCAGCGTGGCCATTGGGGCCGTCTGCGCGATCGGCGGGTACTGGCTAGCGCGCGCCCTGGACGCCAACATCGCCGGCGCCATGGCCACGGTCGTTGGCGTGGCGTTCGTCATCGCCTTGCTGCTGGCGCCCGAGCGTGGCCTGCTGCTGACGGCGCGGCGTCGCGGTCGCCAGCGCTGGGAGTTCGCCCGCCAGTTGCTCCTGATCCACCTGGCGACGCACGAGGGGACGCCCGCCGCCGAGGACGAGAGCCGCATCGACCACATGCAGCGGCACATGCGATGGCAGCCCAACTTCGCCGAACGCGTGGTGCAGTCGGCGGCCGACCGCGGACTGGTCACGCGCGACGTCGACCGCCTGCGGCTGACCGAGTCGGGGCGTCAGGCCGCGCGTCTCGCGTCCCTCACCTAGCGCGTACCCTGCCCTGAGCCGACCCGCAGCACACGGCCGCGCCGCAATCGAGAAATGACCGCACGCTTCGATCGCGAAATGACCGATGCCGGCCCGGCACCGTTCACGCCGCAGCAGGCCGACATCGTCGTGCTGGGGGCGACGCCGGGCGGAATCGCGGCCGCCGTGGCCGCCGCACGCCTGGGGCATTCGGTCTTGCTCGTCGAATACCACCGGCACATCGGCGGCATGGCGGCCAGTGGGCTGGGCAAGAGCGACATCGAGCATCGAGAGCTCATCGGCGGCTTGTTTCACGAGTTCACGGAGCGCGTGCTAGCCGCCTATGTGGCGCGCTACGGCGCGGATTCGGATAACGTGCGCCTCTGCGACGACGGCTATTACTACGAGCCGTCGGTGGCCGAAGCGGTGTTCGAGGGCATGGTCGGCGAGCAGGCCGGCATAGGCGTCCACCGCGGTGCGCGGCTGGCTGATGTGACTTGCTCCAATGCGTCCGTGACGGCGATCAGGATCATCGATCGGCGCAGCGGGCGCGCCACGATGATCCACGGCTGTCAGTTCGTCGACGCCACCTACGAGGGCGATCTCTATGCGCCCGCGGGCGCCGCATTCCGTCTCGGCCGGGAGGCGCGCGACGACTTCGATGAGCCGCACGCCGGCGTCGTCTACTACGACTACCAGGACGGCCGATTCCTTCCCGGCACCACCGGAGCCGCGGACGACCGGCTGCCGGCCTACACCTACCGGCTGTGCCTGACCTCGGACCCGGACAACGCCTACCGGCTCACCGGGCCGCCGCCGGGTTACGACCGCGGCGAGTATGTTGGATATTTCGACGATCTTGTCGCCGGACGGCTCAGCGGACCCAAGACGCTCAAGCCCGGACGCGGCTACAACCCAGCCCACTTCGACACGCTGGTACGGGCGCTGTCCGTGACCGAGATCCCCAACCGGAAGACCGACGTCAACATCAACCCGCGGCCGCTGGGGTTCCCATTCCCGGAGGAAAATCGGGGCTATATCGAGGGCGACGACGCAACCCGGCAGCGAATCCGCCAGAGGCACCGTGACCTGACCTTGGGGCTCCTATGGTTCCTGCAGAACGACGAGCACATTCCAGCCGAGGACCGGCGCATCGCCAACGGCTATCACCTGCCGCGCGACGAGTTCACCGACAACGGTCGATTTCCCTTCCAACTCTACGTGCGCGAGGGCCGGCGGCTCGTCGGCGAGTACACGCTGACCGAGCACGACTTGACCACCGGCTCGCGCCGGCACGAGGACGCGATCGCGGTGGGCGAGTTCCCCATCGACAGCTTCCCTTGCCGCAAGCGCCAGCCCACGGACACGCAGGTGCTCGAAGGCTATCTGGGCATGCTGGACGAACTCACGCACCCGTACGAGATTCCGTATCGCATCATGATTCCGGTGAACGTCGAGAACCTCATCGTCCCGGTTGCGGCGTCGACCACGCACGTGGCCTACTCATCGATCCGCATGGAGCCCACCTGGATGGCGCTGGGGCAGGCGGCGGGAACCGCCGCGTACCTGGCGCTGCGCCACGGCGTCACGCCGCGCCATGTGCCGGTGGACGAGCTTCAGCGCCTGCTCGCCGCTCAGAGGCAAATCGTGTCGATTCCAGATGGCTGAGCACGTGGTGCGCCCGAATCCAGCGCTCATGCTGGCGGGTCCGTGGGTGCCGGACGACTCACACCGAATCGACTTTGCGTCGCTGCCGCGCGTGCCGTCGCAGCACGTCATGGTGAGCGATGTGCGCGCCGAGGCGCACCACGGCAGCGATCTCGACCGCGACCGGGGCGGCGTCAACCAGCACAACTACCTGGCCAATCACGGGGGCAAGTTCTGGCTCATGTGGAGCGACGGTCCAGGCATCGAGGACCGCGTGGGCCAGCGGGTGAAGTTCGCCACCAGCCCCGATGGACGTCGATGGTCGAGTCCCCGGTACCTCACGCCCGCGCCGCCCGGGTCCGGTCCATCTTCGCCGCTGTATGGCCAGCGCACCGATCGCGGCCTGCGATTTATCTCGCGCGGTTTCTGGCAACGGGACGGCGAGCTGTTGGCGCTGGCGTCGCTGGACGAGGCGGCCGGATTCTTCGGTCCGAGCCTTGCGCTGCACGCGTTTCGACTCAATCCGACCGGCGATTCGTGGGAGCCCGCCGGCGTCGTCTGCCGTGACGCCATCAACAACTTCCCGCCGGAGCGCCTGCCTGACGGCCAATGGAGCATGTCCCGGCGCCGCCACAACTATCGCGAGGTCGGCGTTGAATTTCTGGTCGGCGGCGTGGACGCGATCGACCGGTGGGCATCGGTTCCCGTCCTGGGGTCGAACACCGAGCTTTCGGCGGAGGAGCCGCACTGGTGGACGCTGCCCGACGGGCGGTTGGCGGCGCTGTTTCGCGACGGTCGCCGCAGCGGATACCTCTACCGCGCGATTTCCGTGGACGGCGGGAGTACCTGGGGCCGCCCGGTTCGAACGAATTTCCCGGACGCCACGTCCAAGTTCAGCGGGCTGCGGCTGGCCGACGGTCGCTACGTGCTCGTCTCGAACCCCAACCCGAGAATGCGCGATCCGCTGGCTATCTCAGTCAGCGACGACGGCCTGGTCTTTCACACGATGGCGTACCTGGCGGGCGGACGCTGGGTGGACTACCCACACGTGATCGAGCATGGCGACCACCTCTTTATTTCCTTCGCCGGCGGCAAGCAGACGGTGGAGCTGCTGCGGGTACGCCTTGCCGATCTCGACGGCGTGCGCAATCCGCCGCTGGAGTCGGTTCGGTGAGGCCGGATTCGGCATCGCCCGGTTCTGGCGCGGGCCTGGGACCGGCATTTGCCCAACACGCGATCGAGGCGCCGGGCGCAACACTCTCCTACCACGAACGCGGTGGACGCGGTCCGCCGCTGGTGCTGATTCCCGGCAGCTTCAACGCAGCCAGGGGGCTCAAAGACATAGTCGACCACCTGGACGCGGCGCTGCTCATGGTCCTCGTCGATCTCCGCGGACACGGCGGCAGCTGGCCGCCGCCGGCAAACGGATCCATTGAGCTGTTCGCGCAGGACGTGCTGCAAGTCGTGGACCAACTGAAGCTGCCGCGGTGCTTCGTCGGCGGCCACAGCATCGGCGGCATGATCGCGATTGAGATCGCGCGGGTCCGCCCCGATGCCTTGCGCGGTGTGATTTCGATCGAAGGCTGGACCAACCATCACGCGCAGCGCGACGCGTTCCGAGACGACACCATGAGCACGCTGTCCGCCGAGCAGCTGGAGCAACGCGAGCAGCTGCGCCACGAGGTCCTGCACCGCTGGACCGACCGGCAACGGCGCGACTTCGGCGCCATCTGGAGAACCTGGGACGGCACCGACGTCCTTCAGCGAACCGACCTGCCGATCCTCGAGCTCTACGGTGACCGAGGACGCGAGCCGGCGACGCATGAACAGCTGCACCTGCCCCGGCGGGACAATATCGAGCTGCGCTGGCTGGCGGGAGCGTCGCACTCGCTGCCGCTGGAGTGCCCGCGCGAGGTCGCACGGCTGATCGCCGACTTCATGCAGCGAAACTGATTCGGCGACGAGTGACCGAGGTTTCGCCCAGGTGCGTCGCTTAGCGATAGGCTGCGGCTCGAGCGAGATCCTTGGCGCTTCAAATCACCGGACGCGCGCCACGGGGCGACTGGCGCAGCCAATCTGCGAAGGGGCAACTCCATGACGGGCAAGGTGGCATTCGTGAGCGGCGGCGCGGGCGGTCTAGGAGCGGCGATCTGCCGGCGTTTCGTGCGCGACGGCGCGGCGGTCGCAATCGCCGACATCGACCTCGGCCGGAGCGAGGCGCTCGCGAACGAGATTTCCGAGAGCGGAGGCCAGTCCCTGCCGGTCGTTCTCGACTCAGCCTCCAGCGCCTCGGTGCAGCAGGCTGTCGATGCGGTCGTCGAACACTTTGGCCGCTGCGATTTCCTGGTCCACGGCGCCGGCAACACTGCCATCGCCCCGTTGCTCGAATTGCCGGAGGAGGACTGGCGCTCGGTCCTCGACACGCATCTCACGGGCGGCTTTCTGCTCTGTCAGTCCATCGGACGCCAGCTGGTTCGGCAGGGCGAGGGTGGGCGCGTGGTGCTGATCTCGTCGGTTGGCGCCATGGTGCCGGTGCCGGATCGCGGCGCGTACAGTCCCGCCAAGGCCGGGTTGATTGCGCTCGCCCAGATGCTGTCCATCGAGTGGGCGCCCTACGACATCAATGTAAACGCGATCTGTCCCGGCGTGACGCGAACGCCGATGGTGCAGGAGATCTACAGGCGCAGACCGGAGCTGCGGGATCAGCGCATTCGACGCTTCCCCAAGAAGCGTGAGGCGGTGCCGGAGGAGATTGCGGACCTTGCGGTGTTCCTGTGCGGCGACGGGTCGACCTACATCAGCGGCACCGCCATCACCATCGACGGCGGCTTCATCAACGCCGGCTTCATGCCCGAGGACGACTAGCCGGTGACCGGCCGCAATGCGGCGGTCGTGCAACGTCTGGCCGATGAGGCCTTCAACGGTCGGAACTGGGACGTGTTCGACGAGCTGCACGATTCTTCGGGCCTCGTGCACCGCGCGGGCGAGAGCGTGACGCCCGCGGCGATCAAGAACGTGCATCGCGACCGCTTGCAGGCCTTTCCGGACCTGCGCTGGACCATCGAGCGACAGTTCGAGGACGGCGAGTTCGTCATCACGCATGCCACGTGGCGCGGGACGCACCTGGGGACCCATCTGGGCATCCAGGCCACGGGCGGGACGGTGAGCGGTGAGGTGATGGCCATCCGGCGCATCGTGGATGGGCGCATCGTGGAGACGTGGGCGGTGGCAGACACCCTGCGCGTGGTGGAGCAAATCGGCGGCGGAATCTCGCAGCGGTAGCGACGGCCTCGGCAGGCGAGCCCCATCGCCATTGCGCCGGCAGGGGAAGGCTGCTACTCCTTGCTCACGGTCTCCCACTCGCGGCGCAGGATGCTGCACATGACCTGATCCGTGGCCGCGCCGTGCATGACCACGTATTGGCGCAGCACGCCCTCGGGAGTCATCCCGGCCTTTGCCATGACGCGCAGCGAGGCCGGATTCTCGGGGTTGGCGTCGGCCTGAACGCGGTTGACGTTCGGAAACGTGGTGAAGGCGGCGTCAATGGCGGCGCGCACGGCCTCAGTCATATAGCCCATTCCCCAGTGCGCCCGCGCGAGGCCGTAGTAGAGATCAATGCGCCCGTGACCGGCGTATAGCGTCATCCCGACGTTCCCGATGGCGTCGCCCTCGAGATCCACGGCCCACATCGCCGCGCGCGTCCAGTCGCAGAGCATGCGGGACGCGACGCCGCGCTCGGCGTCCGATCGACGGTAAGGATGCGGAACGCCGAGAAACTCGCCATAGGCTGCGTCCGACTCATACCCCAGAACGGCGTTCACGTCCGACGGCTTGAACGGACGGAGCGTGAGACGCGGCGTGCGAATGGTGCGCGGAAACTCAGGCCCGCCCGACACCTCGGTCATTTCCCGAGTATGCCGTTGGCTACGCGCCGAAGCCTAGGGGTTCGGCACCTCGAAGATGAAGCCCTCGATGTCGATTTGCAGGTCAAGCAAGCCCGGGTCGACATCGAACACCACGGCCACCGTGGCTGTCTTTCCGTTCGGCACGCTTTCGACCAGGAACAGCGGACGGCCTTCCGTAGCCGTCGTGGCCATGCCTATGAGCGCATTGATGCCTGGCGAATTCACGGGGATTTCGTTGCCGTCCGGCTCGATCATCACGATGTTGGCCTTGGAGACCACGATGTTCCCGCTGTCGTTGGTGTTGTTGAATGTGATGGTCACGATCTGGAACAAGCCGTTCTTCGGCCGGAACGGTGAGCCGTGAACCTGCGTCAACTCCTCGAATCGCTGCACCGACACCAGCGTCACCTCGAGCCCGTCATCCCCAAGCAGCGCGTCGCCTACCGTGGGCAGGCCGGTGCGAGATTCCGCGACCTGCTCCTCGGCTTCAATGCGCGCCCGCCCCCGGTTCACGGCGGTGTCCAGCGAGCTTCCGGCACGAGTGTCGCGAACATTGGCTTCCGGCGTGGCCTCGGCCTCAGCCGTGGCCGTGGCCTCGGTCTCCGCTTCCGCCTCCGCCACTGCCGCCGCGCCGGCATCGAGGTTGACCGCGGGCATCGCAAATAGAAGGCCCTCGACGTCGAGCTTGGTAATCGTGTCGCTTTCCCTGACGTCGAACGACACCGACACCACGATTGACTTGTCTACCGGCACCGATTCCGCCAGAAACAGCGGCCGGCTATCGAAAGCAAGCGGCGGTGCGGAGATGAGCCTGTCGAGCGAGTTTGAGTCGATGACGACTCGGGAGCCGTCGTCCTTCACCAGCCAGATGTTGGTGTTCTGCACAGTGGTTGGGTCGGAGCTGTTGTTCTCGAATTCAATGGTGACGATCCGGAAGTAGTCCCTGCGCGGATCGACCGGGCCGCCCACGAGTTGGGGCAGCTCTGACAGATCTTCAACCGCAAGCAGGGTGACCGATAGATCGTCCGTCGATACCAGGGTGTCGCCAACGCCCGGCAGGTCGCTTTCCGCGGCCGCGTCCGTCGCCGCCGACGATTCCGTGGTCGTCGACGCATCCGTCGGCGCCCGCGTACGAACCTGAACCGCCTCGCGTTGAGGGCGCGCCGCCTCGGCGCTGGCCCGCATCCTCTCTTCGTTCGGGTCGAGCGCGACCCGGAGAATCAGAAGCGCAAGCGCAACGAATACAAGGGACGCGATGAGGGCCTGAATCGGGCCGGGAAGACGACGAACATTGGTTGCAATGGCAGCCACGGCAGGCGGCTCCTATTCCTGCAGACGACGTTTGGCGAAACCGGCGGCAGTAGACCGCAAACCGGCTCGACTCACCACACATCGTGACGGCCATCGTTACGTCGGTCAAGTGATGAACGCTACCGCTGGATCGCCCTCCGGCGCCTACGCGGTGAGTGCTGCTGCGGGCGCGGCCTCGGCAATTGCGGGACGCAGCTGCCGCAGCACGTCCGTCAGCGCTTCGGTCAGCGCCTGAATCTCGTCGGCGATCGTTGCCGTGGACACGGTCATCATGGATGCCGCCTTGAATCCGCGGTTCAACAGCTCGAGGACGATCAGCTCCATGATCTCCCCCGCGGATGCGCCGGCCAGTGGAATGTCGACGCCGATCACCGATGCGATCTGCGTCACTTCCAGCGCGACGCCGGCCCGTTGCGCGGCTTCGACCAAACCCCTGCCAAGTGCCTCGCCGCGCTCCGCCAGAAGCTCAAATGCCGGCGCGTCGAGCATCCGCATGGCCGCCAGTCCCGCGGCCATGGTGGCCGGGTTGCCGTTGAAGGTGCCGGCATGCGGCAGGACCGGCGGCTGCCGGTCGGCAAAGATGTCCATCACCTCCGCCCGACCGCCGAAGCCGCCGACGGGCAGCCCGCCGCCGATGATCTTGCCCATCGCCGTCAGGTCCGGCAGCACGCCGAACAACTCCTGGCCGCCGCCGCGCGCCAGACGCAGCGTGATGACTTCGTCGAACACCAGCAGCGTGCCGTGCGCATCCGCGGCGTCGCGCAGGGCCTTCAGATACCCCGGCGACGGCGCCCGCAGGCCACCCTGGGTTTGGGCCGGGTTGACCACGATGGCGGCCACCTGCCCGGGATGGGATTCGAGCAGCCACTCCACGATCTCCGCGTCGTCGAAAGGGGCAATCAGCACGTTGTCCACGGCATTGCTGGGCACGCCCCGCGACACCGGCGCTCCCGGACCGCCCCAACCGTCCGACCCTTGATGGAGCTCCACGCCCTCGTAGGTGCCGTGATAGGCCAGGTCCATCTTGATAATCAGATCACGGTCGGTGAACGCCCGCGCGGCCTTGATCGCCTGCATGTTGGCCTCGGTGCCCGAGGCGCAGAAACGCACCTGATCGAGCGACGGCACCTGCGCACAGAGGATCTCGGCCAACTCGACCTGGCCCGCGTTGGGCGCGTTCCACGCGGTGCCCTCGGCCACGCGGCGTTGCACAGCCGCCACAATCTCGGGGTGCGCATGACCATGGATGACCGACGTGGAGTTGAAGGTGAAGTCCACCAACTGATTGCCGTCAACGTCAGTCAGGGTTGAGCCCAGACCCGAGGCGATGTAGGTCGGGTAGGGCGCAAACCAGGTCGCCGTGCGGGACTCGCCGCCGGGCAGCGACTGCAGCGCTCGCTCGTGCAACGCCCGCGATTCAGGCGTGCGCGCGCGATAGCGGGCTTCTATGCTGCGGCGGGCATCCACCAGGGCTTCGACCGGAGGCATCGCATGCTCCCTGCGCCCCGTCGGGCGGCATGGAATTCGGCGTCGGGTGATCCGACCGTGAACCAGCCCGGATTATGGCAGCCGGAGCTCGCCCGTGATTGACGTGCTGGCCACCGGCCTGGTCTATCGAAATCCGGAACCGAAGCGGCGCGCCGTCCACGCCTGGCATCCCTCGATCATCGTGCTCGACGACGGCGAGCTGTTTGCCAGCTTCGATCTCGCCTCGGGCGTGGAAGCGCTCGACTACCAGACCTACAAGGCCCGCTCGTCCGACGGCGGCGTGACCTGGTCGGCGCCCGAGCTGCTGGTCGAAAGCTCCACGACCCGACCGACAACCGGCGGCGTCCGCGTGAGCCTGCTGCGCGACGGCACGCTGGTCGGCATCGGCGGGCGCACCTACCGCGACGTTCACGGCGGGCAGCTCGTCAATCGCGAGAACCTTGGCCATGCGCCCATGGACCTCATCACCACGCACAGCTCCGACCGCGGTCACTCGTGGAGCAAGCCCGAGATCCTCGATCCCCCGGTGTGGAGTCCGGCGTGGGAGGTGTGCCACCACATCGTGGAGCTGGACGACGGCCGCTGGCTCGCCCCGATGGCCCCCTGGCGCGGCTGGGACGGCGAGGAGCCGATCGGGGCCATGGCGCTGGCATTCGTGTCCCACGACCGCGGCCGGACATGGCCGGAGCACCTGGCGCTGATCGACGAGACCCATCGCGGCGTCTTCTCGTGGGAGGTCTCGCTGCGCCAGCTGAGCGACGGCCGGCTCCTGGCAACCGCCTGGGCCTTCGACTCCGCCACGGGCGGCACCGAGCCCAACCCGTACGCAATCTCAGCCGACGGCCGGACGTTTTCCGAGCCGCGGTCCACCGGCATTCACGGCCAGACGGGCAAGCTGCTGGCGCTGCCGGACGACCGCATTCTGTTCGTCTACCGCCACGACCGGCAGCCGGGCCTGTGGGCCAACCTATCGCGGCTGGACGGCGACGACTGGATCAATCTGGCCGCAACGCCACTCTGGGAAAGCGCCTCATCCAGCATGACCGGCGCCACGGAAAGCAGCGGGCAGGAGCTGGTCGACCTGCCATTCGGCTTTCCGAGCCTGGCGCTGCTTCCCGACGGCGACGTGTACGTGGCCTTCTGGTGCGAAGAGGACGAGGTCTACAACATCCGCTGGTATCGCCTGCGGATTTCGTAAACGCCGCTTGACGGCGTATAGGCCAGGACTAGCCGCCCGTTTCAGCCGGCGGAGCCGCTCGCGCAATGTCTCCAGCCGAGCCTGAAGGGCAGGTCCTGTTCCCTCTCCCTGGGGGGAGAGCGCTAGGGTGAGGGGGATTCGGGCCTCGAGCGCGGGATACCGTCCATCTACTTAACGGTTTCCCGACGCCGGAACAAATCCGGGCATCACGTCCTGCGCGAACCACTGAATGTCGGCTCGCATAGCCGACGGCGGCACGCCCAGCGATCCGGTCTGGATGAAGACGCGACGCAAGCCGGGCAGGCGTTCGAGTAAGCCGCTCAAATGGTCGCACACGTGATCGGGCGTCCCGCACACCCAGGTTCCCTCGGCATCCAGATCGCGAATGGTGGGCAGTCCCGCGCCATAGGCCGCCTCGCCCTCTGCGGTGGCCCGAATCTGGGCCTCGCTGAGTTGCGGATAGCGGCCCAGCGGCGCGAGTCCCTTGAGGTGCTCTTCGCACCACGGGGTCGCCTCGCGCAACGCGGCCTCGCGGCTGTCCGCGAGGTGTATCTGGAAACCAACCGCCAGGTCCTCGCCAAGCTCAGTCTGGCGGCCCGCCCGCGCCAACGCGTCGCGATAAACGGCCGCCGCCTGGTCGGCTCGACCACCCGGCGCCGTGCCGCCCGCGATCACGCCCTTGATGCCATGCCGCGCCATGAAGTCCAGTCCGCGCCGCTTGGTGCTGGTGATGGGCTGCCAGATTTCAACCGGCAGGTGCGCCGGTCGCGGCACAAGCGTTATGTCAACAAGGTCGTCAAACATGTGCGGCACGTCGGCGGGCACCCGGTAGGCCGTGCCCGCATGGGCGAACTCCGGCTCGTGCCACGCCTTCAGCATGATCTCCACCTGTTCCTCGAACAGATCGCGGTTGGCCGCGTCATCGAGTAGCGGGCCGCCCAGCGTCTCGACCTCTCGCGCCACATAGCCGCGTCCGATGCCGAACCGCAGCCGGCCGCCGGTGAGCACGTCGACCGTGGCGTAGTCTTCGGCCAGTCGCATCGGGTGCCAGGCAGTGACCGTGTTGAAGAACGCGCCGAACTTGAGCCGCTCGGTGTGGTGCGCCAGATGCAGGCTCAGCAGCGGCACGTTGCCGATGCAGCCGTAGCCCTCGCGCTGAAAATGATGCTCGGCCAGCCAGAGCGTGTCGTAGCCCGTGCGCTCCATCAGCTCGGCGAAGCGCAGGGCCTCGTCGTAGACCGTCGCCAGGTGCGCGTCGCTCATTCGCCGCGTGTGCGCCGGCGGCCCCCGAAATCCCGGGTTCGGCATCTCGACGTGACCGCCGTAGAAGGCGTCGATGGCCAGCGTCATCAGAGGCGCCTCGGCATTCGTGGGCAACGCTCGGGTTGGATCGGGGTCGAGCCGACCGTAGCGCGACCGGCCGGCCGCTGTCGACGCGCCGCGCGTGGGGCTAAGCTGACCGCCGATGACGATGAGCGCCTCGCCGATCGATCTGCGCGCTCGCTTGGAGTCGTACGCCGACGCCAAGCGACGCGGCGCCGATTGGCTGCTTGGGCACATGCATCCCGACGGCTCGATCGGCAATCCGTCGCATGGCTTCAGGTTCTACCGCGTGCCGTGGACGTTGACCGTGGCCGGCGAAACTGCCGCGGCCACGGCGCTGTGCGGTTGGATCCGTGAGCACATGTTCACCCCCGAGGGCGATTTCGATGGCGGTCGGCGCGTGCTGACCGATGCCTATGCCTATCGCAACGCCACGCTGGTCTACGGCGCGCACATGGCGCGGCAGTTCGACCTGAGCAGCCGCGGACTCGATTTCATGCTCACCATGCAAGATCCGCAATCCGGCGGGTTCACCAACGACCTGGACGCCGACGGCGCGCCCAGCGACGTAATGGACGTGCCCTACGCCTGCGGCTGCGGCCTGGCCTGCATCGCCCTGGGGCGCCTTGACGAAGCGCGGGCGGTCCATGCCTTCCTGGAGCGGATCTGGCACGCGCAGCGCGAGCTTCCCAACCGGCTGCACTATGCGTGGTCGCGCGAGCGGCAGGCGCTCGTTACGCCCGAGGCCGGCGAGGAGTCGTGGTTCACGGTCGAAGCCCAGGCCGCTCGCAAGCAGCGCTGGACGGTGGGCGGCATTGCCGCGGCGTTTCTCTGCCGCTTGCACATGGTCGACCCGCAGCCGGGCTATCTGGTTCTCGCCCGGGACCATATGGACTTTTCCATGCAATGCACGCCGCGCCAGTTCGACTACGCCCAAGTCTGCAAGAGCGGCTGGGGCTCCGCGCTGCTCTATCAGCTCACGGGAGACGCCGAATACCGCGACTGGACGGTGCGGGTGGGCGACTGGTTCGTCGAGACGCAGCAGGCGGACGGCTCGTGGTCCTGGGATGCCAAGGCCACGCTCGGCGAGGCCATCGAGCTGACCGCCGAATTTGTGTCGCACGTGGACACGATCGTCGGCTGCCTCGCAAGCCGACCATGACCTCGAGGCCCACCAAGCCGCCCCGTGCGTCGGTACCGGTTCGACTCCCTCTCCCGTGGGGAGAGGATTGGGGTGAGGGGACCGCTCCCTCCGTCATTCCGGCGAAAGCCGGAATCCAGTCCGGCGAGTCAACGTGACCACCAGCCGCGGCGCCGTGCTCGTCGCGGCGCACCGCATCGAGCCGCGCGACTTCCCGCTCCCCGCCATCGGCGACGACGACGGCCTGCTGCGCGTCGAGCTCGCCGGCATCTGCGGCAGCGACATTCACCACTGGGACGGCCACTCCGCCGTCATCCGCAATGTCCCGGCCCTGCTCGGCCACGAGATCGTGGGCCGCATCGAGCAAGTGGGCGCGGACGCCGCCGACCGCTGGCAGGCGGCCGCCGGCGACCGCGTGATCGTGGAGGCCAGCTTCGGTTGCGGCCGCTGCGAGTGGTGCCGCCGAGGCTCCTACCAGATGTGCGCCGACGAGCAGGGTTATGGCGGTCGCTTGTCCGCCGCCGACCCGCCCTATCTCTGGGGCGCCTACGGACAGTTTCTCTACCTGCCGCCGCGCGCCCGGGTACACCGCGTGTCGGAGCGGATCACGCCCGAGGTTGGCGTCGTGCTCGGTGCGGTGCTGGCCAATGGCATCCGCTGGGTGCAAACGCTGGGCAACGCCGGCGTCGGCGACACGGTCGTCGTCTTCGGACCCGGACCGCAGGGGCTGGCCTGCACCATCGCGGCGCACGCGGCCGGCGCGACCCGGATCATCGTCGTCGGCCTGGACCGTGACCGCGCCCGGCTCAGCCTTGCCCGTGAGTTCGGCGCCACCGACGCCCTGATCGCCTCGGATTCAACGGTGGCCGACATTGCTGACCTCACGGCGGGCCGAATGGCCGACGTCGCAGTCGACGTGACGGCCAGTCCCGGGGCGGCCGGCCAGGCGGCCTCGGTCGTGCGTCCGCTCGGCACCTTCGTCATGGCCGGGTCCAAGGGCGGCGCGCCCGTCGAGCTTCCCTGGGACCAATTGGTGGCCCGCGAGGTCCGCGTACTTGGCGTCAACAGCCACGAAACCCAGGCCGTCCGCGCGGCCGTCCAACTCGCCGAAACCGGACGCTACCCGCTGGACCGCATGCTCACCCACCGCCTGCCGCTGGCCCAGGCCGCCGAGGGCATCGAGCTCGTCCGCTCGGCCACGCCTGCCGACGGTGTAGTCAAGGTCGCGCTCGATCCGTGGGCATGAGTCGGGCCGATCGCCCTACCTTGCGGCTTGAACCGACTCCCTCAACGCCTGCACGAACCCATGAGCGTGGTCGGCGTCGCGGTAGGGGTGGAGCGACAGGCGGATGCGGGCGTGGCCGTTCATGTGGCCGAAGGTGCTGCCCCAGCCGCGCCGTGACAGGTCGTTGAACACCTGCTCCATGTCCACCGTGTCCGAGGTGAAGTTAATGACGCTGATCAACGGTTTCACCATCAGCCGCAGCTCGTCGATGGCCTCAATGCCCTCGACCACGATGCGCACGGACTCGAGCAGCCGCGCGGTGGAGGCGCGGTAGCCGGCGCGTCCCAGGTGCCGCATCACGGCCCAGGCGGTTGCGGCGTGGTCGCCGGGCTTGGTGGCGGTGAGCGTGTGGATGAACGTCCAATCCAGCGGCACGGCCTCCAGCAGGCTCGCGTCGCGGATCAGGAAGAATCCCGTCGCCACCGGCAGCTGACCCAGCTTGTGCCCGTCGGTCATGAACGAGCTGACCCCCGGCACGCTGAGGTCGAAGTCGCACAGGTCGTGACCCAGCTCGCGCATGAACGGCAGGATGAACCCGCCGAACGCTCCGTCGACGTGCAGGTAGAGATCGTGCTCGACCGCCAGCTTGGCGAACTCGGGAATGGGGTCCAGTTGGCCGAAATTCCCCTCGGGCGCGGAGCAGATCAACCCCACGGTGTTGGGGGTGATGGCGCGCTTGACCGCATCCATGTCGGGCGCCATCTGCTCGTCCACCGGCGTCTCGATCAGGCTGATGCCGAGCAACTCGGCGCCCAGGCGGAAGCTGTAGTGCGCCGACGTGGGCATGACGATCTCGGGTTCCGACTTGCCACCCAGGTTGCGCGCCAGCCGCATGGCCGACATGTTCGACTCGGTGCCGCCGCTGGTGATGAAACCGGTGGCCTCGGGCCGGCCGAGCAGGCTGGCCATCATGCGAATGGCTTCCTTCTCGAAGGCGTAGGCGCCGGGGTTCATCTGGCGCGCCCACTCCACGAAGTACGTGCCCCGGGTCAGCGTCGCGACGCACTCCGCGATCGGATGCGGCGGCCCGACGTAGGTGATGCCGAAGTTGCGCTCGACGGAGAACGGATCCTCCGCGATCCGCGCGTGCACGTCGCCCAGGACTTCGGATTCGGCCGCGCCCTCCTCCGGAAAATCCATCGGCGGCGGCATGGGCAGCGGGTCGTGAGGCGTGTGTCGCTCGAACTCCTGGGCCACGGGGCTACTCCTCCCGGCGAGATTCGCCGGCCATCGTGATGACGCCCGGATTGGCCGACGGATCGGCCAGGGGCTCGGGCGACGCGAACCGCCGCACGACGTTCTCGGTCACGCGTGAAACCGTGTTGTCGTAGTCGTTGTAGGACAGGCACGAGCGCCAGGCGATGGAGCCCGTCGAGAACACGCCGCCGCCGTTGGGCGTCTCGAAATAGGTCATGTCGGCGCGAATGAACGGGTGGTACTCCCCCGGCGTTGTCGGATCCCCTACCGACACGCCGTCGATGCCGCGCGTGTACCAGAGCGCCTCGTCGGCCAGCCCGACGTACTTGTCGGAATGCCCCAGCGAAGACGCCAGCAGCAGGGTGTGCGGCGGCGTGCCCAGGCTGAAGTCCAGCCGGTCCATCTCGTAGCCCGCGGCGCCGTGATTGACTACCAGCGACGGGATGTCGCCGATGTGCTCGTCGTCGCCGATGCCCTCGAAGATGAAGGCTGCGCGCGGATCGTGGCTGTCGGGCTGCCGGATGTAGGGCGCCCCCTTGTCGAAGCCCGCCGAGCCGCAGCCGATACCCACCAGCGCCTGCGGCGGACGGCCGCGGTTGCGCCAGACGCCGCCCAGCTCGCCGGTCGTGGCGAGCACTCGCTCGGCCGGGGGATGCTCGAAGGGCCAGCTCGTGCCCCAGCGCCGCACCTCCACCACGTGCGGCCGGTTCGGGTCGACGGCGGCGACGCCGAAGAAGCCGTTGCCGCCCAGGTACATCAAGCGCCCGCCGTCGTTCAGATAGGTCTCCAGCCCCTCGATCATGGGCGAGGTCCAGTACTCCGGATGCGAGGCCGAGATGATGACGCGGTGCCGCTTGAGCAGATCCGCGCCCTGGGCGTGGAGGTCGTGGTCGGTGATCACGTCGTAGTCCAGGCCGCGGGCCTCCAGCCAATCGATGACGTAGGGGTCCGCCGGGAAGCGCGACGGCGCCGACCAGACGCGGTAGCGGTAGGTGGGCCGCATGTTCAGGATCGGCCGGCGCCAGGAGCACAGCGCCGCCCCCGTCCCGTCGGAGTGGAAGTCGTAGAGCCCCGGCATCGGGTTCGCCCGCAGGAATTCGTGCGCCGCCGGGTTCAGGCTGGGATCGGCGTTCGGGACGCGCTCCGGGCTCCAGAAGCCGCCGTCGACGTCCCGGAAGTTGGCATAGGTGACGTAGGAAACCGTCGACATCAACACGCCGATCGGGGCCGTCTCGGCATCGTCGGCGGGCCGCACGAAGAAGGTTATGCAGTCCTCGTCGACGCCCGATCGCACCCAGGCGGCGTAGACGCCGCTGCGCAGGTCGTCCGGGACCGTCAGCTCGAAGTCGACCTCCCAGCCGGCGTCCTCGAGATCGTCGTCGTGGAAGTGGATGGCGCCGTATTCGTCCGGCGCCAGCCGGTAATTCGTCTCGCGTCCGGTGTAGTTGTGGCCGGTGACGCCGCGGGTGGGCATCTGCACCGCGCGTCCGTGGAGGCCGTGCGGACCGAGGTCGGTCACGTGGTCGGTGCTGATGTCCCGGCTGAAGTCCCAGGCGGCCACCAACCCCTCGACCGCCAGCGAGTCTCCGCCGCCCGCCAGGGACTCGATCTCGTCGCCTGACAGCGCGCGGTCGTAGATGCGCGGCGCGTCGATCTTGCCGTTGTAGTGGGAGTGTGTGAGCACCTTGCCGCCTTCGCGCGACTCGACCGCCGCCGCCATCACCAACGGCGCGCCCACCGAAGGTCGGGAACCTGGCGCTGATGTCACCGCCACGCCGCGTCCGCGCTCGACCGGCCAGGGGTGCTTGGGGAGCTGATAGACCGCGAGCCGCTGCGAGCCCGCGTCATAGGTCATGGCCGCGAGCGTCCACTGATGCTCGATCAGCGGCGTGGCGGGACCGACGACCGTCATGCCCCCCGTGCCGTCGCCGACTTGCCCGACGAGATGGCCGCCGGTTCCAACCAAAAGGCCGTAGCCGGCATTGCCGGGAGCCTCGAGGCCATGCGAAACGACGGCCTGTGGTCTCCCTTTGTCGGGCATCGTCGGCATCATCCAGGCCGTGACCGTGAAGCTGTCGAGCTGGCCCAGCGCGTCGGCGTATGGGATCTGCACGCTCGAGCCGGTCCGGATTTCCTGCTCGCGTCCGGCGTAGTCGCCGCTGAGGGCGGATTCGACCATCGGTGCCTTGAATCCGGGGCCGCGAGGGTTGTTGTCGCAATGCACCACCCGAACCAGATCGGCCCGGTAGGTCGCATGCGCGCTGCTGACCATGAAGCGCACCGTGTCGCCGGGCGCGACGTGCAGGGGATCGCAATAGCCGACGATCTTCATGGCTTACCGGTCCTTTGCCGCAAGGTGCATCGAGTCATCCGCCGAGCGCGACGCCAAGCATGCCCCAGAACGCCCAATCACGCGTTCATGGCTGGCCAGGGTCGGCCTACGCCAGCGTCTCCGGCCGGCCGTGCGCGGCCGAAGCATACGCCGCGTGCACCGCGCGCAGCGCCGCCAGACCGTCGGCGGCCGACAGCGGCGGCTCGATCTCGCCCAGGCAGGCGCGCAGCGTCAAGGCCACCCAACTCGTGTAGGGCGCGCCGCGGTCCTCGTAGAGCGTGCGCCGCACCTTCGCGTCGTCGCCGCGTCCCGAGCACAACATCAACTTCGGCGACGCGGCGGCGTCGGTTTGCAGCCAGCCCCGTGAGCCGTAGATCGTCAAGCCTTGATGGCCCTTCTCCTCCATCACGTAGCCGGAGAACAGCGACACCAGCGCGCCACCGGACAAGCGCATGTTGACCAGGGCCAGGTCTTCAACGTCGATTGGCGCGCCGCCCACGACGCCCGTGAGCGCCTGCACCTGCTCGATGTCGCGGCCGGTGACGTAACGAATCACGTCGACGAAGTGAATCCCCAACCAGACCAGATGTCCGCCGCCGGCCCGGGCGCGTTCGAACGTCCAATCGGGCTCGGTGAGCTCCTGGATGCGGGTCTGATCCGCCACCTGCGCCGCCCGCACGGCGTACAGCTCGCCGATTCCCCCCTCGGCGATGATGCGGCGGGCGTCGGTCATGTCGGGGCGCATGCGGTTGGCCAGCGCCAGCATCAGCGGCACGCCTTTCTCGTCGGCGAGCCGCGCCAGCGGGGCGAAGTCTTCGGGGTCCACGCAAGCCGGCTTCTCCGCCATGACCGGCACGCCGGCGTTGAGCAGCGCCTCGATCGCGGGCGGCGAGTTGGACGCCACCAGGGACACGATGGCCATGTCCGGGCGTACCGTGTCGAGCAGGCCGTCCACGGACGTATGCCGGCCTACGAGCTTCGAGCCGATGACGCCGAGCAGGCCGTCGTCGCCGTCGTCGACCACGTGCGCGGCCTCGATCCGCTCGACGTCGCGGATGGCCTCGGCATAGGGCATTCGATGCTTGGCTTCGGACTCGGTGATGAACGCAACGGTGGCCAAGAAGCTTTCCCTTCACTGAGCGCACGCGGCGTGCACGCCCGACAGTCTATGCCCGCCCAGGGTGTCCTGGAATCGCGGGCGCTCGGTCCGGCCTCGAGGACGCGCGAGGCGCCGATGTACGACCGGCTCAGATCGGTCGGTAGGCGCCTCCACGGCGAGCGACGCGAATCACGAGGACGACCAACTCGGCGTCGAGCACCTCATACACGATGCGGTAGTCGCCCACGAGCAGGCGGCGCAGACCGCGCAACCCGCCCTTCAGGACGCTGCCGCTGAACGGCTGTTCGCCAAGGCCGTCGATGGCGTGGACCAAGCGCGTCCTCGCCGGCTGGGGAATTCGGGCCAGTTCTCGCGACGCGCTGCGCTTAATCCGAACCGAGTAGCTCACGCCTGACCTCGTCCCAGTCCAGCACGGGATCCGCGGGATCCCGCAGCCGGTCCAGCGCGACAGACAGGTCGTCGAAGTTCTCCAAGTATTGCTCCAACGCCTGGCGGACCACGGCGGCGCGACTGCGCTTGAGCATGGCCGCGGCCGCGTCTAGAGATTCCGCCAGCTCGTTTGGCACGCGGGCGGTGATCTGAGTCATGGCGCAGCCTCCCGGTCATGGCGAGTCTTCCTTGATCGCTATGGCGCATCTTCCCTGATGCTGTTTCATTGCAATCAATGTCAATGACATTGATTGAGTTATTGTAGCGCCGACGACGCTCCCGATCTACGCCTCGGGCACGGTCAGCGGCGCGAGCATTTCGTCGGTGATGTAGCGCCCAAGCCCGAACAGCTTGCGGTCGGAGTACCAGAGGATGCGCTCGCCCTCGCGCTCCGTGAGGCTGGAATACATCGACAGCCACGGTCGGTAGTGCGGCGCGATGCCCACGCCGTCGGTGTCGAACAGCAGCAGCGGCTCGCTGAACCAGAGCGGTTGATGGGCGTTGGGGCGGAACTCGCCGACCGCGAGGAACTGCGGCCGCCGGCTGTCGCTGTTGAGCGGGCCGAAGCCGTTGTATCCCCACCCGTCGTGGTTCTGGAGCAGCTGGATGTAGCGACCGTCGTGCAGCCGGTAGAGCGGCGTGGGCGAGACCGGGTTCTCCATCGGGGCGCCGCCGTCCTGAAACCGGAGCATCTCGCTCGGGCGCCACGAGTGGCCGTCGTCGGCGGAGACCGTGTACCAGATCTGCCCGTTGGGCGTGCGCATGCTGGCGAACAGACGTCCGTCCGGCAGCAGCACCAGGCCTGGCTCCTGGCAAAAGGAGTATCCGGCGGTGTACTCGGTGTCGAACATGACGGGTGACGAAACGAGGTCGTCGCTGTCGGGCAGCCAGGTGAGCTCGAGGTCCTGCGGGTCCGGCTCGTCGTCGATGTTTTCGAAACGTAGGAACTCGACGTGGCAGTCGCCGACGCCGCGCGGCGCGCGAGCGGAGGCCGGCGTTCGCCGCCGGACGCGTTCCGACGTCCAGCGGGTGATACCCACGATGTGTTTGTTGTTGCGATCGCGAATCGGCTTCTGCCACACGATGCAGGAGGCGCCGGCTTTGGGGTCGGTCAGGTCGAAACGGGTGTGCCGGAAGGGGATCTGCACGTTGCCGTCGACCCAGGTGCGGCCGTCGTCGTCCGAGACCTTGCACTCCAGGAACGCATTGGTGTAGCTGTCGCCCAGGCCCGTGCTGCGGTTGTAGAAGCAATAGATACGCCCGCCCTGGCTCATCACCGGGAACCCGAACGACGCGACCTGGCCGGGGTAGCGTCCCGGTCCCGCCAGCACGTCGGGGCCGCTCCAGGTGCGGCCGCCGTCCTCGCTGCGGCGCACCATGATCGATTCGTCGGCGGCGTGCTCCTGGGTGCAGTAGGTCCAGATGGCCAGCAGCGCGCCCTCGCGCGTGAGGCTGACCAGCACGTGGTCCACCGACTCCTGCCACTCCGGCGGCGCGGGCGGAAGGAAGAACGCCAGATCGGGGTTGGTGCGCCGCCAGTCGTCGGAATAGGTCTGGTGCTGGCTCTCGTCAATCATCACCGCGCGCCTCCTTTGTCCGGGCGCCGTTCCCGACGGTCGAGAATCAGTCCCGGTCCAGCGGCGAGTGCGGGATCATAGCCCACGCCTGGAGAGGCGGCGGTCGGCCTGTCGCTATACCGTGCGGAATTCCTGCGCCGCGCGGCGTTCCCGCGCCTGCCGCACCTGCAAGTCCTTGCGCGCGATCCGCTCTTGCGTCGCCACCTCGGTCTGCCGCCGCTCCCGCCACACTTCGGCGAGCCCGCCGTAGAACAACAGATAGGTGATCCCATGGAGCAGCACGAACCACTGCTGCACAGAGAGGAATCGGCGGAAGCCGGTGAAATTGAGCACGACGAGGGCCGAGAGTCCCGTCGGTACGCCGTAGGCCATGCGAACCAGGCCGCTGACAATGATGAACAGCAGCGGCATTTGCGCACCTTCGAGGCGTCGCAGCGGAATGGCGACGGCGGCGTGCAGCAGGCCGCTCAAGAAGGCCCAGGTGCCGGCGAGCCCGACGTATGCCGCGGCCGGGACCACGGAATCGGACCACACCACCAGCCACAGCAGGAATCCGGTAATGCCCGCGGCGGCTCCCAGCGCGGCGTCCGCCAGGACCAAACCACGCGCCGGCCGAAACTCGCGCATGCCCAGCGCCACGGCCAGCGCCAGCGCGCCGTCAACCAGCGCAAAGATGCCGAACACGATGGCCGGCGGCGCCTTCAGGTCCTCGGGCCACAGCAGGCCGATCTGCGCGTTGGCGAAGAGCAGCGGCACCACGGCGCGCACCATCAGCAGCCACCAGCGGGATCGCGGAACCGCGACCGTCCGCAGCTCGGCGGCGGACGCCTGTACCGTCATTGGGACCGCCAGTACGTCAACGAGCGGTAGACTTTGGAGTCGCTGCCAGAGGTGTGCGCATGGAAACGCTGACGCAGGATCAGGTCGACGCCTTCAACGAGCACGGCTATCTGCGGCTGGAGAATGTCTTCGACGCCGAAACCGTCGCCCGCCAGTCGGAGGAGTTGGAGCGGCTCATGCAAGAGTGGGCCACCCAGGGTCCGGGGTGGAAGGGGCCATGGCGTCAAGCCTACATGACGGCCGAGGAAGACCAACGTGCGAGATTAGACATTCTTGGCGATCTTCCCGGCTATTCCGCGGAGTACTTCCGCGCCGTCACCGACGACAAGCTGGTCGGCGCAGTGGCGGACCTGCTGGGCACCGCCGTCGAGTATCACCACACGATGCTGCACGCCAAGGGGCCCGAGATGGGCACGCCGTTTCCGATGCACCAGGACTACCCCTTCTACGCGCATGAGGGTCCGGGGTACATCGACGCGCTGCTCCATATCGACGACGCCACGGAGGCAAATGGCTGCCTGAAGTTCCTACCCGGCAGCCACAAGCTTGGCCCGCTGCAGCACATCGGGCGCGTGGACTCCAAGGACACCCGTCCCCACCTGCCGGTGGACGAATACCGGCTGGCGGACGCCACGCCCGTGCCCGCCAACGCCGGCGACGTGGTCTTCATGAGCTACCTGACGATTCACGGCTCGGACCCGAACCGCACCGATGGGTGGCGGCGCCTGGTTCGCACGGGCTACCGCGATCCGCAGAACGTGCAGACCGGCGGGCACAACTCCGGCGTCAACGGCCTGATTCTGCGAGGACAGAAGCGCAACCTGGCGTTTGCATAGCCGTTTCGGCTGGCTCCCGGGCTGCACGCAGCCCGGCCCTCCGGGCGACCTGCGTCGGCCGCCCCGATCTGTCAGTCCGAGCCGAAGGCGAGGAATCTAAAGGGCGGGGAGCGTTTCCAGCGTCCTTAGATTCCTCACTTCGTTCGGAATGACAACGTGGGGACGCCGCACTCCTTGCGGCTGCTCACCTACTCAACCGTCGCGCTGCCGAACACCTCGATCAGCTTGTCCCGCACCTTGTCGACGACGTCGGATTCCGGGTGCGGGTAGGCGTGCCCGAGCAGGTTGTTCGGGTAGAGGCCCTGCAGGTGGATCGCCGCCTTGAGCGACGCCAGCCAGTTCTGGCTCGAGGCCCACTGGAGCCACGGGTCCTCGTATTTGAAGACGAACTCCCAGGCCTCGTCGATGCGACCGGCCGCCAGGTGGTCGTAGAACTCGTTGGCCAGGCGCGGCCGGATCGGCGCGATGGGACAGAGGTAGGCCGGTGAACCCAGCGGGTAACCGAACATGAAGTTACGCATTTGGCCGCCGCTGATGACGCCAAAGTCCTCGTCCGCGGTGCCGCGCATCAGCTCGTAGTAGTCGTAGAACGGATGCCCGTCGTTCTTGATGCCGATCATGTTGGGGCGCGCGGCCAACTCGATGGCCGCGTCCAGCGGGAAGTTGGGCCCCGACAGCAGCAGCATCGGCACGTCCGCGGCGTCCTGCACCAGGTCGAAATAGCGCACCACGACCCCGTGACTCAGCGTGAGCCAGCTGCTGAACTGCAACTTGACGGCATCGGCGCCCACGCGGTCGGCGTGGACGAGGAACTCGCGCGTCACGGACGGTTTCCATAGGCCGGATGAAGCGATGAAGACGGCGCGGCCCTGGTTGGCTTCGGCCACGACCGCGGTGAGCCGCCAGATCTCGTCGTCGCTCAGGCTGGCGAACTCGCTGCTGCCGGCCGTGAGCATGAGGATCGGCATGCCCTCGTCCGCGAGCCAGTCCACATAGCGCGCGATCGACGGGTAGTCCGGGGTGCCGTCGACGTTGAAGCACAAGTTGATTGGAACGACCGGACCCTTCATCCGCGCGAGCACGTCTTGTCCGCGACTCATGCCTGCCCCCGAATACCTTGAATCGACATCCGGCGCGCAGTGTGACACCGGCGTGCCGCCCCGACCAATGACCTCAGGTGCGCGCGGAGCGCCCCGCCGCTTCGAATTCGGATCGCGGCCACTCCCGCAGGACGTTTCCGAGGAGCACGTAGAGCATGGCCGTGAGCACCACGACCGCCATAAGAATCACACTCTGCGTGTTGGCCAGGCGCACGACCTCGGGGGCGGCGGCGGCCTCGACGCCGTAGACGAGGCGGGTCACGGCGATGAATATCGTGTAGAGAATCACGAGGTGCGCGGAATCGCCGTGGCGCATGGCGAATGACACCGCGAACTGCGCCCCGGCCGTCAGCATCGCCCACACGGCAACCAGTCCATAAAACAGCTCGAAAGGCATTGGGCGGCCGAGGCCAAACGAAATGACGGCGGCGATGAGCCCAATCACAATCGATGCCGCCGCTTCGAGGCGCAGTTGGCGCCGGGCGGGCGCGAATGCGCGGCTCCGGTCTGCGAGCACCAGCAGCAGCGCGCCGTCGGCCATCGCGAACATGCCGAACATGAACGCCGCGTCGGCACGTTCGGCGGGCTCGATCCACAGCTGCGTGAGCACGGCGGCGCCGTAGGCCAGGATCAGCACCGCGCGTCCATAGACCGTGCGCCACGCTTGTGCGCGCTCGGGGAGGCGACGCCGGGCGCTCAGCGCCGGGCTTACTCGCTGCGGGGCCTCGTCATTCCCGCGAGCCGCGAGGAATGCATGCCAGAACTCCGGCAGCCCGTCCACGAACCGAGGGAATACGCGCCCGGCCCAAGGCTCGACCAGGCGTCGCAGCGTGGTAGCGCCGATGAGCGCCGCGACCATCGCGAAGATAAACACGAACGCGGCGCTGGCAACTGCCCACAGCGTGCCGGCGAGCAAGGCCAGTCCAAAGCCCTTCGGACGGGCCTCGGCGGGCACGAGCAATGCACGCTCCCCAATCTGCCAATCGACACCCCAGCCGATGAAGGTGTCGAGCCACGCAATGAGCCCGGTCACGAAGCCAAGCGCCACCGCCAGCCCGGCCGCCCAGGAAAAACCGGCGCGCAGACGGAAGAGCAATCCCCAGATCCAGCCGGCCAACAGCAACCCAAAGATGACGGTGTGAAGGCCGATGCCGAGCGCAAAGGTGTCGCCCGCGAGCACGGCCGACACCAAGTCGACGTGATGGATCCAGGCGAAGGCGATCACCAGTCCGGCCACGGCGCCGATCCGAAATCCCGGCCAGCCTCTCAGGCGGTCGGTGAGGTCGTAGTTTTCGGCGAGGTCGTAGCTCATCACCGACGCTCGATGCGTCACGGAGTCCCTAGCGTATGCAAGTCTCGCATCGTGGTGGGCGCTTCATGCAAGAATGCCGCCCCGAGATTCCGAGGTCGCCAATGCCCCACACCGCCCCCACGGTGGGCCACGTTGGCCTTGTGGTCCGGGACATGGACCGCATGCGCGATTTCTACATACGCGTGGCGGGCCTGCGGGAGACCCGCGCTGCGACCCTCGAGGGGCCGCACATCGACGAACTCACCGGGTTGTCGGGCGTCACGCTTGAAGCCGTCTTCCTGGGCACCGACGAACGCCCCGAGGCCGTGGAGCTGCTCAAGTACCACAACCACCCTGATGCAAGCCCCGCCCGCGGCCCATCGGGAAACGGCCCGAATCACGTGCAGTTCGTGGTTGACGAGCTCGACCCAATCGTCGATGCGCTGCGCGCGGAGGGGCTGGACGCGTGGGGCGGGCCGGTGGACTGGCCTCGCCTCTGGCGCCGCGTGCTCTACGCCAAGGACCCCGAGGGAAACGTGGTGGAGTTCAACGAACGGCTGCCCGACGTGCGGCATCCGGGAGACAGCCAGGTGAATCCGGGCAGCCGCTAGGGCTGCCCCTACAGCCCGGGATCCCGGCCGCCCCGACAACCCCAATCCGGTGTAGGGGCGCCCCTGGTGGGCGCCCGTCCGCGTTCCTCATCCGGTGGCCCACGCTGCGTGCAGCGTGGGCCGTCGCCGTTCGGGGTGAGCATTGGCGGCCATTCCGGGTGACCAAATCCGGGCAGCCACAAGGGCTGCCCCTACAACTTCCGGATTCCCTGTAGGGGCGCCCCTCGTGGGCGCCCGTCCGCAGTCTTCGGGTTATCCGGGTAGGTCGCCTCTAACTCGCCCGCCGCAGCGCCTCCCACAGCATGCGCTGGGTCGCCAGGATGTCCTGCTCGCTCATCGCCTCGCGGAAGGCCGTGTCGTCGAGGGCCTCGAGCACCCGCAGCATGAAATGGATGTTGTGGACCTGTTGCGCGGCGTTCTGCGCCGAGTCGACCTGCCACCAGAAGCAATCGATCCCCAGGAAGCCGGCGTAGTCGGCCTCGCGCAGCCAGTAGAGCAGCTCCAGGCACTCCCAGAAGTGGTGGCTGGCGAATATCGTGCCGATGTCGATCGGCAGCTGCGTGTCGTTGAGGTGGAGATGGTGCAGCCGACCTACGCGCGCGGCGTCCCAGGCGGCCTGGCCCAGGTTCTCGTGGCTGAGCAGGGTGTGGGCCACCTCGAGCTGCGCGCCGAGGTTCGGTCGCCCGACCTCGTTGGCTAGGTCCAGCGTGGCGGCCATCGAGCCGATGTTGGACCAGCCCTTCGGCGTGTGAATGCGGTATTCGAGCGCCACGAGCAGGTCGCCGGCCGCATCGCAGATCTCCCGCAGCGCCTCCAGCGTGTAGCGCCGCGCAAGACGAAAATTCTGCTGGAAGGGATAGTCGGGTCCATCCAGCGCGGTGAACAGGTAAATGCCGCGGGCATCGAGGGCCCGCGCCACGTCGATCGAGTAGAGGGCCATGTCGATGGCGTCGCGCCGGTCGGCGGCCTCCGGCGACGTCCAGAGCGCCTTGGGAAACCCGCGCGCCACCGTCTCGCCGTGCGACACCATGGCGCACACCAGCCCGCGCTCGTCGAGTCGACGCTTTACGTGCGCGGCGTTCTCGAGCGTGACGGTCGTGCGGCTAAAGCACTCCACGCCCTCCACGTCCGGCACGCCGTCCATGTGCCGGAACGCGGCGTCGATCTCCGCGTTGGACGGACCGTCGACGTGCCGTGTCCGAAAGTGGCGGTAGAGACCGTCTGAAAAGCGCGGCCGCCACGCGCGGCTGCTCACCGCGGGAGCCAGGTGTCGTCGAGCATCACGTCGGTCAGCCGCCGACCGAGCAGGTACTGCATGCGGTCGCAGTACCAGAGGACAACCTCATCGGCGAAGTCGGTCAGGCTGCCGTAGGCGGCGAGGCCACCCGGGCGCCCACGAGTCACCGAGGTTGCCCAGGCGTTGTCGACGATCAGATGCGGCCGTCCGAAAACCAGCGGTTGGCCGCCGGGATTGTCGATCTCGCGTCCGACGCTGACGAATATCGGGCGGCGAGACTCGCCGCTGCCCGGACCGCTGCCGCCGTTGGCGGTGCCGTCGTTGTTGTGGAAGAACAGCAAGTAGCGGCCGTCCCGCAGCTTGTAGAGCGGGCAAGGCGCCGACGGGTGGGGAATCGGCGGACCGTCCGGCTGGAAGCGCAGCATCTCCGCTTCCGACCAGGACTGTCCGTCGTCGCTCGACACCGAATACCAGATGTAGCCGGTCATGGTCCGCAACACGCAGACGATACGTCCGTCGCTCAGGGGCTGAATGCTCGGCTCCATCGCCGTACTCATGCGCGAATCGCGCAGCTGCGGCACTCGGATCCCGTGGTCGGCGTCGGGCCAGGTCGACACGGTCAGGTCGGCCGGGTTGTCCACCGTCATCACGTTGTCGAAGCGCAGGAACCACGCCTCGTGGTGCCGCTCGTTGAAGCCGATCTCGGGCGTCACCGTCTCGAATTGACCCTGAAAGGCGTTGCCCGCCCAGCGTGTGATCGGACACAGCACGCTGCCGCGCCGGGTGACGATGGGCGCCTGCCAGCCGGAGGTGACCCAGGAGCTGAGCAGTGCCGGATCGGGATCGTCGATGGCGCCGCGGCCGATAGCGGTGTCGCGCCGCGGTCCCCACGTGTGGCCGTCATCGTCGGAGACGCGCCATGCCAGCAGGCCGGTCATGCCGCGGTCGAAGTCCACCGGCCCGGTGTTGCGGTGATAGAAGATCCACACGCGCCCTGAGTGCGGCACGACCACCGGCACCGACCACACGGCCGTTTGCTCGGTGCCCTCGGGCGGGGCGTCGAGAACCGTCGGCCGGCTCCAGGTGCGGCCCCGGTCCTCGCTGCGCGCCACCACGACGCGAGCGTTGGGGCCGTGAAAGCTGTTGCCGTCGGCCTGGGTCCAGGTGCCGAGCAACGCGCCGGTCGTGGTGGCTGTGACCACGAAGTGCACGTTGCCCGCGTCCCAAGGCCCGTTTTCAGTTGCCTCGCGGTGCGCCGGCGTGTCGCCGTCCTGTGGGATGTAGACCACGAAATCCGGGTCGCTCACGTGGGCGTCGGCCCAACGATCGGCGGCGGTCGATGCGGGAGCCATGGGTCGTCCTTTCAGCTCAGGCGCGGACCGCCTGCAATTCCTGCGACGCGACCTGGGCCAGCAGGCGCAGATCGCTGGAGAGATCGACGAACGTGAATCCTTGCGCGATGAGCTGCCGCGCGTGCGCGGCCGTCGGGGCGGGCGTTCCGGCGGGCTTGCCGTTGGCCTGCGCGCCGGCGAGGATCCGGGCCATGGCTTCCAGGTGCTCCGGCACGCGATAGACGTCGGCGCGCGTGTAGCCCAGCGCGACGACGAGATCGTTGGGACCGATGAACGCAACGTCCATGCCGTCCACGGCCATGATCTCGGCGATGTTGTCGACGCCTTCGCAGTCCTCGATCTGCGGACACACCAGCAGGTTGTCGTCGATCTGTGACACGTAGTCGCCGGAGATCGCGGCGCGCGAGTTGCCGCCCGACCGGTGGCCGCGTGGCGCATAACGCACGGCGTCGGCGATGGCCTCGGCCTGCTCCACCGTGCTCACGTGGGGGACGATGAGGCCCATCACGCCGGTGTCCAGGATTCGTCCGAGACCCTCGGGCTCGTGCGACCAGGCACGCGCCATCGGCACCGCGCCTCGCGCCTCGATGGCCCGCACGGCGTGCGTGATCTCGGCCAGGTCCCAGGCGGTGTGCTCGGTGTCGATGGCCAGCCATTCATAGCCGGCCTCCGCCAGCACTTCCGCCGCTAGCGGCGAGGCCAGGTTGAGCCACGAGCCGATCGACACCTCGCCCCGCGCGAGCTTCTCTTTGACCGGATTGGGAAATTTCACCGCGTTGGTTTTGGCGAGGCCGTGCCGACCGGAGCATACTGCGGCACCGTGGCGGCCGCCCACCGCGGCCGAAAGTCCCGCCCGCTTGCCGCAAAGGTGGTTCCGAATGTCCACAGCAGGCACCGCACACATCGGCGATCTCGGTCTGTCCCAGCCGCCGATCTATCTCACGAATCTCGACCGCTGCCAGCCGGCGGACGCGCTGTCGAGCGAGTCCAAGACGGGCCGCTGGCGCGCGTTTGCCTATTCCACGGCCAACCTGAGCGGCACGCTGCTCTACGCCGGCGACAACACGGCCGCGCCGGAGGTAACGCTGCCCCTCGGCGTGAGCGGCTGGCACGCGATTTCGATCGGCCAGATGGTGCACGACCACGAGCTCTACGAGTGGAGCGGCAACTTGCTGGCGAAGCTCAGCGGCGAGCGCGGCTTCACCAACATGCATCTCCCGCCGCGCATCAACCCACAGCCCGGCGGCGGCGTGCTGCTGGCGGAGACTTTCTTCAAGATCGCCGACCTCACCGGTCAGGACATGCAGTTCAAGCAGATCGCCGTGTCGGCGGATGTCAACCAGCCGGATGGCATCTGCGATTGCGAGCCGGCCCGGCCGGCCTACGTCAAGCTCGTGCCCCTCACCGACGGCGAGGTGGCGGCGCTCCAAGCCGACCGCGCGCGAACCGACACCAAGCGCCTCTACGCCCACGACGACAACCACGGCTGGATGGGCCATGTCCGAGCGCACACGCCGGAGGACGTTCAGGGTCACCTCGAGCCGTACCGCAACACAGACTTCGAGCGAATCTATCTGGAAACCGGCGGCGGCGACCTGCTGAACTACTTCACCAAGATCGCCCGCGATCACACGCTCGACGCTCACGAGGACTTCTCGCACGTCGGCTACCGGAAGCAGTCGGAGGCCTGGCGGATCTTTCGAGACCAGGGCGTCGATCCCTACGACGTTGCCATCGAGCACGCCCACGACATGGGCATGGAGATTCACGCTTCGTGGCGCGTGACGGGCTTCCACTACCCGCCGCCCAACGATCACTTCAATTCCGGCGACGGGGTGTTCGAAGCGCATCCCGAGTGGCGCAGCGTGGACCGTGAGGGTCGGATTACGCCGCGGCTCTCCTACGCCTATCCGGGCTTCCGCGCCTTCGCCATTTCCCTGCTGCGCGAGATGGCCGAAAAGCCGGTCGACGGCGTGTGCCTGCTCTACAACCGCCGTCCGCCGTTCACGGAGTACGAGCCGCACGTCGTCGAGGCGTTCACAGCCGCCTCGGGCCACGACCCCCGCGAGCTGGACGAGCACGACCCGGACTGGCTGCGATTTAGGGCGCGCGTGATGACTGACTTCATGCGGGAGCTGCGGGCCGGGCTGGCCGAGGTGGCCGCAGCCACCGGACGTGACAAGCCGATCAACGTCTCCGCGATCGTGATGAAGGACGAAGCCGAGAACCTGCACCGCGCCCTTGACCTGCAAGCCTGGGTGGCCGAGGGGCTGATCGACACGATCATTCCCTACACCTCGGCGCCGGAGCTCAACAGCCGGGTGCCCGCCTGGGACGATCCCGAGCGGCAGCTCGAGTTCTTCCTGGACCTGGTGCGCGACACGCCGGTCGAGTTGGCCGCGAGCGTGCTGCCGCGGTCCATGACGCCCGAGGAATACCAGCACGCCGCCGCGCGCATCTATCGCACGGGCGTCGAGCGGCTGTTCTTCTGGGACTGCACCACGGCGCACGATTCCTTTAAGGGGCTGCGTTCGCTCGGGCATCGCGAGAACATCGAGGCCTGGCATGCGGCGGGTGAGCCGGACCTGTCGGCGCCGCAGCACACGCTGACGACGCTCGGCGACTGGGACTTCTCCTACGACACTCCCGGCTAGGGCGCGCCGACCGCGTTAGTCGGTCGGCGCGCGCGGACCTCGACGCCAGACGTCGCCGTCCAGCGTGCCGGCGAACACGGCCTCCGCGCCCGAGGCTTCGATGGCCGCGGTGACGCAGGTCACGTTCGCGGGAGCGTCGCGGCCGCCGGTGGGGCTCCAGGTGTGCCCCTTGTCCCGCGAGTAGAACAGCCCCAGGCCCGTGCCGGCGTAGAACCGGCCCGTGCGCCCAAAGTTCGGCGAGACATCCAGGCTGGTGACCGCAGCCAAGCGATCCACGCTCACCCGGCCTTCGACCCATGACGCCATGCGTGGGCCGTTGGGCGTGAAGACGTCGCGCCCGGCAACCACGCCCACGAACGCGCGGGCATCACGGTAGTTGGATGGCACGGCGATGGGCGCCAATTGCCCGCGCGCGCCCTTCTCGAACACCCGCACCCAGGTAACCCCGGCGTCGCGTGTGTGATAGAGGCGAATGCGTCCATCCGCAATGGAGGTGACGAAGATCGTCCCGTCGTCGTCTACCCGCGGCGAAAAGGCAATCGCCACGACGCGTCCGTTGCTGAACCGTTCGGCGACCTGGCGCCACGTTGATCCGCCGTCGTCGGAAAGCCGCAGCTCACCGGCCGCGCCGCCGACCGCGAGACGCCCCCCGGCCCCGATCGTCAGGCTCGCGGGCGAAAGGGTCTCAGGCAGGCCGGGCAACTCGTCCCAGTGCCGGCCGCCATCGGTGCTTTGCTGCACGTCTGTCCCGGCGATGGCGAGCACGCGCTTGTCATTGCCGAAATCGGGCGACATGGCCAGGGTGGAAATCGTCGGCTCGTCGGGCGCGGCTGCCGGTGGCGACCAGGTGCGACCGGCGTCGTGCGAGCACAGCAACCCTTCGTCGGCGGTACCGGCGATGAGCGTGCCGTCGTCCGCGAAGGCCGGGGACGCGGCCAGCGCAAGCAGCGGACGGCTGGCAAGGCCGTCGTCACTGCGCCGCCACGTCTCGCCATGGTCGTCGGAGCGCCAGACGCCGCCTTCGTAGAGGCCGGCCAACAGTGCCCATCCGCCGCCGGCTTCCACGGCGGCCAAGGTCAAGACCAGACGCCCGTCAATGTTGCCGATCTGCTGCCAGGTCTCGCCGCGGTCGCTGGTCCGCAGCAAGCCACGTTCGGCGGACGCGATGACGACCATGCCGTCTTGGCCGTAGTCGGGAGAGATCGCCAGCGCGTTCACTGTTGTCGAGGCGCCGACTTCGGGTACCTGCTGCCAGGTGAGACCATTGGTCGTAGTGCGGTAGAGACCGGCGCCTTCGGTGGCGGCATAGGCCGTGTACGCATCGGGATGCGCCACGAACTCAAGCGCCTGAACCGGATAGCCCTTGGCGCAATCGTCGGCAAGGCGCCAGGCGCTAGCGCCTCGGGAACGCATGTAGAGGCCGCTCGCGGTTCCGGCCAGCACGCGCTCCTGGTGCGGCGGGCCCGGCGACACGGCCACGGCGAGGACCTGCTGGTCGTCCAGACCGTCGTTTTGCGCATTCCATGTCCGACCGAGGTTGGCCGATACGTAAACTCCGTCGTTTTCGGTTCCCACCAGCGCGAGTCGATCCTGGCCGTATTGCGGCGAGAATGCGGCGGACGTGACACTGGCCTTGGCGCCCCAGAAGAAGGTGTCGCGCCAGGTGGCCCCGCCGTCGATGGACACGAAAGCCGAAGCGTCGACGGTGCCGACCAATAGCGTGTGATCGGTGGCAAACGCCGGCGACACCGCCGCCGACTGCACGTAGGGCGCGCCAATGCCGCCGGCCGCGCGCACCCACCTCTGCCCGCCGTCCGGCGACAGGAAGAGCCCGCTCAGCGTCCCCGCCAGCACGGCCGACGACCCCGAGCCGATCGGCGCGGACGCCAGGCACGTGACCGTGCCGCCGCTGCCTTGGCGGAGCCGTGACCAGACGGGGCGCCCTCGAGGTGCTGCCATGGGTTTGACGCGCTAGCCGGCGGTCCGGCCGGTCATTCCCGGCGATTGCCGCGTGCGAGTCATGCGTGATCCGGCAGATGAATGACCGCGCGGCCCCAAGGCTCGATTTCCAGATCGATTGAGCCGTCGCTCACCGGCAGGTCCGTGTGCGTGAGCAAATCGCGAGCCGTCACGGCGGCTTCGCGGGGACGCAGGCGAAAGCGCGCCGAAGTGCGCTCGACGTTGAAGACGAATAGCAGCCGACCACCGAGGCGAGAACGCCGCGCCACCGGCACGACCGGGTCGCCCGTGACATCGATGGGCGCCAATACACCGGCGTCGCGCGCCAGCCCCAGCACCACCTCCGGCACTCCCACGTCGCCGAAGCCGGCCGAGGTCGTGAGACCGAACCACGTGAAGCGGGCGTCCGCCGTCTGCACCGCGACCGTTTCGCCATCGATAGCGGCCACGGCCTTCGTCGTGCCCAGCGGCTCGAGCACGGCATAGCCGCACTCGCTGGTGATCGAAAGGTCGCCGTAGGCCGTCGACAATTGATTGCGGCCCTCGCGGATGTCGAATTCGGTCACTCCAGAAAAGTCGGCCACGCGCACGCCGAACCGCTCGGCGAACCCCTCCGGGGGGGCGTAGCTCGATTGGCCGTCGGCAGAGTACATGCCAAAACTGCCCTCGGCGACGATTCGAGTCTCGGGTGAATGCTCGAGCGTCTCCTCGATCCGGCGTTGCAGCGCCTCCGTCATGAGCGCCGCATTGGGCATGATCACCAGCTTGTAGCCGGACCAGTCCATGTTGGGCGAGAGCACGTCGGCGGGGATGCCGTTGGCCCACAGCGTGCGGTAGACGCCGCGCACGTCGGCCACGAAGCGATCGCCCTCCTCGTTGTAGTTGAACAGCTCCTGGGATTCCGGGTGGTAGATCACAGCCACGTCGGCCGGCGGGCACTCCAGCGGCAGGTGCTCGCGCAGGCCCTGGATTTGCGAGACGGCCTCGGCGGCCGAGGTGAGGCGCGGCGTGTCGCGGCCGTCCAGCGCCGTCAGGCTATAGCCGGGCGACTCGAAGCTCAGGTACTCCGGACGGTACTGCCAGAACATCGCGCCGGCGGCGCCGTGCGCCAGGGTCATCCACAGGAGGGTTGTGGTCTCCTGCGGGTCCGACTGCTTGCTCCAGGTCACGCCGCCCGGCGACATGCCCGCGTAGATCTCCTCGTTCCACCACCGACCGTTCTTGCCGACGCTGCGCGACCAATCGAACGCGAAGGCCCGCTCGGCGATCTTGTAGGGATCGTCCGAGGTCAACAGATTGTTGGACGGCATGGACATGCCCCAACTGTCGGCGTAGGGCGCGCAGATCTCATCCCAGGGCCGCGGGAACCAGGCGCCGTGCGCCCGCTTCTCGTGGTGGGGATCGATGGCATTCGCCGTGTCCACCATCCATTGCAGGTGATCGGCCAAGTTCTCGTAGTGGAACCGGCGATAGACCAGCATCTCGACCACATTGTTGTGGGAGCGCGGCGGCTCAACGTCTTCCCAGCGCCGGTAGCGGCGCAGGAAGCGTTCGTTCAGCTCGTCCAAGGTGTATCGCTCGCGCAGCCAGGATTTGTACTTCGCGAGGGTGTAGTCGCAGTAGCACGGATAGCCGCCGCCTTGCGGGCTCCAGGCGGCGGAATAGTTGACGCCGTCCCAGAGCCCCCAGATCAGCAAGCTCGGCCTGTCCTTATATCTATTGACGACGTGCTGCAGCAGGCCGCCGCCGTATTCGCGCCAAGCTGGATGGTCGTAGCAGTGGATGACGCCGCCCTGCGGATAGGCCCCGCTCGCATGCGACGACACCGTTTGCCCCAGGTAGTTCACCACCCGCATGTCCGGGTGTTCGCGAGTCAGCCACTCGGGGCAGGCGCCGTGGGTGCCGAGCATGATGTCCAGCCAGACGTAGAGCCCGTGCTTCTCCCCCAGATCGAACATCATGTCGAAGTCGTCAAGCTCGTACTGCCCCGGCCGGGGCTCCATGTGGTTCCAATAGGAGTGGCTGCGCACGATGCGCATGCCCGATTCCCGGATGCGCGCATAGTCGCCGTCCCAGACATCGAGCTTGGGGATCGGCCCGCGGTAGTGCTCCGTGCCGACGGGAAACGGGTGGTCGGGAATGCTGACGAAGGCTGACTCAGACATGCGGCAAGCCACAATGCGGGGGCAGGCGGTACCGCGGCATGCTACTCGTCAATTCCCGGCAGCGCGAGTGACCGGCGGAGCGCGAAATGCTGCGGCGACGCGCGGGGCACACGGGAACCTGTCGCGGCATTCGGTAGTGTCATTGAACTCTGATTTGCCAGCATGGTGAGGCCGTGGCATTCGCTGGCGCCGAAGCAATCTCGCTCCGCCACTCGGTGATTCGGACGGCGAATTCGGCTGACGAGCACCGCCAGGCGCACACCGGCCCACTTGACCTCGGTGAGCCCCCCACGGAATGATCCAGCGCATCATCGCCAAGGCCGATCCCAAGGCCGCATTGGACGTGGGCGCGGAAACCGCGAACGCGACGCCCAATTCACCGCATGTCGCCGCTGGCCGCAAGGCCCGCTGGGCGCCAACTCCGACTAGCGAATGCTTAGCCGCCACGACCAGGACTGCAGGCACCGAACGGGAACTGCGGCGTATCGACAATCGGCGTGCGGTCATTGATACGCATTTCGAGTCCATCGCTCGCCGTACGGACTTCGCTCAGTTGAAGACTTCGCTGCTCACACGACGACCCCAGTGTTGCTCACTACCATTGGGATAACTGCGTCCATCGTGGGCTTCATCTCATCGTAGCCCCGCTCGGGTGGTGGCGTAGCCCGCGCATCCGCGCCCGCCTGCTGGCGTCGTTTCTGGCGGTCAGTTTTGCTCTGGTCTTGCTGCCGGCCGCTGGTTCGCGTCATCTCGCGTTGCTGAATCCGGAACCAGAGTGGATTAAACACCTCTGGGCCGACAATGAGTGGGCGTGGGCCAACACGTACTCCGCAGTCCTGTGGGGGGCTGTCGCTGTTCTTGGACTGGCACAACTGATTCGCCCCCGCCCACCTGAGTCGCGACGCTGGCTGCACGTCGTCGGTTGGCTCTGCCTGACGCTCGTGGCGTCGCTCGTCGCCTACGAAGATGTCGCCAATCGGAAGGACGCCTTGGGCTACGACCTGACGGCAGAGCTGACGTGGCTTCACATGGTGCACCCGTTGAATCGTTGGGTGGTCGCGATTGCGCCACTGATTGCCGTTCCGCTGCTGGCGGCGGGGTGGACCCTATGGACCGCGCAGCGCGGGCATCCAGAACGGCAGCTGCTGGTGGGGCTGGCAAGTGCCCTGCTCATCGGAGCCGTTGTCCAAGACATCGAAGTGTTCCGCTATAAGCCCCTTGCCTGGTCGCAATACCTCGAAGAAGGGGCGGAAACCATGGGTGCCGCCGTCCTGATCGTGGTGCTCATCGAGACCTTGGTGGCGCGACCCGGCATCGGTCGGGTCAATCCGACTCGTCGGCGTTGGGTCCTGGCTCTCATCGACTTGCTTCTAGTCGCCGGCGCGTTTCTGCTGTTTGCGCAGCACCTCTCCGACGACAGGCGCTCCGAGCCTCCGATCCAGATTGCCTACACCGGCCCCGTCTCGCTGGTCGAGCAACGATTCCGCGCGAGCCATGACCTCCTCCATCGCATTGATGTCTGGGCCTACGTTGATGGCGCGCCCGGGCGCGCCGAGATTTTCGCCCGGCTGACACCCGAGGGCTCGGTGCGGCCGGTGCGCGAGAGCCGGGCGACGATCGAGGCACGACGTTTCAGCGACGCAACCGCCGCGTTTCATTTCGAGCCGATCCCCGACAGTCGCGGGAAGGCGTTCACCCTGGCCGTTGGCGTCCTCAGCGGTCCATTGCCCTACGTTTTCCTGGGCCTGGCCGACGGCACCGTGATCGCCGAAGGTTCGGCCCGAGTAAGCGGCGAACCGACACGATTTGGGAAAGACCTCGCCATGCGGATCACGTCGCACCGGCGCTTTCTCGAAGGGTTGCTGGAGCTACAGCCACGACACTGGTGGTTGATCGGCGAGGTGGCTACGCACATCGCTTTTCTGTGGGTACTGCCGGTCATTCTTGTTTGGCGCGGGCCGCACGGGCCTCAACCACGATTCTGGCGGTGCGTCGTCGGGCCTGCGGGTGGTATCAGTGCCCGCATCACGCTCGGCATCTTCATTTTGACGATCATCGCGGCGATGCTTGCACCGCCGCAGCTCCTCTGACCCGGCGATCGCCAGACACGACTGGGTCGCCACCGCCCGGCATCTCACGCCGTTGACATGCGAATTCGCGAACGGGTATCGTCGGCACCCGAACCGCCAAAGGGCCGGTTGGGCCGCTGCGTAACAGTTAGCGCTGTGCACGCGAGGGAGGCTTTTCCAGCAGGTGGAGTTCGACGGAAGTGCGCTCGTGAACGCGGGCGCGCGAGTGGGGGCAGACAGCGCCGGTTGCATATGGCAATATTCGGCGTGACGTTCGCGATGCCATCCATTCAGACTGTGGCAAGTTCGCGTATCTCTAGATTCGGCGCGCGTGGGAGCAGAGGACATGCGTGCGTCAGTTGTTCGTTGGCGCCACGCTGAGCGCCGAATCGGCGACCGGAGTGTCGCCAAGGGACCGTAGAGACCAGAAGGGGGAGAGGATGACGAAGGACCTGTTGCTAAGTAGACGGCGAATGCTCGCCGTGACCGCGGGGGCCGCCGCCGTTGGCGTGCTGGCCGCCTGTGGCGAAGCTGAGGACGAGGTAGCCGAGGCGACCGCGGCGCCGGCAACGCCGGCCCCGACGGCGGCCCCGACTGCCGCCCCGACCGCGGCCCCGACCGCCGCGCCGACCGAGGCGCCGACCGCCGCCATGACCGAAGCGCCCAGCATGATGCCCGAGCACGACCGCAACACGGGCATGACGTATGAGCTGGGCAAGGACTACAAGGAAGCGCCGGCGCTGGCCGACATGGTTGCCGCGGGCGATCTTCCGCCGGTTGAAGAGCGCCTGCCCGACGAGCCGCTGATCTGGCAGCCGTGGGAAGCGATCGGCAACTACGGTGGCCGCACGAACTGGGCCAGCGTGGCGATTTCGGTGGACATTGGCAACGCCAACCGCACCGACGCCGTGGCCTACAACATGGAGGGCACCGCGCTGGTCAACGACGCCGTCAAGAGCCACCACGTGAGCTCCGACGGCACCACCGTTGTCTACGAGTTGCGCAAGGGCCACAAGTGGTCGGACGGGGCGCCGTTCACGTCCGCCAACTTCCAGTGGCACTACGACAACTACATGGTGAACGAAGAGCTTTCGCCGTCCGGCCCGGGCCCCAAGATCAACGGCAAGCCGCCGAAGGTCGAGACGCCCGACGAGCTGACGGTGGAGATCTCCTACCCGGACCCCGTGCCGATCCTGCTGGACCGGCTGGGCCGTGGTGGTAGCGAGCGCGGGTTCTACCTGTCGTCGCACTACATGGAGCAGTACCACGCGGACTTCAACGCGGACGCCCCGAAGATGGCGACCGACGAGGGGTTCGACGACTGGACGCAGCTCTTCAAGGCCAAGATGCGCTGGGGCGCGCACCAGACCTGGTTTACCGAGCATGCGGTGAACCGCCCGGTGCTGGCGCCGTGGACGCTCACCGCCCACTCGGCGGACCGAGCCTCGCTGGACCGCAACCCGTACTACCACATCGTCGACACCGAGGGGAACCAGCTTCCCTACGTGGACGGTCTGAACTACGAGTTGTACTCCGACAAGGAGGTCTACCAGCTCCGTATCACCAACGGCGACCTTGACTTCGGGCAGTTCGAGCTCGACTTCAACAACATGCCGCTGTACCGCGACAAGGAGGGATCGGGCAACTACCGGACGCTGATCAGCAAGGCGCTCCGAAGCTCGGCCTTGGCGCTCCAGCCCAACTGGACGTACAAGGACGCGGCGGTTGCCGAGATCTTCCAGGAGCTCGACTTCCGTATCGCGCTCTCGGTGGCCATCGACCGCGACGCCATCAACGACGCGGTGTTCTTCGGTCTGGCGACGCCGTTCCAGGGCACGATCCTCCCGAGCTACACGTTCTACGAGGACCACTGGGGCACGATCCACACCGAGTTCGACCAGGCCAAGGCCAACGAGTTGCTGGACGGCATTGGGCTGGACCAGCGTGACGGCGAAGGCTGGCGCCTGCGACCGGACGGCGAGCGCCTGACGCTGATCTTCGAGATCGGTGACCAGGAAGGCCCGAAGGACGCGATCGCCGAGCTGGTGGCCGAGAACTGGCGTGACGTCGGTCTCGACACCCAGTGGAACCAGATGGAGCGCCCGCTCTACGAGGAGCGCTTGGACCAGCTCACCGAGATCATGATCGGTACCGAGCACACGGAAGCCGCCGGGTACTTCACCCGCTGGGTCCCGTGGGTCTGGGGCTACAAGGGCAAGCGAGCCGTTTGGGCCGGCGGTTGGACCCGATGGTTTGCCACGGACGGCGCCGAGGGCGCGGAGCCGCCGCAGGCGATCAAGGACAACGCCGAGTTGAAGTTCGCCTGGCAGCTGGCAGCGCCGGGCACCGCGGAGTACGACGACCTCGGTCGGCAGTACTTCGGGTGGCAGGCGGAGCAGTTGACGGTGATCGGCACCGTGGGGCTTGCCCCGCAGCCGGTGATCATCAACAACCGGGTGAAGAACTTCCCGGACGACGAGGAGAACCTGTGGTTCGGCGCTGGGGCCAACTTCACGAAGCCCTATCGCGCGTTCCAGTGGTTCATCCCGGACGCATAGTCGCGACCTAAGGTCGCCGGGAGCCGCCGGCCATCCAGTCGGCGGCTCCCGGTGGCAACGGTCGTGGAGTTTGCGCTACGGTGGCGAGCGCCACGACCGGATCGAGTTGACGGAAACGCTGGCGAGTTGAGGTTGGGCGTCAGAGAGGGACGCAACGCATGAGGGCATATCTGGTCCGACGGTTCCTGTTCATGGTCGTCGGATGGTGGCTGCTGAGTGTGGTGGTCTTCATCGTCATCCAGCTCCCGCCGGGAGACTTCCTCACCAACTACATCGCCGGCCAGGAGCAGGCTGGGACGTTCCTCGAGCGTGAGGAGATCGAGTCCCTCAAGCTCTACTACGGCCTCGACCGCACGCCCATCGAGCAGTACTTCTACTGGGCGGGCCGCTTCGTGGTGGGCGATCTGGGTCGTTCCTTCGGCAGTTGGCGCGCCGCCGAGCAGCCGGTAACCAAGATTCTTGCCGAAGTGCTCCCCTTCACGATCCTCTTATCGACCGGGGCGCTCATTTTCACCTACGCGGTCGCCATCCCGATCGGAATCTACTCGGCGACGCACCAGTACCGACCGGGCGACTATTTCTTCACCGCCATCGGGTTCATTGGATTGGCAGTGCCTAATTTCATGCTCGCCCTCCTTTTGATGTGGGCGTTGAATGAATTCTTCGATATCAGCGCCGGTGGTCTCTTTTCGACCGAGTACGCGCTGGCGCCTTGGAGCATTGAAAAAGTCATCGACATGTTGCAGCACTTAATCGTGCCGGTTGTGGTTCTCGGCACCGCCGGAACCGCCGGCACCATACGCGTGATGCGCGGCGTGCTGCTCGACGAGCTTGGCAAGCAGTATGTGATCACGGCACGCGCACGCGGCGTATCCGAGCGCAAGCTGCTGTTCAAGTACCCCGTCCGGCTGGCCCTGAACCCCATCGTGAGCAGCACGGCCTACATTCTGCCGGGCATCTTCGGCGGCAACGCCGTCGTCGCCATCGTGCTCAGCCTGCCGATGACCGGCCCCGTCTTGCTAACGGCCCTCCGGGCGCAGGACATGTTCCTCGCCGGCAGCATCGTCATGGTCGAGGGCGCGCTCGTCATCTTTGGAACATTCCTTTCCGACATTCTTCTGGCGGTGGTGGATCCGCGGATTCGCCAAGAACGCGCCGTGGCGGCCTAACCAATGGCAACAACCTCCTACGAACCCACGACCACCTCGGGAGCCGGAATATCAGTCCGTGAATTCACCGAGGAAGAGCAGTACTACGTCGCCTCGCAATGGCAGCTCATGTGGCGCAAGTTCCGCCGCCACCGTTTGGGCTATCTCAGCGGCGTGCTGTTGCTACTCGGCTACTTCTTCGCCATCACCTATGACTTCTGGATCCCCTACGACTTCACGGACCGGCACGACAAGCTGTCCTCTCCGCCGACCCGCATTCACGTCATCGATAGCAACGGGACATGGCAGATGCCATTCCTTTACGGCACGAAGGCGATTGTCGACCCAGTGTCGTTCAAACGAACGTTTGAAGAGGACCCCGAGCAAGTCCGTCCCATCGGTCTGTTCACGCAGAGCGCACCCTACAAATTTTGGGGCCTCTTCGAGTGGGATCGCCACTTCTTTGGCGTAGAGGGGACGACAATTCACCTCTTCGGCACCGATGAGTTGGGGCGTGACGTGTTCTCGCGGACCCTTGCCGCGGCCCGCATCAGCCTTTCGATCGGGCTGGTTGGCGTCGTCCTCAGCTTCGTGCTGGGAATCATCATCGGCGGCGTTTCCGGCTATTTCGGCGGCACCGTTGACCTGCTGATCCAGCGGTTCATCGAGTTCGTGATTTCGGTGCCAACCATTCCGCTCTGGATGTCGCTGAGCGCCGCGGTGCCGATTACCTGGTCGCCGCTGCAGACCTATTTCGCGATCACGGTTGTGCTGTCGGTGGTCAGTTGGGCAGGCCTGGCCCGGGTTGTGCGTGGCAAGATCCTCGAGTTGCGTGAGAACGACTATGTGATGGCGGCACGCGTGGCCGGCGCCGGCAACATGCGCGTGCTGTTTGATCACCTCGTGCCCGGCTTCATGAGCTTCCTGATTGTGCATCTGACTCTGGCAGTGCCGAGCATGATCCTGGCCGAAACCACGCTCAGCTTCCTGCGCTTGGGCATCCGCGCTCCCGCCGTGAGCTGGGGCACGCTGATGCAAGACGCGCAGAACGTGAGCGTGATCGCGGTCTTCCCCTGGCTCATGATCCCGGGAGTGTTTGTGATCCTCGCCGTGCTGCTGTTCAACTTCCTGGGCGACGGACTACGGGACGCCGCGGACCCGTACCGATAGGGGAGCCATGACAGAAGAACAAGCAACCGTCGCCGCGCCCGAATCAGGGGCGCTCACGGACGAAGACGTCATTCTCGAGCTGAACGATGTCCGCACGTACTTCGAATTGGATGAAGGAACGCTGAAGGCCGTTGACGGCGTCTCGTTCGCCATTCGGCGCAACGAGACACTTGGAATCGTCGGCGAGTCCGGCTGCGGCAAGAGCGTCACCGGCCAGTCGATTCTTCGCATCGTGCCCAAGCCCGGCGAAACCGAAGGCAACATCTGGTTGCGGCGCAACGGCGAAACCGTTGATCTCGCGTCGCTCCATCCGTCCGGGCGGGAAATCCGCGACGTTCGCGGGCGCGATATCGCCATGATCTTCCAGGAGCCGATGACGGCGTTCTCGCCCGTGCACAGCGTGGGCAACCAGATCATGGAAGCCATCCTGGTGCACGAAAACGTACCGAAGCAGGCTGCCCGTGAGCGCGCCATTGAGGTACTGAGCCAGGTGGGCATCCCGGAGGCCGAGCGGCGCGTCGACGCACTGCCGCATGAGTTGTCCGGCGGCATGCGTCAGCGAGCCATGATTGCCATGGCGCTGGTGCTGCGACCCAAGCTGCTCATCGCCGACGAGCCCACCACCGCGCTGGACGTAACCATCCAAGCCCAGATCCTGCGTCTGATGCAGGACCTTCAGAAGGAAATGGGCATGTCGATCATGTTCATCACGCACAACCTCGGCGTGATCGCGAACATGGCCGACCAGATGGTCGTGATGTACCTCGGGCGTGTCGTCGAGCAGGGCTCGGTCGAAGCGATCTTCGGCGAGCCGCAACACCCATACACGCAAGCGCTCATGGAATCGATTCCGCGGATCGGATTGACGCGCGGCGAGCGCCTCAGCTCCATTGCCGGAACCGTGCCGGTGCCGCTGAATCCGCCCGAGGAATGCGGCTTTTCTTCTCGCTGTCCCAAGTTCATCCCCGGCCGCTGCGACGCCAAGGTGCCGGACATGCTCGAAACGTCGCCGGGCCACCACGTACGGTGTGTGCTCTATGAGTAGCGAGCAAGATATGCAGAGCGACTCAACCCAGTCCATGTCGACAGAGACATCCAACGGGCAAGCCGCCAACACCATTCTCGAGATCGAGGGGCTCAAGAAGTACTTCCCCATTGAGAGGGGCCTGTTGCGGCGAGTCGTTGGATACGTCCGCGCCGTTGACGACGTCAGCCTTTCGATAGCCGAGGGGAAGACGCTCGGTCTCGTGGGCGAATCGGGATGCGGCAAGACCACGCTCGGCCGTTGCGTGGTGCGCGCCATCGAGCCCACCGACGGCAGCGTTCGCATGCAAGTCGACAACCAGGATACGGAGCTGACGGAGCTCGGCTCCCGCGAGTTGCGCGAGTACCGTCGCAACCTGCAGATGGTCTTCCAGGATCCTTATTCCAGCCTCGATCCCCGAAAAACCGTGCTGGACATCGTGGGTGAGCCGCTCCGGATTCACAATGTGGCGCGCGGCCGCGAGCTCGAGACTCGCGTGAGCGAGCTGCTCGAGGTGGTCGGTCTGGACATCCGCTACCTCAAGCGTTATCCACACGCGTTCAGCGGCGGGCAGCGCCAGCGCATCGGAATTGCTCGCGCCTTGGCCTTGAACCCGAAGGTCATCATCTGTGACGAAGCCGTCTCGGCACTCGACGTCTCGGTCCAGGCGCAGATCATCAACCTGCTGGAAGAGCTGCAGGAAGAGTTCGGCATCGCCTACCTGTTCATCGCTCACGACCTGAGCGTCGTCGAGCACATCTCCGACGAAGTGGCGGTGATGTACGTCGGCAAGGTCGTTGAGCACGCCTCGACCGAAGAACTCTTCAGCAACCCCAAGCACCCCTACACCGAGGCCCTCATGTCGGCGGTGCCGCTGCCCGACCCGAAGCGGAAGCTCGAAGAGATTACGCTGGAGGGCGAGGTGGCCGACCCCGCGGACCCACCGAGCGGATGCTATTTCCACCCGCGCTGCCGCTACGCTCAAGACCGATGCCGCGAGGAAACCCCTGAGTTGCGCGTGGTTGGCGAGGGACACGAATCTGCCTGCCACTTTGCCGAGGAGCTAGACCTTCGCGGCGTAACCGCTTGAGTCCACCTGCCCAGCTGCTGCGCGGCCTCGGCGGCGTGAGTTAGGCAGGCGGCAGGCCGAGTCGGTGTCTTTGCTGCAGTTGGTAATCCCGCTGGGCTTCCTTATCGCCCTCGTGTGCACGGGCGTCATTCTCTGGTCGCTGTGGATGGTGCGGCGGGCAGCAAGCCAAATCGAAGAGCGACATCGTTTCGCCGAGCTCATCGTGAACGAGGGCGAAGTGCCACTTCCCTGGATCGAGACGTTTCGCAAACGTGCGGGCAAGCTGCGGCGCAAGGATGGAGCGAGCGCGGACATCGAGGCAATTGTCGAGCTGGCCCGCTCATCCATCGGCCGCGAGCTCGACCGCTTGGTGCGCTACATCGAGACTACGCGCCTGGTTGCCGACGAATTCACGCGCGAGTCCCTCATCGAGGGCATCAATGAGCGCCGGCGTGAGTGGGAAGCCAGCGGCTGGCAGGAGTTCGTGGACGCGGCGCGCCGGCCACTGAACAACCACACCGCGTCCTGATGCGAAGATTGCCGGCGTTGATCCGAAAGACAGCCATCCAATCTCTCTGCCTTCGCTCCGGAAGCGACGGCAGCCGCCGGGCCACCGGCCCAGTCACACGGAGCTCCAGCACATGAAGATTGCCTACGGAACCTATGCCATGCCGAAGCACACGCTCGAGGACGCCATCCCGATCCTGGCGAACATCGGCTACGACGGCGTCGAGATTTGCACTGGGCCGCGCCACGTCGGTTCGCTGCCGGAGGCGATGACTCCGAACCGGCGCGCAGCTATTCGTGGATTGCTCGCCGATCACGACATGGGCGTGCCGGCCTCGTTCGCCACGGCCCTTCACGTGCATGAAACAGAGGCCGCCAAGCACGCCGCGAACTTCGAATTCGCTCGCGAGCTCAATGGCCTGGTGCGAGACTTCGTTCCCGACCGCGAGCCGGTACTGGCATTCGGCATTGGCGGAAGGGACTACGAATGGCTCAAGATCCGCGACTCGCTGGCCGCGGCGGGTCGGGAGTACGGGGAGCTCGCCGAGCGTGAGGGCTTCCACCTCGCGATCGAGGCCCACTCCGGCGCCGCCGTCGACCGCACCACCCGCGCGCTGTGGCTGATCGACCAGATCGGCCACGACCGGGTCAAGCTGCACTTCGACATGGTGCACTTCTTTCTTGCCGGCGAGACGGTCGAAGAGGCGGTGCCGGCGCTGGTGCCGATCACCGGGCATACCCATGTCACGGACACGCGCGTCTACGACGACGGCAGCCTCGACCTGCTGCTGCTCGGCCAAGGCGAGCTGGACACGACCGGCTATGTGCGGGCCATGCATGAGGCCGGCTGGGACGATTTCATCACCTTGGAGGTGAGTGGCATGGTCTGGAACAAGCCGGCCTACCTCCCCGTGGCCGCCGCTGAATTCGCCTATGCCACCTTGGACGGCGCATTCCGCGAAGCCGGCGTGCCTCGCGGCTAGGAGTACTGACATGACGCCATCCGACGAACTCGCAATCGGCATCATTGGCGCCGGAAGCATTGGCAGGCGCCACTACTCAAACCTGGAGTTCATTCCCGGAAATCGCGTCGTCGCCGTATGTGATGCCGACGACGCCCAAGCCACCAAGCTGGCAAGCCGGGCCGGCGCCAGCACATACCCGTCGGTCGACGCCATGTTCGATGCGGAGCGCGGGCTGGACGCCGTGCTCATCTGCGTGCCGCCGGGGATCCGACGCCAAGTGTTCGAGCGGGCGGCTGAGCGAGATGTCGCGGTCTTCTGTGAGAAGCCGCCGGCAGATTCCCTGGAGCACGCACAGGCCGTGGCCCACATCGTGCGCGACAGCGGCATCGTGTGCATGGCCGGATTCAACATGCGCTACTTGCCGCCGGTTCAGCGAATGCGCGAGCTGCTCGCCGGCCGGACAGTAAGCCTTGTGCTGTGCACCTATCTCAGCGCCCCGGCGCTCACGGGCGGGTTCCGTCCGTGGTTTTTTGACAAAGCTCGCTCGGGCGGCCCCTTGCTAGACCAGGCCATCCATTACGCCGATCTCATGCGCTTTCTCGTCGGTGAGATCACGAGTGTCCACGCGTTCGGCAGCAACGTGGCGCGCCCCAAGGGTCCTGGCTTTACGGTCGAGGACACCGCCGTCAGTACGATCCAGTTCGAATCCGGTGCGGTGGGCTACCAGGTGCATTCATGGGCGGCGCCCTGGGGGTACACCAAGTTCGAGTTCAATGGCCCGGATTTCCACCTGGAGCTGGAACCCGCCGGAAACGCACCAGGCGTATTCGGCACCATCGGCGATCCGAAGGGTGAAGGAACCGTCGTCAACGACGCGTTTCCTCGAGCCCCAAGCTTGGGCCGCGACGGCTCGCGCAAGCCTGACGCGCCGCTCGACGCGCCGCCCGACTTCATGCACTACCAGGAAATGGTCACGTTCCTGGATGCGGTACGCACGGGAGACACCTCCGGCATATTGAGCACATATGCCGACGGCATGCGCAGTCTGGCAGTCGTGCTGGCCATGAACCGCTCAATCGACTCTGGCCAGGTCGAGCCCGTGGTGGTACCCGCCGTCTAGAGACCTGAGGCGCGGGTGTCAGCCTGACGTGGGGCTAACGGCCTCCACCCGCCGCGCGTCACTCAATGGGCCAGATGATCTCGGTCTGGTACTCCGAAGGATCCTCGACGTCGAACGGATCGTTGAGGTAGATCTCGATGGGACCGCCCGCCGGCGTGAGGCCGCGATCCCGGATCCAATCCACCATCGAGTTGTGCGCGTCCATCAGGTTCTCGTAAGGCCCGGTGTGGATCATGCGGGCCACTCGTCCGGCGGGAAGCTGGCTCGCCACGACCAGGTCGCCGCCTTCGATCGCCCACTCCACGGGGAATCCCGTTTCGGCGCGCTTGACCTCATCGGTCATCGCCAGGTAGCGCGTGAACGGTGGGCCCACGGGGCTCATTTGCGCGCGCGTCAGATACTCCTGCACCGCATCCAGGGCGTGGCCCATCAGCTCGGCCACGTCCCGACCGCCGAAGTTGAAGCGCACGACCAGGGTTGGCTGCGACGAGACGTGCTGCAGCGTGATGTCGCTGGTTGTTGAACCGTTCGTTGTCATTCAGATCGCAGGCGTTTTGGCTGAATGCCGGAGTGCGCTAGGGATGATCGCACAGATTGCGACCAACGCCGGAACGGCTCCGCACCGGCGTCCCGTGCCTTCCGAGAGGGAAGCGTTCCGCACGACGAGCGAATCTCGAGATACTCAGATACGCTGATGGCAACGGGTCCGCGAACCTCGGAGGCTACGACATGACGCCAGAGCAGATCCTCTCCCATCCGCCGCGCGTGCTGACCCAGGCTCAGCGCGAGTCGTACTTCGAGAAGGGCTATGTCATCGTCGAGAACGCCGTGCCCGACGAGTGGATCGAGCGGCTGCGCGATGTCACGAATGACTTTGTTGAGCGGAGCCGCGAAATCACGGAATCCGATGCAGTCTGGGACCTCGAGCCGGATCACACCGCCGAGAATCCCCGGCTGCGCCGCCTGACAAGCCCCGTCGAGCAACACCCCGTATATTGGGAGTTCGCGTCGGACTCAGTCGTGGCCGACGTGGCGGCGGACGTTGTCGGGCCCCACGTGAAGTTTCACCACTCGAAGCTAAACTTTAAATGGGCGGAAGGCGGCGAAGAGGTGAAGTGGCACCAGGACGTTCAGTTCTGGCCGCACACGAACTACTCACCGGCAACGATCGGCACCTTGCTCTACGACTGCGGTCCGGATCAAGGACCGCTCGGCGGCCTTCCGGGCAGCCACAACGGCCCGCTCTTCGACCTCTACAACGACGACGGGACCTGGAACGGCGCGCTTTCCGACGCCGACGCGGCCAACCTGGACCTGGAGAACGTCGAATACATGACCGGACCGGCGGGTTCACTGACGATCCACAACTGCCGCACCGTTCACGGATCGCCGCCGAACCAATCGGACACCGGGCGGCCGCTGCTGCTCTATGCCTACTCCTCCGCCGATGCCTTCACCTACACCTACAATCCAATTATGTCGAGTTTCTACGGCACAATCGTGCGCGGCGAACCGGCCCGATATGCCCACCACGATCCGCGCCCTTGCCAGATTCCTCCGGACTGGTCAGGGGGCTATCAATCCCTCTTCGCGACGCAGCAAGGCGAGGACGAGGACGTAGCTCCCGGCATGTAGGACGCCGGCCGAAACGCGAATCGGACCGGCGTCACCCGGCTAGGCGGCCGCGCCCCAACCGGCGATGAACTCGTCGACGCCAAATCCCGCCGGCATATCGTTGTTTGCGTAGCCCGCCGGGCCGTCCTGAAAGCCCGGCACGAGGTGGTCGGCCGGTGCGCGCAGCGCGGCATCCAGCGCGGCGAACCGGCGCTCAATCGCCTCGATCTCGCCGGCGGAGAAGGCTTCCGCAATGTCCTTGCGCCGATCGAATCCGGCACGATCGGTCCGGGCCAAGCCGGCGAGCCGCAGGACGAGCTTGGACAGCAGCACCAGGGCCACCATGCGAGCCTCGACGCCGGGATGAAGAATCGTCAACTGTCGCTGGAACTCATCGGCATCCCGCTCGAGCGCCGCGCGAAGCAACGCTTCAATCACCCGCCGCTCGGATGCGTGCAGCTCGAAAAAGAACTCGAACTGTCGGCGCGTGTCGGCGGACAGGCGGCTCGTGAAGCCAAGGTCCCAGTTGAACGCGTGGGCGTGCGGATAGATGGCGGCGCCAAACGCTCGGTAGCCGAGATGAACCGTGCGGCGCAGCCTGGTGCTGTAGTCGCTGCCCCAGTGCAGCATCGTGTTGAGGTACACCACGGCGTCGCCTGCGTTCAGCTCCGCGGGGATGCCGCCGGGCAGGGGCACCGAAGCATCGCGCGCAAGAATGCGGTTTTCCTCGTCCGTGTTCACGCGCCAGTGGCTGCCGGGAACCACCCACAGCACCTCATCGTCGTAGAGCGGAATGTTCCACTGCACATATGCCGGTCCATTGGCTTGCGCGTCGTGCTGCAATCCAGCCAGCGGAGCGAGCGACGCCGGTCGGATATCGCGGTGCCAGCGATCCGGCCCGTGGTCCTCCGAGGGGTTGCACATCAGGGACATCAGCGTCGGCGCGGCGTGCGGCGCCTGCATCAGCCGACGGCTCACGCCCAGCGTGCCCTCCTCCAGGCATAGCTCCACCGCCTCGGCAGTTGACGCGTCGACCACGCTCTGAATAAGGACTCGCGGCTGACGGGCAAAGTAGCTGTCCGGCCACCGGCCCGCCGCGTCCCGCTCGCGCCGCCATCGGTCGAGTTGCCGCCCCACCAGGACCTCGAACGTCGCCCGGAGCCCATCCAGTCGCTCGGGCGGAATCGTTCGCCTGATGATCACGTAGCCTTGCTCGGCAAGCTCGGACCGTAGATCAGGCATTTGCCTCCCCCTCACGCCGGCCGCGGCGCCTCGCCGCGCCCACGTGCCATCGTGCTGTGCCAGGCCATTGGATGGTCAAAGTTTTCCGTTGCCTCCAAAGAGCGTCGGCTGCGAATCCTTGTCTGGCGACATGCGCGACTCCGGCGCGGCAATGGGCTGGATCAGCTCGGGCCCGCTGCTGGCCACGGCATTGACGTCGCGGCTGACCGGGTGCCTCCGCAGCACCTGCTCCGCCGCCGGTCGCAACAGGGCCGCCTGCCACCCCGGATCGTCATCGCCGGCCGAGAGCCAGGCGTCCCAGTCGCCCTGTTCGAGGATCGCCGGCATACGGCTGTGGACGGCCGACATCCAGGTGCTGGGCGCCGTGGTAATGATCGTGAACGACAGGCCGAACTCAGCGTGCCACTCCCAGAGCCCGGCCATGGCCAGCGGGTGGCCGTCGGCACGGTGAATGTAGTGCGGCTGGCGCTTGTTGCGGGGCCCTGTCCATTCGTAGAAGCCGTCGGCCGGCACCAGGCAGCGGCGCGCGCGAAAGGCTGCACGGAAGGCCGGCTTGTCAGCCACCGTCTCGGCGCGCGCATTGATGGTGCGAGCGCCGAATCTCGCGTGCTTGGCCCACGCGGGAATGAGCCCCCAGCGCATGACGTGCAGGCGTCGAGGATCATCCAGCACCACCAGCGACTGCTGCGTGGGCGCAACGTTGAAGTTTGGCGGCGGCGCGACAGCCGGCTCGAGCGGCGCCGACTTGAAGAACTCCGCGAGGACTTGAGGATCCGAGTGACGGCTATACCTTGCGCACACGAGTGGCAACGTCCCCAGTCGCGACCGGCGTCACCGACATGGTCACACGCCTAGCCTAAGAGCCCTTGAACAGCCCGACGATAGAACGGTGACGGTACCGGCCCATTGACGAGCGGGTCGCCGGTCTCGCGCATCCAGTTCGCCACTTTGGCGTCCAGCTCGGCCTCGATGCTTGCGTAGTCCGTGTGGCCGGCCAGATTGGTCCGTTCATTGGGATCGGACCGCAGGTCGTACAGCTCGGCAGGCGCGTGCACCGACGGTTCCAGCAGGCCGGCCAGGTCACGATAGGCACCGCCACCCGCAACGTCGGCCGGCACCTCAACACCCAGCCCGGCCTCGAAGTTTCGGATGTACTTCCAGTCATCGGACCGGACGCCGCGCATGGGGTCGTAGTAGCTGTGATAGGTCTTCTCCACGAACAACTCGGCGTGACCCGGCGACGCGCTGGCAGCCAGCGGCAGCAACGAGGCGCCGTGCAGATCGGCCGGGGCCTCGGCACCGGTCAAGTCGATCAGGGTCGGCACGACGTCCATGATGCTGGCCATGCCGTCAGGTGCAACACCGCCGCTCAACGGAGTTCCCGGGAGGCGAGCAATGAGTGAGATCTCAATTCCAGGGTCATAGAGCGTGCACTTCGCCCGCGGAAAGGCGATGCCGTGGTCGCTCACAAATAGCACCAGCGTCCCATCCAGCAGCTCGCGCTCTTCCAGCACCGCGATGATTCGGCCAACCTGCGCGTCGGCTCGACTGACGCAGCCCTGAAAGTCGGCCAGGTCGGTGCGCGTGTCCGGAGCATCCGGCAGATAGGCGGGCACGGTGATGCCCCTAGCATCGAACGGTGCGCCGCCGAAGCCGTGATCGCTCACGCGGTGAGTCTCGGTGAGGCCAATCTGCACCACGAACGGACGCTCGGTATCGGCGTCGATGAACGCGGCCATCCCGCCAACGATCGATGCAATCTCGCGCCCCTCGTCGTAGAAGTCGTTGCCGATGCGGTCAGGATCGCGCGCGGCGTGCTCCACGCCCCAGTGGCCGCTGCGGTAGCCGGCCGTGCGCAGAATCTGCGGGATGGTGCGCTCATGGGAGTGCAGGTCCCAGCGATGCTCGCCGTGGGTGAGCCCCATGGTGCCGTTGGCGTGGGGATAGCGGCCGGTCGTCAGGCTCGCCCGGCTCGGCGAGCACTGCGGCGCCGTGGCGTAGGCATTGAACCGCACGCCGTCAGCCGCCAGGCGATTCAGGTTTGGCGTCTCCACGGTGGCGACGCCGTACGGCTCAACGAACCGTCCCGTGTCGTGCGTGGTGACGATCAGGACATTCGGACGCTGCATGGTCGACAATGTATGCGGCGGACCGCGGGCGCGCACATTGTCCGAGTCGAGCGGTTTCCGTCAGCGCACGGTCCCGCATCTGCTCGCTGCTACTATCCACGCATCAAACCAATTGGAATCCTCTCCCCTGATCAACGCCGTCAACCAGCGTCAGCCGCCCGCCAGACATCAAGCGCGAGGCGTTGATCGAGCTCGTTTTATCCCACCAATTGTATTCGCGATTGCCACGCTTATATTCACATGGCCTCTCGCATCAAATCTGACCGGACACAAGATATACATCGGATCAGATCCAATCCTGATACATGCACTTTTGGAATGGCAACGCTACGCGATCTTCAACGATCTTCCGAATTTCTTCAATGGCAATTTCTACTATCTGACGCCTGGCGCTCTCTTCTTTGGCGATCTCCTCTTGGGATCGCTTCCCGTCTACATCGTCGCCGCCTGGATTCTGGGACCCGCAGGCGGATTCAACGTCATGTACATCTCTCTCTTCGTCTTCAATGGCTGGGCCATGCACCTTCTCGTGCGGCGAATTACGGACAGCTGGGTGGCCGGGATGTTTGCGGGAGCCGTCTTCGGCTTTGCAATTCTGCCGCAGCTGTTTATTCCCAATCATCAATTGTTGATGGCGTGGTGGACGCCGCTCATGCTCTGGTACTTGTTTGGAGCCCTCAAAGAGAGTCCCAGCAAGAACTTTCTCGGCGCGACGATGTCGTTGTTCCTGCAATTTGCCACTTCCATCTACTGGGGGTTCTTTGCGGCTTGGATTTTTCTGTTGTTCATTCTCGTGAGCCTGCTGTGGGGTCGCTTCGAGAGTGGCAGATTTCATGCCATACGATCGTTGAGTTTGGGCGGTTTGCCGGCTCTCGCCTTGTCGGCGCTGCTTGGATTCGGATACCTGCAGTTCTATCTGTCGTGGAGCGCAATACGACGTATTGACGAGACCGTGAATCAGTCCGGTGTGCTGCCGGAGTATTTGAGCTCATGGGGAGGCGGATGGTGGATTCAATCGGCCTTCTGGACCGATGCCGCCTCCTATCCTCCATATTTTGTTTCCGGCCTGATGGGCGCTGTATTCGCGGCGCTAGGTCTGGTGTATGCAGTGGCGAAAACGCGACAACGAATGGCCATAGTCCTGGCGGCATTGATCGCAGCTACATGCTTCGTGTTGTCTCTTGGGCCGATACTGCATTGGGAGGGGGAGTTGACCGACATCTCGCTTCCCTATGCGTTCGTGTTCGAGCATATTCCGGGCGTCCAGTCGTTGCGGGCGGTCAACCGCTGGGCCTTGGGAGTTCACCTCGGGCTGAGCATCCTGGCCGGCATAGGCTTTGCGGCGATCTGGTCTCTGGCCGGTCGCTTCGGGCAGTGGCGACTGCTGCTAGTACCCGCGGCAGTCGTCCTCCTGGCTCTGGACACCGGCCGGCCGTCCTTCAGCCTTCATCAGCAGCCGGAAGAGAGTGAGCTAAGGGCCTATCTTCGGACGATTCCGCGCGATCCGGCAATCGTGGTCCCGATTCTCAAGAATCCGGAAACGAAGTCGAGATATATGACGTGGAGCGCGGAGAGCTCGGTGCTGCCGCTTCTGAACGGATACAACGGCTACATTCCGCCGACTCAGGAGCACCTGGCGGGCTTGGTCAACGGGCTGAATCACACCGAGGCTCCGCGAATCTACGCAGCGCTCCACGCCCTGGGAGTTCGGACGGTCATTCTCAATACCGATGAAATGCGCAAGGGCAGCCCGGGAGCTTGGACGCGGGCTCTTGCGGACATACCGGTCGCTGGGTCGCGGACCGACGTGGGGCGGTTCGTCGTGCTCCGTCTAGGGGAACAGGGATACACCAGCCCCGTGTCGTCCTGGGACACGATTCTGGGAACAGTGTTTCTGGCCGACCTTGCGGCAGGCCGAGAGCTGGTCGCGCCTCTCAACCTGTTCAACGCCAACGCCACACCGTGGCTAAGCCCGGTCCCGCAGGGTACCTACGAGCTCGACGTGCGTTGGGAGCCGAGTTCCGGTTCGGCGCCGCTGACCCGAGTCGCTCAATTCCAGCCGCCGCCGGCTATCCCGGCAACGGGAGCCGTCGCGGTCCCCGTGAGACTCAGCGCCCCTGAGGTTCCCGGTTCCTATCGACTGGTGTTGGGGTTCGAGGGATTCGAGTTGGCGAGGGCGACCGTGACCGTGCGGCCGCCCGAGACGTTCGATGCCCCAGCTTGGAACCCGGTCTTGGACACCGAGGTGCAGGTGTTCGAGCTCACCCAGATCGTTGTCTCCGGCGAGTCCGTCCGCGTCGTTGCTTCAGCGACAAATCGAGGGTCCGAAGAATGGGATGGCAACTATCGCTTGGGATACTCGTGGACTCTGAAAAGCAGTTCATCCCCTTCAAGCGCCCCTCAGCAGCTCGAAGACCGGCTCTTCATTGACCTGGATGGCTTTTCGCGCTGGGACCCGGTCGTGCCCGGGTCGGCGTATACCTTCTCCGGTCCCATCGATACGCCAACACACCCCGGCCAATATTCCCTAATCATCGGAATGGTGAAGGAAGGCGTCGCATGGTTCGACAACAAAATGGCCTTCGACGTTGAGATCGTCGAACGCGACGGCGCATGACCATCCACTCGGACGAGGGCGTATCCTAAGTCGATCCTATGGCTGAGGCACTCAGTGCAGGGTGTCGCGCCGGCCCTTCCGATGTGGGCATGACAGCGCTCCATCGACGCGAGACTCCGGACGCAGTCGCAGGCCGAAGTCCCACGATTTACCGGGTCCCTGAGGCCCCATCAGTCCGACACAAACGAAGGCGTTGGCTCCCGCCGCGATAGGTGGCTCGCCGAGCCCGTCCTCACGCAAGCGGAAAGCCTGTCCGCGGCGGCGTGGTGCGGCCCTTGACGTGTTGCAGCCGGATTCCGGGCACGTATCGAGTACGGAACAGGCCTTTTGTCAGAGTGCCGGTGGGGTGAGGGAATACCGAGGCGGTGCGGGGACGATAGGGCCAGCGTGACCGGTAATCTGAGCGGAGGCATAGCCGAAACCACTGATAGACTGCCCGAGACGATGGCGAGCGGTCACCGTGGGAGCGCGGGAGGCGAGGATAAGTCATGGTGAGACCTGATTTCGTGTGCCCAAAATGCGATTGTCGGATGTGCGATCGAGAAGACGTGAGGCTTGCTGGCAAGTACTCCAGATTCTTCGACATGCAAAGCAAGAGGTTTATTGCGGTGTCTTGCGCCGAATGCGGCTACACGGAGATGTATCGAGAAGAATCTTCCAGGGCCGGGAATCTCGCAGACCTGCTCTTGGGGGGCTAGCAGCCGCCATCAGCCCTCGCGGCTGATGGCGATATCGCTAGACTGATCCCGCGCTGCTGATCCGTCAAGGGCGTCACCATGTCGCCAGAGGACCGCCTCGCCGCCTTGGGTATCGAGTTGCCGGAACTGCCACCGCCGCTTCCGGACGCGCCTTACATCCCGGCCGTAGTCACGGGCGACCTGGTGTGGGTCTCGGGCCACTCCCCGGGAGGGGCCTGGCGTCCGGGGCAGGTGGGCACCGACTACTCGGTCGCCGAGGCCAAACAGGCGGCGCGGGCGGCGGGGATTGGCCTGCTGGCCGCCGCGCGCTGGGCCGTCGGCTCGCTTGATCGCATCGAAGGGGTCGTGCGCATGTTGGGACACGTGAACGCCGCGCCGGGCATGGACCAGGCGGGCGAAGTCGTCAACGGATGCTCCGAGCTGATGCGTGAAGTGTTTGGGCCGGAAGGCCGGGGCGTCCGCTCCGCAGTGGGCGTGGGCACGATGCCGCGCAACGTCCCGTTGTCCGTCGAGGCGGTGTTTCAGCTCAAGAGCTAGCGCCGCGTCCCCTGCGGGCATCCGGTCCAAAACGTGACTCCCGTGCCAATCGCGCATGCACGGCTTCACCCGCCCTAGATTTATGTCAAGTGATGGCGACTCAGCCAATTCGTGAACCAGGCGCATGGCGCACGCCTTGACGGCCCGCGCCGGCCGCCCCACCATGCCAAGCGCGGAATCGTCTCGCCGACCCGCCGGCGAACGCGCCGTCCAGCAAGGGGTTGACGTGGCCAGCGACAACCAGTTCGGTATTCCCGGCGTCCCGTTTCCTGTCGGCGTGGAGTACTACCGCGCGCCCGTTCCCAAGTCGGAGCTGTGGGACGAAGACTTCGCCCGCATCCGTGCCGGTGGCATGCGCATCATTCGCACCTTCAACTATTGGAACCATCTCGAACCCCGCCCGGGCATCTACGAGACCGACGACATCGATCTGCTCTTCGATCTGGCGCACAAGCACGACTTGCGGGTGTGGCTCGACCTCCCGCTGGCCACGCACGGCGCCTGCCCGGAGTGGCTGACGCGCGAGCACCCCGACATGCGCGTGGTCAGCTACCGCAACCACGTCTCGCTGACCAGCGCCAGCCCCGCCTACCCCCAGGGCAGCCAGATCCACTGCTACGACCATCCCGCGTGGCGCGAATACGGCGAGAATCTCTTGCGCCACATGATCGGGCGATACAAGGACCACCCGGCCCTGCTGGTGTGGGGCCTTTGGGACGGCATCGCGCTCTCGGCAGCGTGGAGCAAGACGTCCGACGGCCTCCCGTGCTATTGCCCCAGCACGCTGGCGCGCTACGACGCCTGGCTCAAGGAGCGCTTCACGCTCGACGAGCTGAACGCGCGTGTGCACCGCCGCTATCGCCGATGGGAAGACGTGCAGCCGCCGCGCTCGAATCAGAATGTCGTCGAGATGCTGCTGTACAAGCAATTCCACTACGAGAACCTGGCCGGCCATCTCCAGTGGGTCATGGACGTCGCCAATGACGTGGACCCGGTGCACGAGAAGCGCTCCCACGGCGCCTGGTACCCGAGACCGCAAGACACTATGTGCGCGCCCGTCGCCGACAGCTGGGGCATGTCCATGTCTTCCAACAATCTGCTGACTTCCGAAGACCCGTACAAGCTGTCGGAGCGGGCTTTCGGCTACGACTGGTCACGCAGCGTCGGCAAGAACAACCGCTGGTGGAATGAGGAGATCTACTCGGGCATGTCGCGCGGCGGCGTGACCTGGCGCAAGCAGTCGGCGCCCGAGGAACCCACCATGTTGCTGTGGATGTGCCTGGCCTCGGGCGGCGCGGGCGCCATGTATTGGCAGTATCGCCCCGAGTACTTCAGCTTCGAGTCCCCCGGCTACAACCTCATCGCCCTGGACGGTCAGCCCACCGCCCGCTGGCAATCCACCACCGAAGCGCTGTGCCAGATGGCCGGCATGGAGGACCACCTGCCGCTCACGTGCGACACCGCGGACGTGGCCGTCGTCTATCAGTCCGAGTCACAGGAGCTGTTTTCCTATAACGACGAAGACGACCGCTATCTCGACGACGTGCGCGGCGTCCACCGCACGCTCTGGGCCAACGGCATTCCGGTCGACATCGTGTCACCCGGCATGGATTGGTCGCCGTACCGCCTGATCCATCTGACCAACGCGGCGCTCATGACCGACGAGCTGCGCCGACGCATCGAGCAGACCCTCAGCGACAACCCGGATGTACAGCTCGTGGCGGACGGGAGCTTTGGGCTGTATTCAGCCGATGGACAATCGTCCTACGCCCCCCCGGAGGGCTTCGCCGAGCGATTCGGCGTGCGAGTGGCGGACTTCAACGCCATCACCGAGCAGGACATCATGGATGGTCGAAACGTGCTACACGCGCCGGCTGGAACCATTTCGATTAGCACTCCTTGCGGCTACGCCGTCCTCGAGCCCAAGAACGGCGCAACGGCCATTGCCTCGCTCGAGGGCGAAACGGTGGCCGTGCGCAGCGCCGACGGACGGTTCACCTGGTGGGGGCTGTCGCTGTCGGCCGGCTTCGGCGACGCCGGCCACCCAGACCTGGTGCTGCCACACGTGCAAGAGGCTTCAATTGAAGCGCCTCTGACGATCGAGGGCTCGGGCGTCGTGCCGGTGGTCCGCGGATCGGCGATGGGCGGAGAGGTGGCGTTTCTCTTCAACCTCGAGCGCTCCGCCGCCGCTGTCGCCGTCCGCCCCAAGCGCGGCCCCAACTCCGTGCGCAACTTGCTCACCAAGGCAGAGATTCCGGTCAACGACGGTGCGTTTGAGATCACGATTCCGGCCTGGAAGCATGCGGTGGTGCACCTGGCGTGACAGTTGGCCGCACGGTCTCCGGCACGGGCGGATTCCCTGGAGCGGCCTAGGCGCCCAAAGCGGTAAGCCGAATCCCAGCCCGGGACTAGGTGACCCGAAGGCGGAACCAGCGGATGTTGCGGATGCCGTCTTCCTGGCACCAGAGGACGGCAAACACGTCGCCGTTCGGCAATGAGAGCATCTGTGGAAATCCGAATTGAAGATCCACCAGCTCGTCGGCGCCGGTGCCCTCGCCCGCCATGCCCGACGGCGCGCCCTGCCAGACGGCCAGGTCTTCCAAATTGATCCACATTTCGCCATCGATGCGGACCCGCTGGGCCCATAGCCCGGGACGGTCGTCGCGTCGGTAGAGCGCCAGCACCGTGCCGTCCACCAACACGTGCAGTTTGGTGGTTTGCCCCCGCAAGCCCGTGGCCCGTGGCTCCGAAAACTTCCAGCCATCCGCCGAGATCACGTAGGGCGTCGGTTCGCTGTGTCCCGAAACCTCGTCGTAGGCCCACGCGACCTGCAAGAGCCGGGAGTCGGGAAGCTCCACGATGGACTGTTCCCACGAAAACACGTGGCGGTCGTATTGATCCAAGACATCGAAGTAGGTTGGCCAGGACGCACCTTGGTCGAACGAGACCAGCGCGATGGCCTTCATGCCGTTTGGCGCGTCGCCGTCCCAGCCTTTCCAGGTAGCCGTGGGCCAAAGCCAACGGCCGTCGCGCAGCACGATCACCGCGTGGCAAATCTCGAACGACGGTCCGTCCAGTGGCGGCTCGATGGTTTCCGGGCCGCTCCAGGATTGCCCGCCGTCAGCACTGCGCAGCATGACCAGGTCGACCGGCACGAATCCCAACGTGTCGCGGTTCACCAGGCTGTCGTCGTCGGGTCGGCGGTAGGCTCGAGCGCCGGTCGCGATCAGCTCGCCTGGGCCCACGCGAGCAATACGCGCGAAGCTGGTGACCCGGCCCTGGACGGAGTCGAGAAACATCCGGGCCGGCGCCGACCAGGTGCGCCCCTCATCGGTCGAACGGGCGATATAGGTCGCGTAGTCCAGGCTCTCGGCATGGTCGGCGATGTCGAAGGCGGCCACCAGTTCACCCGAATCGAGCAAGACGGCCGTCGGGTGCCACGTATGCAGCGGCGGCGACTGCGAAACCGGGCTGCGGTAGACGAGACCGGACTCGATGACCTCGATCACAAACGGTCTCCAGGGGTCGCCTGAGGCGAGTATAGGCGGCCATCGTGGAGGCGGGTCGCGACTACAATCCCACCTTGCGACATCAGGCGGCGGGCAGCAGATTGACTCGCGTTGGCATCGACATCGGCGGCACATTCACAGACCTGTTTGCCGTCGCGGACGACGGGCGCACGTGGTCGGCCAAGGTCCTGACCACGCCGGCCAATCCGGCGGAAGGTCTCCTGGACGTGCTCGAGCGTTGGCAGGATGACGCCGGCGAACAGGAGATTCGCGAGATCGTCCACGCCACTACCGTCGCCACCAACGCCGTGCTCGAGGGAACCACGGCACGGCTGGGCCTGGTGACGACCCGGGGATTTCGCGACGTGCTGGAGATTGGGCGTCACCAAAGACGCGATCTTTACAACCTATTCCTGGAAAAGCCTCCAACCTTGATCGCGCGCGAGCACCGGCTGGAGGTGCGCGAACGCATTGGCGCCGACGGCTCAATCGTTAAACCCCTTCACGTGGCCGACGTGGTGCGCGCCGCGCATCGGCTAAAGGACCTGGGGGCTGAGGCGATCGTGGTGGCGTTTCTGCACAGCTACAGCTACCCGCAGCATGAGCGAGAAGCCGCCGCCGTCATCGCGAGGGAGACACGCCTGCCGGTGGTCGCCAGCCACGCCGTGTGCCGCGAGTATCGCGAGTATGAGCGCTTCAGCACGGCGGCGGTGCATGCGGCGGTTCTGCCGCGAGTCGCGACGTACATCGGCGATATCGGCTCCCGGCTCACCACACGTGGCATCAGCGCCCCGCTCTCGGTCATGCAATCCAGCGGCGGCATGGCCCCCGCCGCCACCGTGGCCCGCGAGCCGGCCTCGATCGTCGAGTCGGGACCGGCGGCAGGGGTGATCGCCGCCGCGGAGGTCGGACGGCGGTTGGGGGCGTCCAACGTCATCTCGTTCGACATGGGCGGCACCAGCACCAAGGCCACGCTGATCCGCGACGGTCACGTGACCATCAACAACGACTACGAGATCGGCGGGGGACTGCACGGAGGCTTCGGCACCGGCTATCCGCTTCGCACCCCAGTGATCGACCTTGTCGAGATTGGCACCGGCGGCGGCTCGATCGCCGGCGTGGATGCCGGCGGCTCGCTCTATGTGGGTCCGGCCAGCGCCGGCGCGGAGCCGGGGCCGGCGTGCTACGGCCGCGGCGGTGCGCGTCCCACAACCACCGACGCCAACGCCGTGCTCGGACGCCTGCGACCCGATCGGTTTGCCGGCGGACATATCCAGTTGGACATTGGCGCCGCGCGGCGGGCGGTGGCCAAATACGTCGCCGGCCCGCTGGGAATGAGCGTCGAGGGCGCGGCGGAAGGCATCCTTGCACTTGCGGGCGCGAAAATGGGACGGGCGTTGGAGCTTGTCTCCGTGGCGCGTGGTCACGATCCGCGCGAATTCACGATGGTGGCGTTCGGCGGGGCCGGCCCCATGCACGCGGCGGACCTCGCGCGCGAGCTCGGCTGCAGCCGGGTCGTGATTCCACCGGAGGCCGGGGTGCAATCGGCGCGCGGCCTGCTCGTGGCCGAAGCTCGACGCGACTTCTCCACGGCCATGCTCAGCGCCGAAAGCGATCTTGAGCTTCCCGAGGTGGAGCGACGCTTCGCCCACATGCGCGACCAGGGCGCGCACGAGCTTCGCGATGCCGGCTTCAGGGACCAGGCAATCATCGCGCGTCTCGGCGTCGATGTCCGCTACAGCGGCCAGGCATACGAAGTTCCGGTGTGGCTCGAAGAGCCGCCGGCGTTTGGCGATGCCCTGCGGCACGCGGTGAATCGGGAGTTCCATCGAGAACACGCCCGGCTGCACGGGCATCGTGACGAAGACGCCGCGATCGAGTGGGTCACGCTGCGTGCCAGCATCACGGCCCGGACGGTTCGGCCCGGCGCAACCGAACTTGCACTCCCAGCGGAGCCGCTGGCCCGGCGCCAACTCGGTGTCCAGTCGATGATCTGGGCCGGGGAGACCCACGACGCGCCGGTATACGCGCGGGAACGCCTTGGCCGCGACGACCAAATCGACGGTCCGGCCCTGGTTATCCAAGACCAGACGACGCTGGTGGTGCCGCCCGCAACATCTGCCCACGTGCACGCGACGAGCGACATCGTGCTAGAGATTCTGTCGGAATGAGTGCCGCCGTCGACCCGATCACTCTCGCGCTGATCCGCAACCGGCTGGTCGCCGGCGCGGAGCAAATGGCCGTCACGCTCTGGAAGAGCTCGTTCTCGACAGTGATCCGCGAGGTGCTGGATTACTCAACCGCCATATTCGACGTCGAAGGCCGCATGGTGGCCCAGTCGTCGCAGATTCCGTTCCAGATGATGACCATGTCCGCGCCCATGGGATATCTGATCCGGACGGGCTACGACTGGCAGCCCGGCGACGTTGTGCTCCTCAACGATCCCTATGCCTGTGAGGCCCAGCACCTGCCGGACTACATCGTGCTTCGGCCGGCGTTTAGCGGCGGCGAGCTGATTGGATTTGCCGGCGCTATCGGCCACATGTTGGACACGGGCGGTGGCGCGGCCGGCGGGTATCTGGCCTCCGCCACCGAGATCTATCACGAAGGATTGCGCATTCCGCCCAGCAAGATCATTCGGGGTGGCGAAGTCAACGAAGAGCTGCTGCAACTCATCGGTTTGAACGTCCGGGAACCCGAGAAGCTGCGCGGCGACCTGACGGCCATGTGGGCCTGCACCTCGCTCGGCGAGGCGACGCTGCATGCGTTGGCCGACGAGTACGGCCCCGCGACGGCCCGCTCCGCCATGGCCGAGATCCTCGACAGCACCGAACGCCAGGTGCGGCAACGGCTGGCGCTGATCCCCGAGGGCACCTATCGCGGCGTCGACCACGTGGACGACGACGGCATCACGGACGACCCGCTGCGCATCGAGGCCACCGTCACACGTCGCGGCGACACGCTGGAGGTGGACTTTGCCGGCACCTCGCCGCAACCCGCCGGCCCGGTAAGCGCCACGATGGAGATGACGCGCAGCAGCGTCATGTACGTCGCCATGGCGACCATCGGCGAGGACATCCCCAAGAACGACGCCTGGCGCCGCGCGATCACGGTCCGGGCGCCGGAGCGCTCCCTGGTGAATGCTGGACCGCCGGCGCCGGTGGCCAGCCGGGTCACCACTTGCCACCGGATCGTGGACGCCATGATGCAGGCGCTGGTGCAGGCGATTCCCGACCGGGTCACCGCCGGCTATTACGGCGCGAGCAACATCTGCAACATCGGCGGCTTCGACCCCGACACCGGCGCGCCCTGGGTCCACTTCGAAATCGAGGTTGGCGGCTGGGGGGCGCGGCCCACCGCAGACGGATTGGATGCCTACAGCGCCCACGTCCACAACCTGGCGACAACGCCGATCGAGGTGGTGGAGTCGAATCCGCGCCTCCGCGTGGAGCACTATTCGCTCTTGCCGGGCACCGGCGGGGCCGGAAAATTCCGGGGCGGGTTGGGGCTGCGGCGTGACATCCGCGTGCTGGTCGAGGGCGCCCGGATGAACTTGCTGGGCGACCACTACAAGTTCGCCCCACTGGGCATGCTCGGCGGCGAGCCGGGCGTGTCGGGTCGCTACGTGCTGAACCCCGATTCCAAAGACGAGTGCCGGCTCCCGAACAAGGTCTCCAACATGCCGATGGCCGCCGGCGACGTGATCTCCATGCAGACCTCGGGCGGCGGCGGCTACGGCGATCCGTCCGAACGCGATCCGGCCCTCATCGAGAGAGATCGCCGCGAGGAGAAGATCTAACTAGTCCTTTGCCCCAGCACTTGGCTTGCAAACGAACTGAGCTGTCATTTCGAGCGGAGCGAGAAATCTAAGGGGCGGGGAGACGGCGCAGCGTCCTTAGATTCCTCACTTCGTTTCGGAATGACATTTCTGGAACCCGGAGAGGATCGCCGGTCGTCGTCCGCTGGCTAGAGCCTCGCGTCCTCGTCCAGCGGCCAGATGGGCCTTCGCAGGCGCCTATAGGGAAGCTTGCGGGCGTCGTGCGGCTGGCAGCTGGGAAACTCGACCCGGTGAATGCTGTCCGAGACGCGCGCGAACGCGGCCCGGAAGTGATTGATGGACTTGAGGCCGATCCAGCGCAGCGCGGCCGGGTCGAACCCCATCTTGCGAATCGGCTCCAGGTCGTAGATCTGGCTGCGCTCGGTCATCACGGCCACGTGCACGCCGCCGCGACGGAGCACTGCCGTCGGGCCATAGTCCTCGAGGATTCCGGCATGCATCGGCCCCTCGACCGTGAATCTGCCGTCCCACAGGTGCTCGACCGTCGCCGTCATGGGCACCGGCGCGCCCTGCGTGGCGATCGACTTGCCGCCCACATCGACGGTCAGCTCCGCCCCTACCCCGGCGGCCGTCGCGGCCGCCGCCACTTCGGGATCCCACACGCACGCCAGCAGCGCGTTCTGGAGGTCGGCCTCGAGGAACGCCCGCAGCATACCGGTGGAGTCGCCGGGGGTTCCCGCGCCGGGGTTGTCCTGCGGGTCCGAGATCACCGCCGGCCAGCTGTTCATCGCCTGCGCGGACTGCACGGCCTCGTCGAAGCTCACCATATGCGCGTCGAAGTGCTCGCGCTGGGCGAACACCCACTCGCCGAGCGCGCGCGACTCGCGGTCGGCCAGCGCCTGGTCCCCGTCCGCGATGACGATCACCGAGGAGCCGGCGTGCTCGATGTCGGCCCACGTGAATCCCGGCGCGACCGAGGCCGTGAGGATGCCCGGTTGGGCCTCCAGCTCGTGGGCCCGCCCGATGATCGATTTGAACGGCTCCAGCCCGGTGAACTGCCCCGCCACCCAGAGCTGCGGCAGCTGGGTCCAGCTCATCGTCGGTCGAATCTCACTTCGAAGGGTGCGCACGATCAGGTCGGCGGCCTCGCGCCCACGCTCGCGCAGGTCGGTGTGCGGAAAGTTGTCGCACGGGATGATGACGTCGGCCATCTCGACCATCTGCGGCGTGATGTTGCAGTGCAGGTCGAGCGTCACGAAGACCGGGCGGTCGAGTCCCATGACCTCGCGGATGGCCTCGAGCAGATCGCCTTCGGCGTCCTCCACGCCCTCGGCGACCATCGCGCCGTGCAGGTCGAAGAGCCCGCCGTCGACCGGCATCGCGGCCTGCAAGCGCTCGACGAACTCACCCTTCAAGCGGCGCCACGCCGAAGCCTCGATTGGGCCTGACGGCTGCGTCGCGGTCCACAGCAACCCCACGAGCTCGAACCCGTGCTCCTCGGCACTGTCCAGATAGCCGGCGGGCTCGCGATTGGTGTCGCGGTGCGCCTCCAGGATCTCCTGGCCACGCACGATGCCAAGGGCCGAACCTTCGGAGAACGCTTCGTATGGCGTGGGAATCGGCGTAAATGTGCTGGATTCGTGGGCAATGGTGCCGGTGGCGATGCGCATGGCGCCTCAGGTGGGCAGGCGATCGGATGCGATGGTACGCGAGCCGGCGGGAGCCGGCTGCGGAGCCAAATGCGCCGGAATCAAGACTGCGCCGTCAAGACATCGACGCCGCTTCCTCCATGAGCGCCTGGTAGCGCTCCACGGCTTCCGGCACGAAGTTGCCGAGGCCCAAGCCCGGTCCCTGCGGCAGCACCACGTGCCCGTCCACCAGCTCCGGCGGCGTCTCTACCAACTCGTAGTTGGCCAGCGCCGTGGCTCGCTGCGTGACAAGGCCCTCGCCGCGATAGCTGACCAGCGCCGGGTACTCGATCATGGGTTCCAGGCCCGCCACGCTCAGGATCTGCGTGTGGCAAGTGACGGTGAAGACCGTCCACGGGCCGTGCGGCACGCACATCATGCCCGCGGCCTCGGCGTCGCGCGCCACCTGAAACGTCTGCGTGATACCCATCTGCGCCGCGTCCGGCTGCACGATGTCGAGCGCGCGCTGCCGGATGAACGGCTCGAACTCCTCGGTCGTGGTCAGGCTCTCCCCGGTGGCGATGTGGACGGACGTGGCCGCCGTTACCTCGGCGAAGCCGTCCACGTCCAGTGGGTGCAACGCCTCCTCGAAGAAGTACACGTCGTATGCCTCGAGCTTGTGGGCAGCCTCGATCGCTTGCTCGACACTCCAGGACGGATCGAAATACGCGGGACATCCGAAATCGACGCTCAGCCGAACATCTGGCCCCAGCGCCTCGCGGGCCGCGGCGAGCTTGGCCATCCCCTCGTCGCCAAAGTCGTTGCCCCAGCCGAACTTGACCGCCCTGAAGCCCTGCTCGCGGAGCGTGGTGCACTCGCGGGCGATCTCCTCCGGCGGCTTGTGCCGCAGCTCGCGCTCCCGCGCCGTTTCGTCGCTCTTCTTGCTCGCGGCGTAGAACATCGTGGACGCTGAGCCATAGGCCAGCACGCGGTCGCGACGAGCGCCGCCCAGCAACTCGTGCACCGGCTTGCCGGCGGCCTTGCCGGCGATATCCCACACCGCCATGTCGATGGCCCCCATTGCATTCGCCTGGAGACCGCCGCGGTCGGCGCGCCCGCGCTGGGCCGGCCATCGCTCAGCCATTCGCCGCCAAAGCGCCTCGGGGTCGCCGGGATCCTCACCCACCACAAGCTGACGCAGGCCGTCGCCGGGATCGTCGATGATGGACTCGATCATGCCCGGCGGCGACCCCGTGGATCCCAGCCCCACGATTCCGGCGTCGGTGTGAACCTCGATCAACGTCAACCGTGCGGGATGGTGCAGCAGCGAGCGAATGTCGGTGATTCGCATAGTCGGTTCTCCGTCCGGGCGGCTATTGGGCGCCAGGCGATTCTTTCCGTACCAGCATCACATGATCGAGCATCAGGCGCGGCCGGTCTCCGACCTCATGGTTGAAGATC